>CAZXCE010000425.1:0-7441 GCA_964639175.1 uncultured Clostridia bacterium
AATTCTTCATTCTTCATTCTTCATTCCACAGAGCCAGGGCAATCATTTCATGAGACAGAAACAGATTCGAAACAACTATCTAACGAAGTTGATCTGTACTTCCTTGCTGGCCGTGATGGGCGGGTGGAGCGATCCCAGTTGGGGACAAAATATCAGGAGCACCATTCCCAATTCAGCCCTTCAATCATCGCCCACCGAGATTTCTCAAGATTTCAGCGGCTCTTTCCCAACCCACGTGCAACTGGCTCGACCTGGAGGTGGAACTGAGTCACAGCGGATTACCCGGATTGACCTCGAAGTTCGCTTTTCAAATGGGTCGCCAGCCACAGATACTGGCTTGCGTGATCTGCTCGACCTTCGAGTGGGTGAAGACTATTCCCCAGTCAAAATCAATCAGGCCCTGCGCCGAATCTACCAGTCACGCCGGGCCTCCAATGCCCAGGTCTTCCTGACTGGTGGGGAAAGCCCTGGATCAGTGGTGCTTAGATTTGTGATTACCCGACAGGAACGGGTAAAGGACATTTTCTTTAGTGGAAATCAATTCTTCTCACCCGAAGAGCTTCGCGCCCGACTGGTCGGGCTCGATGTCAATACTCCCCTGTCAAATCGGGCCGTCGAAGAAGGCCAGCGGACCTTACTGGGTGTCTTTCAGGAAAAAGGATTTTTTCGAGCCAAAATTGACTGGACGATCAGCGACCCAGACGTTGATGGGCGGGTTGACATCACCTATCGCATTCTGCAAGGCGATCAGGCCCTGCTGGCCAAACCCATCCAGATTGAAGGCAATATCAAAATTGATCTCAAGAAACTGACTGAGAAATTGAAAGGAAAGCCCGGAATTCCCTATACCACTGATTTAATTCAGTCTGACCTGGAAAAAATTCGCCAGTGGCACCTCGATGCCAGTTACCTGAGCCCTCAGATCTCGCTTCCCTTTGCCGAATATGACCCGGCAACCAATACGGTCACCGTGTCAGCCAATCTGGACTCTGGCCCGCTGGTTGATCTCAAAATCGAAGGATATGACCTCTCGCGCAAAGAACAGCGCGATATCCTGCCGATTTTGCGGTATGGCGGGCTTGATGATTTTGTCCTGGAAGATGGAAAGCGAAAAATGCTGACCTATTTACAAACCCAGGGATATTTCTTTGCGGCAGTTGACTATACCAAGTCGGTTTTTGAAGAAACGGCTTCGGTGGTGTACACCGTGGAAAAGGATCGGCGGTACCGGCTGGAAGCCGTCAAACTCATTGGAACTGATAAGTTTACAATACTTGATATTGGTCCTGAACTGCTTTCCCAGCCAGCCGGGATCCTTCCCCGGTCACGCGGAAAAACCAGTCTCGAAAGCCTGACGACTGATGCCGGGCTCATTGAACGCAAGCTCAGGAACCTTGGATACTTACAGGCACGCGTGACTGAACGGCGACTGGGGATCTCACCCGATAAACCTGATTTTGAAGTGACCTTTGTGGTTGATGAAGGCCAGCGGACCCTGATCAAAGAAGTCGCCTTTCTTGGGAACGATACCTTTACCGCCGACCGGTTACGGATGGAAATCCTGGCCCACGCCCCAGATGATAATTACTTTTCGCAGGAACGACTCAACCAGGACATCAATCAACTGTACAGCCTGTATGAAGAAGCCGGATATGCGCGGGCGGTCATTACGCCTAAAATTGAGTTTGCCGACGCTGCCCCCAACGAAGCCAAAGTCACCTATCAAATCGAAGAAGGCAAACGCATTTTTATCAACGATATCTTTGTGACCGTGCGGGGCCGAACCCATAAACATGTGGTCCAGCAGTACCTGCTGTTTCAAAAAGGAAACCTGCTGCAGCAAAGCAAACTCAGCCAGACCGAACAAAACCTGTATGGCACGGGCCTGTTTAACCAGGTCATCACCCGCATTCAACCAGTCCGGTCTGATGGCCCCTATCGTGAACTCTATGACGTCTTTATTGATGTCGCTGAGGGAAAACGCTACACGCTTTCTTACAGCGTCGGTATCGAGCAACAGGAAGTCCAGCGTCAGGCAACACCCCGGTTTTCATTTGAAATTGCCAACCGCAATCTCTTTGGCCGGCTGCAAACCGCCAGTCTGATTTTCCGCCTGAGCCAGCGTGAACAACTTGGCCAGGTTTCGTATCAGTTTCCCCGCTTTCTGGGCTCACAGTGGCCTTTTTTGACGACATTTCTGTTTCAGCGCTCGCAGGAAGTCAGTTTCAGTATCGAGCGAAAATCCATTCAACTCCGAACTGAGCGAAAACTCAATGATTTGACCTCATTGATTTTCCGATATCAGTTTGATGATGTCCGCCCATTTGACCTGGAAATTTCAGGGGATGACCTTGATCGGAACAATCGGCCGGTCAAACTTGGCCGCATTTCAAGCACCTACCTGCGGGATAGCCGTGATTCTGCCCTGGATGCCACCAAAGGGTCGTTTTCGATTATTGACCTGTCGCTGGCATCCACCAAAATCGGCGGCACTGAGCGCTACCTGCGCATGTTTGGACAGTACCAGCAATTTCGCGCGCTCCCGAAAATTCCATCAGTTGTCTTTGCCAGCAGTGTCCGCATCGGGCTGGCCAGACCCTACGGAGAGTCAATCAACCTGCCTATCAGCGAACGATTTTTCTCTGGTGGCGCCAATACCATCCGCGGCCTTGACTTCGAACAGGCCGGACCACGTGACCCAATCACTGACCAGCCAATTGGTGGAAATGCCGTGGTGGTGCTCAACGCCGAATTGCGATACCCAATCTTTCGGGCCCTGACCGGTGCCGCTTTTTATGATACCGGCAATGTTTTTGATAAGGTATCAAACATCCGACTGGGTGGGTTTACCAATACAGTTGGAACGGGCATCCGCCTAAAAACAGGTCTGGGGCCAATCCGAATCGATATGGGATATAACCTGGATCCACCTAGCTTTGTGGCCGTCCCCAATCAGAAACTGTCACGCGTCCAGTTTCACATCAGCTTTGGGCAAGCCTTCTAAGGGGTGAAGACATTGGGGTGAAGAATTGGTTTTCTTTCATCCCTCATCCTTTATCCCTCATCCCTTCCTTTGCCCCAAGCATTGATCTTTCTGACTCTATCTGATATTTAAGACGGCACATTCCACTTTTCCCTTTTAATTCCCCTCTTTGAAGCTCATTCAATATTTGCGGGACAACATCTTTTTCAATCTATCACTTGAGGAGAACCCATGAGCCGACGTTTTATCACAGCAACGTTGCTGGCTTTGTCTGTTATGTTCTTTGGACAAGCCTGTGCTACCAAAAAGTTCGTGCGGAAAACCATTGACGAACGTGTCGCCCCACTCGAAGGGCGCACCGCTGAACTGGAAGAATCCGTACGTCGCAATTCATCCGCGATCAAGGAAGTTGACGACCGGTTGAGCCGCCGGATTGATACCGTGAGCGTAAAAGCCGAAGAAGCCGAACGCAAAGCAACCGAAGCTGACCGCAAAGCGGTTGAAGCTGACCGCAAAGCGGTTGCCGTGCGCACCGACCTGGTTGAAACCAGCAAGGAAATTGATACCTTTAATGTGGTTCGAAACGAGAAAGTCTATTTTAAAACTGGCCGTTTTGAACTGAGTGCGGATGAAAAGTTAAAGCTTGATTCGATTGCCTCGTATGTGAAAGGTCGTAAAGGCACTCGGATTGAAATCGCGGGTTATGCCGACCGCCGTGGCGGTGTTCGCTACAATGAAAGACTGACCGAGAATCGGGCGGATGAAGTGAAACGCTATCTGTTCCGGGTTCACGGTATTGACCTGTATCGGATTACCTATATTGGTGCTGGCAAAATTGATGATGAAGCCCGAACCAAAGAAGAACTCCAGGAAAATCGCCGGGTTGAAGTTCGCGTACTTGAAAATAAAGTCGTGACCAAATCTGGTGCAAATGGCTAAACCGATTGATGGCCCGGGCTAAAAACTTCGGGCTGAAGACAAAGGGCTTGGGGCTTGGAGCTCAGGGCTGAAGACTTTGGGCTACAGAAAGCGGGTAATACAGCCCCAGGCCCGACTTCTTCAGCCCCAGCCCGATTTCTTCAGCCTCCAAATACAACCTTCCTTCTTCCCCCTCCATTTCCACATGTCACCCCGCTACGATGTTGTTGGCCTTGGTCTCAATGCCGTTGATACCTTAATTGTGGTTGATGCCTATCCGGCTTTTAACAGTAAAGTACCGCTCCGGGGACATGTGCGTTCGGCTGGAGGTCAGGTTGCAACCGCCTTAACTGCGTTGAAACGACTTGGCAAATCGGTGTGTTATCTCGGTAAAGTTGGCAACGATGAAAGCGGAGACTTTCAACGGGCTTCACTTGAACAAGAAGGCATTGATACCACGACACTGCTGGTTGCCCCTGACGCTGAAACCCAAATCGCCTATATCATCATTGATGGCCAGACCGGCGAGCGCACGGTGATCTGGCATCACGATCAAAGGTTGAATTTTTCGCCAGCGGATCTCTCGGAAGCAATCATTACCTCTGGCCGGATTTTGCATCTGGACGGCTATAGCGTCGCAGCCAGTATTCAGGCCGCCCACTGGGCACGGGCCGCGGGAATTCCTGTCGCAATTGATATTGATGAACTCTATCCTGGAGTCGAAGAACTCCTCCCCCTGGTTGACTATTTGCTGGCCTCAACCGATTTCCCAGCCGTGGCGACCGGCGAAGCAGACCCGGAACGCGCCTTACGACAATTACACAACCGATTTGGGTCCCAGATCGTTGCCATGACGCTTGGGGTTGAAGGATCACTCGCCCTGGTTGATAACCGGCTGGTGCATACACCAGCGTTCACTGTTCCCTGCAAAGATACGACGGGTGCCGGAGATGCTTTCCGTGGAGGCTTCTTATATGGCATCCTTGAGGGCTTTCCAATTGAAACCACGATGCGTATTGCCAACGCGGTGGCAGCACTCAAATGCCGTGAACTTGGCGCCAGAACCTCACTGCCCTCTGTGACTGAATTGCGCCAACTGGTTGCGGAACTCTAGCTCTCGGCAACTGATTTTTTCGGAAAGGCCGCTTCTAAAAACAACGCCATTCTTCTTCATTCTATCGAGGAGTCTTTGCCCTGTGGTCAGAACATCTCTTGTTTTCCTCACTTGTTTGGCATGTGTGATTTTGCCCTGGTTGTGCCTGACGCCAGGTACCCAGGCCCAACAAAAAGCACCCCAACCCCAACCCCAACCACGAGAAAAATATCCCCAGCCGTCAGTTGATCCCCGGGAAAAACACCTGGGCGAGATCAAACAACTCACCTTTGGGGGCGAAAATGCCGAGGCTTATTTTTCTTTTGATGGAAAACAACTGATTTTTCAATCCACTCGTGATGGCCACCCCTGTGACCAGATTTACTCGATGAATCTGGATGGTTCAGATCTAAAACTGATCAGTACTGGTTATGGACGCTGCACCTGCTCTTACTTCCTGAAAAATGGGAAGCAGATTTTGTACTCCTCAACCCATGTCGGAAGCAAAGATTGTCCGCCTAAACCGGATTATTCGCGTGGGTATGTCTGGTCGCTGTATCCAGATTACGACATTTTTATTGCCAACCGGGATGGATCCAATCCCAAACCGTTGACCACAACACCCGGTTATGATGCCGAAGCCACCATTTCACCCAATGGGAAGAAAATCATTTTTACCTCTGATCGATCTGGTGACCTGGAACTCTATTCAATGGACATCAATGGCAAAAATATGAAACAACTGACCAACATCCCAGGATATGACGGCGGCGCCTTTTATTCGCCAGATAACAAAAAAATTGTCTATCGCGCCCACCGACCAGCCACCGAGGCCATCCTCAAAGATTATCAGTCGCTGCTCAAAGAACATTTGATCCGCCCAACCACGCTTGAAATTTTTGTCATGGATGCTGATGGGAAAAATCAACGGCAGTTAACCCATAACGGCAAAGCCAACTTTGCCCCGTTCTTTCTCCCGAATAGCAAGCAGATTATCTTTTCTTCCAATATGGATGACCCGAAAGGACGCAACTTCGAGCTTTATCTGATCAATATTGATGGAACCGGATTGGAACGAGTAACTTATAACGACACCTTTGATGGCTTCCCGATGTTTTCACCAGATGGCAAAAAGCTGGTTTTTGCTTCAAACCGCAACAGTTTGACCCAGGGGGATACCAATATCTTTTTGGTTGACTGGAAGCCCTAGCGCCGTGAGTAGCCAATAGCAAGCCATAACGACCTCTTGCCCTCAATTTTTATAGGAATTTTCTATGGTAATGACTGAAACACACCCAGACATTGATAATAACACCTCAACCAAAACCTACTATGCAATGACAGCGGTTGGGAAAGACCAGCCCGGGATTGTTGCGGCTGTGACACGCGTGTTGTTTGAGCTTGGCTGCAATATTGAAGATTCAAGCCACACGCTGTTAGGTGGCGAATTTGCAATGATTTTGCTGCTCACCGTCAACAGTAGTGTCACCCGTGACCGACTTGAATCCGGCCTGCGTGATGCCGGAACGCCAATGGGGCTGTCCATCTCGGTCTGCCCAATTGAAGCAGCCGAACTCGTTCGGGCCAACGGGTCTGCCCACACGCTTCCATTTTTGATTTCGGTGTACGGCTCTGACCAGCCAGGCATTATTTATCGCATCACACAGCATCTGGCTGATCGGGATGTCAACATTACTGATATGAACACACGGGTCATCCGGAAAGATAACTCTCCGACCTATGTGATGATGCTTGAAATCGAAGTTCCCTCTGAGGTCAATCCATCACATTTGACCCTCGAACTGGAGGGCATTGGGAAAGAATTAGGGGTTCAGGTTGGAGTTCGCCCGGTGGAGGTAGCTGAACTGTAATGGCTATCCTGAATGTCCTCACAATCCCTGATCCACGGCTCAAACTGATCTCACAGCCAGTGACCAGCATTGATGCAGCAGTGGATCAATTTATCAAGGATTTTGTCGAGACGCTCCAGTCCTTTCGTGGATGTGTCGGCCTGGCTGCCCCTCAGGTAGACAATCCCATTCGAATCGTCGCCATTGATGTCTCTGTCAGCCGAAAACCGCATCCCAATCACGGTCTGATGGTTATGATCAATCCTGAAATTATCGCCTCTGACGGCAGTGAATTGATGCGCGAAGGATGTTTAAGTATCCCTGATTTCACGGGCAACGTTCGGCGTTCGGTTCAAATTGCCCTTCGGTATACCGATCCAACCGGTAAAGAATGCAATCTGGAAACAGAAGGATTTGAAGCCCGTGCAATTCAACATGAAATTGACCACTTAAATGGACTTCTCTTCCTCGACCGGGTTTCATCACTTAAAGATGATGTCTTTCGGCGGAAAAATTACCTTTAGCACCTGGTGTTTGGTGACTGGTTCTTCGTTCTTCGTTCTTCGTTCTTCGTTCTTCGTTCTTCGTTCTTCGTTC
>CAZXCE010000426.1:0-7438 GCA_964639175.1 uncultured Clostridia bacterium
ACCTGGTACTTCGTGCTTTGGAATCAATACCTTCCAAGAACCAAGAACCAAGAACCAAGAACCAAGAACCAAGAACCAGTTTTTCTTCATTCTTCATTCTTCATTCTCAATTCTTCATTTGGTTTTCAGTGTGGTAACCCGAACACATAGTAGATAAAACACAGGGCGCCCAGGACAACTGAGCCGCCATTGAGTTCTTTTGCACGACCGGTAAGAACCTTTAAAACCGGATACAAAACCAGCCCCGCCGTTAATCCATTCCCGATGTTGTAGGTAAAGACCATCATGGCAATGGTGGCACAGGCCGGGACAAGTTCGGTCCAGTCTTCAAAGTTGATTTTGGTAATTGATCCCACCATCAGCAAGCCAACTGCAATCAATGCCGGAGCATAAGCAAATCGCAATTGTTGCAGTGGAGACACCAGTGGAATAAAGAAGAGTGACGCGGCAAACAATGCCGCAGTGGTCAGGGCGGCCAGTCCGGTCCGGGCGCCTTCACGGATGCCGGTTGCCGATTCAATATAGGCACCGCTCGTTGATGTTCCTATCAAGCCGCTGAACATGCATGTCAGTGCATCAACCGTCATCGGGCGTTCAATTTCAGGGAAATCGCCTTTTTCGTCAAGGATATTTGCCGCCGCCCCAACTCCGACCAGGGTGCCAAGTGTGTCAAGAAATCCCATCAAAAAGAGTGTCAGGAGCAGCGGCAGAAAACTCAGCCGCAACACACCCGCAATGTCGAGTTTGAACGCCAGTGGCGCCAGGCTGTATTCACCCGTGAAGGGAAGCGCCACAACCCCGGTTGGGGCTTTTCCAAATCCAAGCAGTACCCCAATCACCGCTGTGACCACAATTCCAAGAAAGATCGCGCCCCGAACTTTGCGATAGAGCAGGGTGACCATAATGAGAAAACCAAAAATCGCCAGCAGGGTCTGTGGATCACGCAAATTGCCGATTTTCACTGGCACATCTGGTGTTCGGAGAATTTGTGTTCCAGGCGTCAACAGCGCTTCAGCCGGCATCCCAGATACAAAGCTGGTGACAATGCCAGTTTCATACAGACCAATCAACGCCAGAAAAAAACCGATTCCGACCGCAAAACTATGTTTGAGACTGGGTGAAATAGAATTGGCCAGCCAGGCGCGGATCCCAAACAACGTGATCAGGTAAAATCCAATGCCGCTGATAAATACCGCCCCCAGACGTTGTTGCCAGGTAATGCCAAGAGCCACTAACCCAAAGGCAATAAAGGCATTTTCACCCATGTAGGGCGCCACAGCAATCGGGCGATTGGCATAGAGTCCCATCAACGCACATCCAAAAACAGCCGCCAAAATCGTGGCAACCGTGCTGGGGCCAATCGGAAGACCCGCAAAACTCAGAATTGCCGGATTGATGACGATAATATAGGCCATGGTGACAAACGTGGTGACGCCGCCAATCAACTCTGTCCGAACCGTAGTATTCCGCTCTTGAAGTTGAAACAGTCGTTCAAGCATTGAAGTGAAGGATCCTTTAGTGAAAGTCATGAGGGACGAGCGGCTGCGAGTTTATCCAAACCGGCGCAATCCGCAAATGGGTGAATCATCTTACCGTCGCTCAAATTTGGGACGCTTTCGAAACATTGAGCCTGACCCACGGCTGAAACAGGTATTCCCAGTGGGGATCAATCACCGTCATTTTTCAAAAACCATTCAAAATTTGAGCCAACAGCCAGAACCATGTTTCGGAAACTCAGAACTGATTAAAAATTGACTTTTTCTTGAGGATTATAAAAACGCTCTTCAGCTAGGTTAGAACCCAACTCAACCCACCTTGAACCACCGTCGGTTCAACAGTCAGCGGATAGGAAAATTGAATCAAGTTGTTGACCATCCTGGAATTCAGCGATTTTTGGTGTTGCTCCGAGCTTCAAAGGGGCAATGAAGCGCCAAATGTTCTGTCACTGAATGTTGATCGGTGAATTGAACTGGAGTTTTGTGTAGTCAAGGTGGGTTTGCTTTTTTCCATGAGAGCAGATTGCTCGTTTTTGCGCGTTCAGGTTTAGCCACCATATTACTGGGAAGCGCAAGCTGGCTCCCCCCTTGATCCTGGCAATGCAAAATTCCCGCCCTTCCAATCCGGTTTCACATTGTAACCACTTCACTTTTCTGTCTTTTTACCTCCCCCTATCAGAAAAATTGTGGGCTAACTGAATTTGTCTTCAGGAGCATTTCAAATGATTTCATCACGTCGTCTCTCAGTTTTTATCTTTTTGTTGAGCTTTGTTTTTCTCTACTTTCCAAGGTATCTGGGTGAAGTAAACGCCCAGAAGCAATCACCATCACCGACTGCCTTTCCAAGCCCCGGTCAATTATCAATCTCGGTTCAGGCTGCAGGGCGGGGAATGCCCTGGGTCAATTTTCAGGATGGATATCCGTTACCGTCCTTTTACCCGCCATCAGACTCATCAACGAAAGCTCCAACTGCATTTCAGCCCACCACGTTAACCACCGCTGATTTTGATGAAGATGGGGTGCCCGATTTAGTCACCGGAATGCGTTCCACCAGTGGCGGACGCCTCGTTTTGTATCGTGGCAATGTGGATTCAATCTTCCCAAACAGTCCAGAAGCTCAGCGCCGGAAGGCTGCGGGGACCTTGATTGACGCTCCGTTTCTGCCTCCGGTGCAAGAAGTAGCCTTACTGGAGGCGCCTGACTTTGTTGGTGGCGGAGACTTTGACGCCGATGGTCACGCCGATTTGGTGGTTTTGACACGTGGGAAAAGCGAATTGCTTGTGATCTCTGGTGATGGCCAGGGTGGGCTCCATCCAACCCAGCGAGTTGACCTTCCAGGGCTGGTTAGAACTGTTGCGGTGAGCCAGCTCAGTTTAGCGACCGGGTCAGCCAGCCTGGCGATTGCGCTCCAGGGAAGCGATGGAGATGAACTCCTGTTTTTGAGTCATTCGCAAAAAGTTGGGGGGTCTGATTTTCAACGGATGAAACTTCCAGGAACTGTGACCGCCTGTACCTTTGGCCAGCTCACGCAAACCTCAACGGCTGACTTGATCGTGGCGGTTGGAAACCAGTTGGTATCGTTCCAGGAAAAGAACTTACTGACCGGGAATGAATTCAACGCCGATCAGATCCAATCATTTCCATTTGTGACCAAAGCTATTGCGACTGGTCGGTTTCATCAAAACCAACCGCCGCAGGTGGCGCTCCTGACCGATCAGGGGCAACTGATGGTTGGAGCGGTTGGTTCCAGTGATTTTTCGTCACGTGGGCAATGGACCGGAGCGACATCACTGGTGACCGCCCGAGTGTCATCAACGGGATCCGATGATCTGGTCGTGTTGGATCAAGCGAATCAGCTTCATATTGTTCTGGATCAAACAAGTGAGTCAGTGGCCAAACGGACGATCAGCCCGGTTGCTCCGGTAACCTTTGACACCCAACGTACCCCGGTGGCCGTGCTGCCCATGCGGCTTAACGTGGATGGGTTGAACGATCTGGTGATTCTCAAAGCTGGGGACCCACAGCCGGCAGTGACCTTAACCGCACCGGTTCACACCTTCGTTGTCAACACCGCCGATGCCTCGTCAAATTCTGGAGATATGAATCCCGGAGATGGGATTTGTCGGGATGCGAATGGGAACTGTTCCCTTGGTGCGGCGATTGGCGAGGCCAATGCCAGTGCTGGCGCCGATTTGATCACCTTTAATATCGCACCTGGCGGTCCCCAAACCATCCGGTTTGATTCCCTGTTCGGTGCTATTTTTAATCCGGTTTACGACTTTACTGAATCTGCAACGCTTGATGCCACGACCCAACCTGGCTTTGCTGGAACACCGATTATTTCGTTTACCGGCGCCATGGCACGATTAGGGTGTTTACAATTTTCGGGGAGCGTTGTGATTCGTGGAATTGCCCTCAGTGGGAATCAAACCTATGACCTTATCAATGGCCGAGGTGGTAATGGTTTTGAGATATTCAGTAACAACAACATTATCGAAGGTAATATCACTCAATCCAACCAGGCAGCCGGAGTCCTGGTGACAGGTTCAAATAATTTAGTCGGTGGAACGACTGCGGCTTCAAGAAATGTTATTTCCGGGAATGGGTTTGGGAGTCTTCCTGGGTTTGGTCTTTTTGCGGGAGTGAGATTCCAGAATGGAAATAACAACCAGCTTCAGGGAAACTCAATTGGAACCAATCTCAATGGGACGGTAAGCTTTCCCAACTTCGGCGGCGGTATCTACATTCCATCCGGCCAGAACAATAGCGTGGGCGGGGCTCTGCCAGGAGCCGGAAATCTGATTGCGTTCAACTATGGGAATGGCGTCGAAATTGGACATCCGGCTCAAACTCTATCAACTTCCAATACCCTTGTTTCCCGAAATTCGATTTACTCAAATACCCTGTTTGGAATCAACCTGGTCAAAACCAACAATGACGGATTGACGGTCAATGATCTGGGAGATGCCGACACCGGCGCCAATGGGTTGCAAAACTACCCAACCATCACCAGTGTCGCCTCAAGTGGTGGCTCAACCACTATTCAAGGCACACTCAACAGTCATCCCAATACCACCTACCAGCTTGAATTTTTTGCCAATGATGCAGTGACTTCTTTTCAGTATGAAGGTCAGGAAGTGATTGGTACAACCTCAGTGACCACCGACGGGGCGGGAAATGCGGCTTTTTCAGTAACAGTGCCGGTCACGCTTGCGGCCTCCCGATTTGTAACCGCCACTGCCACTGATCCGTTGGGCAACACATCTGAATTTTCATTTGCCCTGCAAGCAAACACCGCTGGAAACTCACAGCCGCCTGTGATTGCAGCAATTTACCTGAATCCGCCGCAAGCACCAGCCCCGGTGAATGTAACTTTCAATGGTGGGTTATTTTCGGTTGACCTGGATGGGACGATTGTTTCTTACGCCTGGAACTTTGGCGACAATACAACTGGTTCTGGAAGTGTTGTCACACATACCTATTCAACTGCGGGAAATTATCCGGTCACGCTCACGGTCACGGATAACGCTGGAAATACAGCTTCGACTTCGGTAGTGGTCATCGTCCTGGCGCCAACCGTGCCCCCGCCGCCGCCACCGGATCCAAATGTGATTGCCCCGCCATCAAATCTGACCGCCACGGCTGCCTCGCGGAAAGTAACCGTTCGATGGCAGGATAATTCGACCAATGAAACCAATTTTGTAGTTGAGCGGGCGCCAAAGAGTACCGGACGCTTTGCCCAGGCCGCCTCGCTGGTGGCCAATACCACATCGTTTATCCAGAATTTGGTACCGGGCACTTACCTGTACCGGGTACGGGCTTACAATCGAACCACCAAAAAGTATTCGGCTTATTCAAACACGGCTGAGGTAACAGTGAAGTAAGGAATGGACACAAAATAACCTGGTCAACAGAAACAAACTCTATTGGAAGTCAAAAACTCACCACAGAGGACACAGAGGAACACAGAGGGTTCGGTTGATTGATTTTTCTCTGTGTTCCTCTGTGTCCTCTGTGGTGAAAAAATGATGAAGTTATTTCATTTTCATTCCTAAGAATCTATCCCAAAACTCAATGAGCTGAGGTTTTAACTGCTGTTGTTTGCTTTGTGAATTCACTGCCAGTTCAGGTTTTGAGTTTTGAAGTTAGGTCACATGAAGGCCAGCGAACTGGTTTTGGTTCGCTGGCTTTTTTCACCGCCTGAGGCACCCACAAGAAAAAAACTGGTGCGTTATCATTTGGCTTGCAATTTGACTGAAATGAGAGAGATAGTTGGTTTGCGATTTTTCGTGGTTCCTTCATTCGGTTAAGTTTTACGCTTCCAATCTATTCAACAGAATCTTGTCCTGACGGTGAAATCAGACGTCACTTTTTCGGAGGTGGCTCCTGTGATATTGGCCACTCTTTCAAAGCTGGTGGCTGATGCCAGAAACGCCATTGCCGGATAGATTGTCTGCCATTGGCATTGTGATGATTTTGCCCGAGATTCAGGATTCAGAGAAATACAAGTATTTCAATGGTTTAGCCTTGAAATAAACCAAACAGACTGTTGATGATTGACTGTAAACTTGTATGAACACTGCCCGGCCTGGTGCCAAAAAAATAGGTCTGATGATCCTGGTTGCTTTTTGTCTGGGGTATGCAACGTTTGCCTTACAATCGTATCTCTCGCGTCCCAAACCAAAAAAACAGCGGAAACCCATCCAAAACCAGAATTCAAAGCAACCAGTTTGGACCAGAAGCAATCCTGCAGGCCGGAAAAATAAACCAATCCCGGCTGATTTGACGGTGCCTGCCGATGAAGATCCAGCCTTTTTGGAGACGGTTTTACAGACCATCTTTCCACAGGGAAGAAAGCCGTTGTCTGACGAAGAAAAAGCGCTGGAAATTCTGCGGTATGTTGCCAGTTACCTCAAAGATAAGACGACCTCAAAGTCTCGGGCGACTGATATTTTGCGGGATGGGTTTTCATTTTGTGGCGGCAAAGGGCAGGTATTTGTGATCCTGGCCCGCAAGGTTGGGATTCCAGCCCGGATTGTGAATGGGGTGTATTTGCCAACGTTGAGCAGTCACGTTGCCACCGAAGTCTTTTATGCCGGGAACTGGCATTTTATTGATCCCACGTTTGGAATTTTCTTTTATTCCAGGCCCGAGTATGACCAGCAGGGAACCATCATTTCATTTCAAGAGCTGGTGCTCGATGCCAGTTTTGGCACGCCGTTTAAGGTAGTCAAAGAACCCTGGAAAGGTGAGTACACAAACCGGATTCGGTCATTTGGTGTTGCGCACATCGAACCCGACTTTTTGGAATATAAATATGGAAGTTCATTTATTTCCTTGTATCGGCAGGAGTTAGCTGGCGCCTACCCGATTTTTTCCGGAGACTCAAGCTTTGTTTCCTACCCCGTAGATGCTGATTTCGAGAAACAGGACGCCTTCTTCCTGGGTGAAATCAATCAGTCAGGTGATGATCTGGTTCGATTTCGAGCCAAGAATTCTGCTGAATATGGGACTCGGTACTTTGGGAATTGGGCTATCGGCCAGGGCGCACCCGCGATGTGCCACACCTGGTTGATCCATTCATCTCCGCAAAGTCTGATTCAAATCGAATATTATGGCTTGCAGCCGTCACCTCCCAAACTCAAATTGTTTCCACTTCGAACCGCTCATCTGGTTGAAACCCGGTATGAGGGAACGAAAACAACGTTTCTGGTGCGAGTCATTGACCACGACGCCATTGTTTCAGTGAATTGCCCAAAAGGTATTTTTGAGATTGATGCGATGAAAGCCGCAAGGATAGGGCTGAAAAACTCGGGCTGAAGACGATGGGCCTGGGGCTGGGGGCTGAAGATTTTTGGGCTAAAGAACTGGTTTTCTTTCATCCCTCATCCCTTCGATGGCCCCAAGCCCCAGTTTTCTCAGCCTCCAATACAGGACATCGT
>CAZXCE010000427.1:0-7413 GCA_964639175.1 uncultured Clostridia bacterium
TGGCAGCGTGTGTTTCCGCCCCTGGTTTTCCTTCTTCAAATACTCCATCAACGGTTCAAAATAGCGCAGCATGGCTTTGGCACTGAGGTCTTCGCCGGTGGCTTCGCGCAGAACCACACGCCAGTCACGTGAACTGCCGGGCGTCATGATTTTGCGCAGAAAATCGCCGACTTCCTTGCTGCCATAATAGTTCGTCGCATGTGGATCCTGCTTCAAGATGTTGCGGGCAATGTGGTCATGAAGCTGCATCAAGAGCACATAGGACAGGGCATAGTCATAATACTGGGCCGCATCGTCATTGATATGCGTCTTGGTAGCGGCATCACAGTAGGCTTCACCTCGTTTTGAAGGAGGTGTAATCCCCTGGTACTTTGCGGCTAATTCCCACCAGCGCTGGTTCAGTTTCGTTTTGGGCAGATTCTTTTCATACATGTCATATTCAAATCCAGGCATCACCCCGGCAGAAAACGGGATAAAGACCACATAGTTGAGGGCTTCTTTGAGCAACGCCTGGGTTTGATCAACTTTGACATCCTTTGGCGCCAGACCACGACCTTCCAGGAAAGGTTTTTGCATTGATGCCAGCCCAATCATGCTGCCAATGGCTTCGTGATACGCCCGGTTGGCACCACTGCGGAGCAAAGGCGGAACCTCCTGATTGGTATAACTGACATAATAGTAAATGTGACCCAACTCATGATGAGTGGTTTCATACCATTCGGCATTTGGCTCAACACTCATCAATGACCGCAGATCGTTTTTGTAATCCAGGTGCCAGGCACTGGCGTGGTTGTTTTTCTTGTATTTGGCATCGGGCGGAGGTGGATAGAGCGATGATTTTTCCCAGAAGACAGGTGGCAATGCCGGCCAGCCAAGACTGATGTAAAACTGCTCAGCCTGTTTGACAATCCATTCCGGAGACTTGTCTTTGAGCGCTGAGTCAACATCCATGCCTTCAACATTGACCATTGAACTCCAGTCCTGGCCCCAGCGATTGGGGAGCCAATCCGCCGGAAGCGTGTCAGGAACAGGCGCATTGTATTTTTTCGCCAGTTCATAGCGGGCATAGGTGTGGAGTTCGCGGTACAACGGACGGAGTTGACGGTTGATTTCATCCATCAGCTTCATCATTTCCGCCGAAGTCATCCCATATTCAGACACCTGATAGTCAAAATATGATTTATACCCAAGCGGCTTGACCGACTGGTTGCGGAGTTGTCGCAAATTGACCAGTCCATCTTTGAGTGTTTTACCAACTTCTTTGGAGGCTTCCCAGGCTTTGCGACGCTCGGTCAACTTTGTCGAAGTGCGCAAAATATCGTCAATCTGATTGGTAGTCACCGACTTGCCGTCAATTTTGTAATCAAAGCCATATAATTTCTCACCCTGGGTGGTTTGAGCAGCAATTCGTTTTGAAACGACATCTTTGGCGATTTCGGGGGTATCAGCCGCCAGATAGAGAATGCGTTCCAGTTGCAGTTTTTGAACCAGCGTCAACTGGTCTTTTTGCTTGAGGAATGCCTGTGCTTTTTCAATATTGCCTTTGCTACCACAAAAGGCTGAGAGTTTTTCAAGCGCCGCATTTGTGGCTTTGGCATTGGTTGTATCACCCTCGATGATGCGGGTGTTCGATTCCCATTCGGCCAGATTATAGGTATACAACAGCTTGAGCCAGGTGTCGGTATATTCATCAATAAACGCCTGGGCTTCGGCCCCTGGGCGACTATCTGCTTTGACTGCAATTTTTTGAATAAATGCTGGCGTTACCACCAGCAATCCGAGCAGCACAAGGCAGACAAATCGCCGGGCGGAAAAAACGGGTTTTCGCATGAGTTGATCAGTCTCCTGTTTTGGAAAATTGTGATGAGTGCAAACTAAGATGGAAGGAACGGGCTGCGGGTTGCGAACACACATCCCCAGTTGGGGGTTATATCAAACTCAAGACTCAAAACCCAGTGTCGGGAACCGTTGGGAAGGTGTCAATTCAGGCAGATTCAGGGCAAAAAAATGCCCGCTCAAAAGTTGAGCGGGCCAAATCACCAGATGCAATGTGTGTACAATGAAAACGAATAAAGGGAGTATAAGAGCTATTTCTTTTCGCGGAGCATGGTTAAATACAGTGTCGAGCCAACCAGCGGGAATGCAACCACAAACACAATTAACATGACTTTTTCCGCCAGGGTCCGGCTGCCGCCTAAAATGTCAAAAACGGCAACTGTTGACAAAGCAATCGCTAACCAACCGAGCAATGTCCACATAATTGACAACCTTTCGAACGGGAATTTGAAGAAGGAGTGAAATGACTTTGGCTGATACGTGACGCAACAGACCGAAGTTCGCATCAATCTTACAACTTTTTTACTTTTGCCCGCTCCGTACCCGGTTTTTGTTTCAAAAGGCAGTAACTCTATTTCATTGACCCGGTTGGCTTTAGCATCAAACACATTGCACGAAGTTATCTTCCCCCTCTTCGATTTTACAATGTCAGCGTCACGGCAGTTGATTGAACCCCGCCAACTCCAATCACCTGAATTGTATTTTCACCTTTGCGCAAACTGAGTTTTTTCTTTCCACCTTTCGCCGTCACGCTGGTGTCAGTTCCGCCAGGCTGGATCACACTGGCTGGCAAAGAAGTGCCATTGACGATGATCGTTGGACTTGTTCCAAACCCGGTGCCAGTGATGGAAAGCAATTTTTTCGAATAGCTGGCACTGGTAATCTGCACGGCTGGACTTACAGTCAGGGAGAAAGTTCGGGTGACAGCTTCCCCGCACGTATCGGCAATTCGAACGGTTACCGTAAAAGTACCAACTGGTCCGGCATTGCTCACTGTGACAACACCCGTCTGCGGATCAGTCGCAAAGGTTCCAGTAAACCCGTCAGCCGTCGCCGTGATGGTTGCCGAACCGTCATCCACGGGAGGCGCTGACGGAGAAACCGTCACGGAACTGTTTTGGGTCACGGTTGCAGCCTGATACTCGCCAATGGTTGGAGGCAAATTGGTGGTTACATTGACCGTTAACCTGGCCGTTGCTTTTAATCCTTCAGAATCAGTTACCTGGAGCGTGAAGTTGTTGGTACCGGTGGTTGCCCGGCACCCACTTGACAGATTGGCTGTGATCATCCCGTTAGCGTTGGCAATCTGCGAAATCACCAGACCTGCCGGAATCTGGATTGCCTGGACAATCAAATTTCCGACGGCTGTTTCTTTATCGGTGACGGTGGCGATGGTAACGCCGGTTGCTGATCCGCCTTGTGCCTGGGTAATCGCCGGAACCGCCGTGATGGTCGGCGGCGTGTTGCTGGCAGACTGAGCAATTTGGAAATTGGCGTTTGAAATATCAAAGAAAATATTTCCCACCGCTTCAATCTTAATCCGGGCAGTACTGGTTAAATTGTTTGGTACGGTCACGGCTTCGGTTCCATCATTTGGCGTTTCAGCCGCCAGGGTGATCGGAAATGATTGACCACCATCGGTTGAAAGCAGAATCCGCACATTGGCACAATTCACCGGTGATTGTGAGGTACTGGCCACATCCCAGACGACATTTTGGGTTGACCCAACCACCCATTGAACCGCCGTGTTGGGTTCTCTGACCAGAAATGGCCCACTTTGACTGCTCACCGTAACCCTGGTTGAATCAAAGTTTGTACCGCCTCCGGTGGCGCGGTTATCACGAACGGTCACCCGAAAATTCAGGGTGCGGCTGGTGGTGGGCAGTGATTCACCGAAGGTCGCCCGGTTATTCAAAATGTCTGACAGTTGAGGGAAAGTTCGGGATGGACTGGTTGTTGGCTTGAACGAACGAAAAATTGGGCGGCTGCCATCGTCGGTATTTGGTGGTCCCTGGGTTCCAAGGTCAAATTGTTCCCAGCAATAGGTAATGGCATCTCCATCCGGATCATTTCCACTGGCGGTCAAGATAAATGGTGTACTTCGCGGAATAGTAAAGCTATTGCCCGCTTCAACCGTTGGGGGTTGATTGTTGGTGGCACTGGGCGTGGCACAGCCATTCCCATTGCCAGTAATAAAACTAATGATTTCATCCATACTATGACCATGAAAGTAATCATCGCTGTTGCGCTGGATATTTTCGCCGCCGCAAATTCCGGCATAGGCCATAATGGTTGATCCGCTACCGGGTTCATAAGCTGAACCTGGCGCCCGGTTTCCACCACCACAATTTCCGGTTGTCCCATTAAATGGGTGGTTTGCCCCAAACTGATGGCCCATTTCATGCGCCACAAAATCCACATCAAAGCTGTCTCCGACGGGTGTGGGCAAGCCGGTTACCCCACGCGCCTTGGCGTTGCTGTTGCAGATCCCGCCACGCGAGGCAATGCCTCCACCACCGGTGCTAAACACGTGCCCGATATCATAATTGGCCGAGCCAATCACCCGATCCAGATTGGCTTGATTTTGGCCAAGCATTTGTCCGCCGTCATCATTGGTGTAGGGATCACTCCCGGAACTGGTGTAAATAATTGAACTTTCCTGGGCAATCAGCACCATGCGGATGGCCAGTTCGCGCCCATAAATCGCATTGACCCGATTGACGCTGGTGGTGATGGCGGCCAGCGCCCCAGCCACCGTACCACCGTGGAAAGCGGTGTATTCGCCGGTTGCAGCCAGCGCCAGCCGATAGGTTCGCAAGGTTGTCCCAAACGGTGCCCGCTGGCTACTTGAACTCAGTTCGCTCTCAGGCAA
Organism: uncultured Clostridia bacterium; assembly: GCA_964639175.1. Lineage (GTDB taxonomy): Bacteria > Acidobacteriota > Blastocatellia > Chloracidobacteriales > Chloracidobacteriaceae > JACQXX01. The sequence goes on from CAZXCE010000427.1 coordinate 4,709, forward strand.
ATGGCCCAATTCATCTGGTGGGACCAGGCAGCGCAAAGCTTCGGTATCTTTCTGGTAGTCCCGCTTGAAGTAACTGATACAGGTTTCAGCATCGCCCTTTTGGTAAGGATCAATGTAGACAGTGTCTCCGGCTGAAAGCACCATGGCATGAAACCCGGCTGGCGTTCGATCAAACCGGATAATCGCCGTCGGATCGTCAATTCCCTGCCCACAATACGTTTTGATCTCCGGAAACCGGGCAGCCAGTTCGGGCGCCATCACGGGTGACTCTTCAATCCGAAACCGGGAGAAAGTTCCATCCGGCATCGGAAGGGTCATCACGGTTGAAGTGGTTTGAGCAGCCTGCGAAAACTCAAGCGGAGCTTGCTTGAGCAAATTGGCAAGTACTGGCTGATTGAGCACCACCACTCGATAGGTTGACGGAATGATCTGGCGCTCAGCTTGAGAGCGCTGAACCAATGCTTCTTCAACAGGCTGCCAGAGTCCATCTTCAGACACCTGGGATACCCGCGATGCAGGTAAAGTATAAGTCAATGCGTGATTGGCCCGGGCATGGCGAGGGGTGATTCCCCCAACACCCACCATAAAACTGAGGGTCAGGAAAGAAAATAAAAGAAATCGGGTCATAGGTCGGTGCTTCTTTCTAAAAAAGAGAGTCGGGTTGCTTCAAGGTGAGGCAATTTTCAGATGTGGTGGGAGAGGTTAAGTTCGATTTGAATAAAACCAGCGACCAGCATTGTTATTGACAGATGCGGCTGAGACAAGGTTGTTCTCCTGTGTTCCTGAGCTTTGTGTGTGACTATTCTCAAAATCAATGGAGATGAAAGAAAATCTGTCCTTGTCTTTTAGACCTCAAAAGTGGTGTTTTTGTTCAAATTTCAAAGATATTGTCTGATTCCCATAAATGACTTATCCGTCTAAATACTTCTATTAGAAAGTTTTACAACCCAACTCTTCTTTCATAAAAAGAAGCTCTTGAATCCGGGCAAGCAACGTTCGCTATCCTGGATTGCAAGCCCACCCGAGGATTGGTACGATTTGCCCTTTTATTTACCGCTGGACTTGAGGATTCACAGGGTGTTTCACTTCTTCAAACCCACAACCGCTTACCTCCTGTTCAACCGGCGCCCAGCCGTTTCACAGGACTTTTTCCCACTCCTTGTGTGATCGTGCCTTATGTTACAACCAGATTTGAAGGAAGCTTTGACCTTTGATGACGTGCTGTTGTTACCTGCCCAAAGCGACGTCATTCCAACCGAAACTGACACCACCACCTTTTTTTCACGCACTATCAAACTGAATATTCCAATCATTAGCGCCGCAATGGATACCGTCACTGAAAGCGGCATGGCAATTGCCATGGCTCAGCAGGGCGGCATCGGCGTCGTCCACAAAAACCTTTCCATCAGCCAGCAATATGACGAAGTTGATAAAGTCAAACGCTCTGAAAGCGGAATGATCGTTGACCCGGTGACGATGACTCCGGATCGTCCACTGGCCGAAGCCCTGCAGGTCATGGCCCGGTTTCATATTTCTGGCGTCCCGATTGTTGATATTCAGGGTAAACTGGTTGGAATTTTGACCAACCGCGATCTGCGTTTTGAAACCCGCCTCCACCTTCCGATTTCGGAAGTCATGACCAAAGACAACCTGATCACCGTTCCGATTGGGACCACGCTGCAAGAAGCCCGTGGCATTTTGCAGAAGCACCGGGTTGAAAAACTCCTCGTGGTCGATGAAGCCTTTCGACTCAAAGGCTTAATCACCGTCAAAGATATTCAAAAGGCAATTCGCTACCCGTTGGCCACCAAAGATAGCCTGGGACGACTGCGCGTCGCTGCCGCCATCGGAGCAACCGGTGATTTTCTGGAGCGAGCTGAAGAATTACTTCGGGCCCGAGTTGATGCCCTGGTTGTGGATACGGCGCACGGTCATTCGTCACGGGTCCTCGAAGCGGTGCGTCAGGTGAAAAAGAAATTCCCTGAAGTTGATGTTGTGGCTGGAAACGTGGCTACGTTTGAAGGTGCCCGTGATTTGATCAAAGCCGGAGTTGATGCCGTCAAAACTGGCGTTGGGCCAGGCAGTATCTGCACCACACGCGTCGTGGCTGGAATTGGGGTACCGCAAATCACTGCCGTTTCTGAAACCGCGAAAGCCGCTCTGGAAGCGGGCGTCCCACTCATTAGCGACGGGGGCATCAAGTATTCTGGTGATGTCACCAAAGCCCTGGCGTCCGGCGCTGATGCCGTAATGATCGGTTCACTCTTTGCCGGTACGGATGAAAGCCCCGGTGAAATCATTCTCTATCAAGGTCGGAGTTTTAAATCGTATCGGGGAATGGGTTCAATCGCAGCCATGAAGGAAGGCAGCAAAGACCGCTATGCCCAGGAAAGCGAAACGGTTGAATCCAAACTGGTGCCGGAAGGAATTGAAGGCCGCGTGCCATATAAAGGCCCGCTTGAAGGGATGATTCGTCAACTCGTCGGTGGGGTAAAAGCCGGGATGGGGTACACAGGCTGCCAAACAATTGCACAACTCAAAGCCGATGCTCGCTTCATCAAAATCACGGCGGCGGGACTTCGCGAAAGCCATGTCCACGACGTGATCATCACCAAAGAAGCGCCAAACTATCGAATGGAATAGGACGGGCATGAAGAATTGAGAATGAAGAATTGAGAATGAAGAATTGAGAATGAAGAATGAAG
>CAZXCE010000428.1:0-7402 GCA_964639175.1 uncultured Clostridia bacterium
TAGGTGAACTGGATCACCGCCGTCATCGCCAGAAGCGGCAGTGCCGCGAACCTCGGTGCGGCTTTTTTCTTCAGGTAGCGGGGGCAGTTGAATACTGGCCACGCGCCAGCCACGATGGCGGAGCACCCCGCTGACTGGCAGCTTTCCGACATTATTTCCCATCAGTTTGATACTGGCGGGGTCGGTGCCTTCGGCCACTTTCACGGTTTGTCCTTCGGCTTGCGGAATGACTGGTTCAAACTTTACATATCGTTCGAGTGATTTGCGACAACTCTGGTGAATATCCCGAACTGCTGCCCCAATCTGGGCATCAGTAAACGGAGAAATATCTTCGGTAAAAAAATCAACCAGGCGTCCGTCGCGTTGTAAAATGGCAAGGAGTTGAATGGCACGATCACAGGATTCTTCAACTTTCACCACTGGTTTGGCAGGTTTTGGCGCCGGTGGCGGGAGTTGCGGTGGTGGCGGTGGCGGCGGTGGCGGAATGAGTTCGCGCACCACCTCCTCCGGCAATTTCCCGCTGGTGAGGAGCGCCAGAAACGTTTTGATGGCAAATGAAAGACGTTGACCAAATCCAATCATAAGACCCTTTATAAATGGTAAAAATCTGCAAGATAATCAAAAATAAATGCGTTAGCCTTTGTTTATCAAATTCTGGCCTGAAAACAAAAGGTTTCCTGGCATCAAAGCCGCTTATGCGCTTGAAGGAAAAATATGGAACATCTGCAAATTAAGAGAGAATTCCCGGCTCAGCGCTGTGAAATCTGCCATCAGGCAGACTGTTTTGATCCAGTGGCAAATGTCTGTACCCGGTGCCAGTCGGTTGTGACTCCTCATCCAGACGCAATTAAACCAGAGAATGAAAAACAGGATATGGGAGAAAATCTGAAACGGGATGCTGAAGCCGTTGGGTTTCTTTCGGGAGTTGGATTTACAGTGATTCTGGCTGGTTCCTATCTGATTTTGCTCCATGTGGGTGAAAATGTTGATTCCGATGGATGGAAATTCATTTCAGCCGTTGGTCGTTGGTTTTTTGTGTCGTGGGCAGTAGCAGTTGTGGGACAAATTTTTGGGCGTGAACTGAGTTCCCGACTTCAATCACAATATCCTGATGCCGATTACGTCTGGATCAAACGGCGTGCTCAAAAGTCTATTCTCTGGTTAACGGCAAGTCTTGTTTTGGGTTTATGGTTGCTGCTCGGTCAGATTTGTGGTTAATGTCAGCCATTTGACATTGAAGGAACGACACATCTCATGCCCCTCGAATTTTTTCCTATTTCCACTTCCCGCCTGATCCTGCGACGCTTTGCGGAAGCCGACTGGCACACCTTTCTCACCTACCGCAATGACCCCGAAATTGCCCGCTATCAGGGCTGGTCCAATATTTCGGCTGAGACGGCGCAAAATTTTGTCCGCGAGATGAACCTGGCTGAATTTGGCGTTGCGGGCCGCTGGTTTCAAATTGCCCTGGCACTACCTGCAACTGATGAATTGATTGGAGATATCGGGGTGCATTTTCAGGCGGATGACATCCATCAGGCGGAGATTGGATACACGGTTTGCCGGGCACAGCAGGGACGAGGGCTGGCAACCGAAGCCGTCAGGGCAGCCATTGAACTGTTATTTCAAAAAACTCCAGTCACCGACCTCACCGCCATTACAGATACCCGCAATGAACCTTCCATCAAGCTCCTGGTCAAACTTGGGTTTCAACTGGTGCAGACAGACACCGCCTATTTTAAGGATGTCGCGTGCCAGGAGCACACGTTTCAATTGAGCCAGCGGCAATGGATGCAATGAAGAAAGGCGTTTCTGGCCTGCGGATTTTTCCAGCCTGCTCGAATTTTTTCTCAGTACAGGTGCGATTTTTCGAACATTTGCACATAGAAGCGAAGTTTTCCCCACTCACTCAGTGCCAGTGGATCATAAATTGCCCAGGAGATTCTTCTATTGAGATCAACAGGTTGGAACTATTCCTAACATCAGAATCCATCTGATGCGGCCTGGACTTTGACGATTCAATTGATTCCCCGAAAAAAACCGAATAATCGTCAGCTTTGGCCTTTGAGTTGCAAATGTCTGTCATATCCCTTCGCTTCAAGGTTGCCGCAACCAATGAAATACCCATCCCCATTGAAAAAAATCCTGCTCCCCCTGTTTCAGTCACTGTCGTTTCGGGTGTTTTCTCAAAATCGGCTTTAACGACAACAGAGGGTGGTACCCGATGGCATTATGGAATCCAGAAAATCTGTTCAAGTATTAGACACGCTCCCTGCGGGTGTCCTGGTGACAGATGTAGATGGCGTGATTGTCTACGCAAATCAAAAATCAGAAGCTATTTTGCACCGCTCACGTGATCAGTTAATCGGGTTTCTGCTCAAAGAAATCCTTCCGGGAATGGCCGTTCACCTCACTGTCCCCGAGACTCGTCTTGAGGAAGACCACCAACCCCGGTGCGTCTATAAACAACCCGATAAGGGCGATATCACTATCGGGTTTCAGATCGCCAGAACTGGATTTACTGAAGCATCACCCGATGCGGAATTTTTCACAGTGCTGTTTCAAGACATCACTGGCTTTGAACGCCTCCGCGATGAGCGCGACCGCCTGCTGCAACTGGCCGCCGTGGGCGAAGTTTTACCCGGAATCTTGCATGAACTCAAAAACCCAATGGCTGCAATTACCACCGCCGTCGAAGTCCTGATTGAAGATGTTCCCGAAGGCTATGTCCAAACCGAACTCCACGCCATTTTGAGCGAAGTCCGCCGGATGAAGCTCGCCTTTGAAGGAATTGGTCTGCTGGATTTAACCATGTGTACCCGCAAAGCCACCGCGATTGATTTTGCGATTGAAGAAGCCTTTCGGGTCCTGGAAGCCCAAATGAAACGCAATCGGATTGTATCCAGGTGTGAAATCCAGTCGTTACCGTTGCTCTACCTGGATCCAGCCGCGATTCGCGCCATTGTGTTTAATCTGGTCAATAATGCCATCCATGCGTGTAAAGCTGGAGATGAAATTTCGGTTGAAGCCAGCCTGGTGGACCACGACCGGGTCTTAAAAATCATTATTCGTGACACGGGCATCGGGATGAATCAAGAAACGTTGCGCCGGTGTCGGGAATTGTTTTTTACCTCAAAGCCCAACGGGAGTGGCATGGGGCTCGCCCTGTGCGAAACCGTGGTCAAACGGGCACACGGCAAATTGTTGATTGAAAGTCGCGAAGGAATCGGAACCCAGGTCACAGTTTTACTGCCGGTCCCTGTCCCACGCCAGCCGCCTCTGGGGACTCCGCTTTCAGTTCAATTTGCAACCACCACCTTGGAAAGTGAATATTCAGGAGGAAGGAAGAATGTCTCGAACTGATGAACTCAACAAAATTCTGCGGGCGTTGCAATCAAGTACGCCTGATATTGAAGCCGCTTCAATCATGACCGACGATGGACTGGTCATTGCCAGTGCGCTGCCTCAACATATTGAGGAAATTCGAGTGGCTGGAATTAGTGCCACGATTCTCAGCCTTGGTACCCGGGCGACGGCTGAACTTGAGCGCGGGCACCTTGAGCAGGTTTTGATCCGTGGGGCAAATGGCTATATCGTCATGGCCGCTGCCTCGCAGGGAACATTACTCATGGTGATGACCACCCGTGAAGCCAAACTAGGACTGATTTTCCTTGATATGAGCCGTGCCATTCAGGAAATCAAAAAGGTGTTGTAATTCTAAACGAACATACAGCCAGGAAAAAACCACGTAACCCTTTGAAAAACAATATGTTCAACAATTCCTTGCGAGCCATTGCTTTCCTTACTACATATTACAATTGTTTTTCGAGGCGGTTTTTTTGGAGTTTGCCCGACTGTCTGAAAGTTTGATTCAAAAAGTGGCAGCACATTGTGACAAGGAGAAAAATCATGCCAACCGAAGTATTGTTTGATAATGGGGTGCATAAATGTTTCCTGCTTGAAGATTTTGGTCACGGTGAGATGGTACAGGCCAACCAATATCTTATCGTCCATGATGGTGCGGGAATGATCCTGGACCCCGGAGGGCACAAGGTTTATAACAAAGCGCTCAGTGAAACCACAGGGCTGCTCAAAGGCGGGAAATTAACCACGATCTTTTTTTCACATCAGGATCCAGACATCATTGCCGCCGCCAATGGCTGGCTCATGACCACTGATGCTCAGGCATATATTTCAGCCCTGTGGGTCCGGTTTGTACCACATTTTGGGCTTGACCGGCTGGTACTTGATCGTCTCAACCCAATTCCTGATGAAGGAATGCGCTATGACCTGGCCGGATGTCAACTGACTTTCGTTCCCGGCCATTTTTTGCACTCCCCAGGAAATTTTCACGTCTACGACCCCGAATCGAAAATCTATTTTAGCGGCGACCTGGGGGCATCCTTAGGAATGGATTATCGGGCAGTGACTGATTTTGACCAGCACCTTCAGTATATGGAAGGGTTTCACCGCCGGTACATGGCTTCCCGAAAAGTCATGCGAGCCTGGGCGGAAATGGCTCGCACTCTGGATATCCAGCTCATCGCCCCCCAACACGGTGCCTATTTTAAGGGAACAGAAATCGTTAACCGGTTTATTAACTGGTGTGCTGACCTTGAATGCGGTGTTGATTTGATGCCCGAAAAGTTTCAGTTCCCTGGGTAATCTCAATCGGAATGAAGCATGAAGAATTGAGAATGAAGAAAAATCGGGTTCCGGGTTCCGGGTTTTCGGAAGGGATGAGGGATGAGGGATGAAAGAAATTACCTTGTTACCTTGTCAGTTGGTCATCTGTCAGGATTTGGGGTTCCGGGTTCGAAAGAATTATCCACTCAATTCCAGGCCCGATGTCTTCAGCCCTCATCCTGATGTCTTCAGCCCCATTTGCCCCCAATCCCCTCCGATTTTGAGGAGAATATTATGGCCGTTGTACTCATCATCGAAGACGAAGCTGTCCTGCGAGCCTCAATGGCCCGGGGGATCAGCAAACTATCTGGAATTGTAACCATCGAGGCCGGAACATTGACTGAAGCGTTGAGCCATCTCGATGAACAGCCCCCCGACTTGATTTTTTCCGACCTGGATTTGCCTGACCGGTCAGGCATTGAAATCCTGGGTGAGTTGGGAAAACGAGGCTGGAAAATTCCGGTGGTTTTTATTTCGGCCTACTTAAAGGCATATGCCCCCCAAATTCCTCGCCATGCGGCGGTCGAAGTCCGTGATAAACCCGTCAGCCTGGAAGAACTCCGCCAGATTGTGGTCAATAAAGTGGGAGTCGCCAAACAGCAAGTCGCCGACCCTCCATTTTCAGCCGTTGATTTTGTCCAGCTCGCCTGTCTGGGGCGACATTCAGTCACGATTGATATGTCCCAAAACGGCACCCCAGTGGGCAACATTCAGGTTTTTCATGGTACGGTGTGGAATGCCCGTGACCCGCTTGGCCATGGCGAAGATGCCTTCCGCCGGTTGCTTTTTGGTCGAGAGTTTCGGGTGACCTGCCGGACGCTGGTTGAATCACCCCAGGAACGCAATATCCATCTTGGCTGGGAAACGTTGCTGATGGAAGCCGCCCGGATCCACGACGAAATGAAAGAAGCCGGTGCGTTACAGCGGGAATTAGACGATCTGGAACAGGCCACACTTGACCCCGGCGAAACTGTTCCTGAACCAGTTCCCCCGCCTCAAGCTTTATTGACAGAGGATGCGTTTGAAACGGCCTGGGAAACCGGGATCAATGCCCTTCTCAATAAAGAATATCAAGCCGCACTCCGCGCTTTTCTTCTGGCAGATCAAATTCAACCGGGGAATCGCCGCGTGGAAGCCAATGTGAAACGCCTCCATGAAATGGGAATCGTGGTGGAGTCCCCACCCACCCTCACCAGTTAAACAATCCATAGAGGAGAATCAGTAATGTCACGTCGAATTTGTATCGCAAGTCCCAAGGGCGGTGTCGGGAAAACGACGATTGCCCTCAATCTCGCGGTTGCAATGGCCGAGCGAGGAATGAGCACACTGCTCGTTGATCTGGATCCACAAGGTGGAATCGGGCATTCATTGGGAAAAGGAGACGCTGAGTTGTCAGGGCTGGCTGATCTGTTGATGGGCCAGGCAACACCTGCCCAGGCCGTGATCCAAACCAAAATGCCCAAACTGCGCATGCTCCCCCGTGGAAAACTTGATCCGGTTGATGCCGGTGAATATGAACAGGCCTTGTTTCGTCCCGGTGTTTTAGAAGATGCACTGGCGAAAGTTGAAGATGCGGTGGATATCACCCTGTTTGATACACCCTCTGGCCTGGGTCTGATTACCCGGGCGGCATTGGCCAATGCGGACTTTGTCCTGGTGCCGTTTCAAACCGAATCTCTCGCCCTGCGCTCAATCTCCCAAATTCTGCGGGTCATTGAACATGTCCAAACCAATGAAAATCCAAAATTGCAGTTGATTGGACTGGTGTTAACGCTGGTTGAAAAGCATCAGCCAAATGCACTCTCCATTTTGAGCGAGGCATGGGGAAATTTTTCTGGTGTCCTCGACACGATCATTCCTCGCGTTGATTTGTTTGCCGAAGCCAGCCAGAAGGGGCTTCCGGTTGGGTTCCTCGCCGGTCCGATTTCGCCCGAGGCCCGTCGTTTTGAATTCCTTGCCGCTGAACTTGATTATTTGATGAAGCGGCTCAGCCTGATGAGTGAGGTGACACATGTCGAACGCCAGCAACGTGAATTGCTCTGATTTGGAAAAAGCGCGGCAAATCAGTCACAAACTAAGCCTTGAATCACGGTTGGCGCCACCGCCACCCCGGCTACAACCCACACCACCAAACTATATCCGCTTTCATTTGGAAAACTTTGCTGGCCAATCGGCCACACCTGAATCGGCACCGCCGGCCACACCAGTTCTCCCACCTCTCCCGCCATTGCCCGATGATTTATATGGGAAGGAAACCTGGGAAAGACTCCTCCAGTGGTGCCTTGAAGCTGTCAACGGTTCTGGCGCCTTTCTTATTGATAAAGAAGGATTTGTTGTTGCTAACCACGGTTTGGTCACCCCTGAGAAAGCTCAGGAAATCGGTGCCAGACTGACCATTGCCCTCGATCAAGCCCAACAATTACCCGATCTTCCCGAAACATCTCCGATTGTGGCCTTTGAACAGGCAACCGGCTGGATTACTGGGTTCAACATCACAATTGGCCAGCTTGGGACATTACAACTTGGAATCCTCGGGCCAGTTGTTGCTCCCCGGATGATGGTTGATCAGGTTCGTAAGGGATTGGGCTGAAGACATTGGGCTTGGGGCTGGGGGCAATTGAAGGGATGAGGGATGAGGGATGAAAGAAAACCAGTTCTTCAGCTCCAAACCCTCAACCCCAGGCCCATGAGCGCCAGGATAAGGAAAGCCGTGTCC
>CAZXCE010000429.1:0-7366 GCA_964639175.1 uncultured Clostridia bacterium
TTGCGCTCAATAAATGGGACTTGATCGAAAAGGACAGCACCACGTTATCACTGTATGAAGGCCAGCTTCGCGAGCGGTTAAAGTTTCTCGATTACGCTCCAGTCATCTTTACTTCTGCTAAAACCGGACAGCGCGTCCCCAAACTGCTGGATGCTGCTATTCACGCCTATCAGGCCCGCTATAATCGCATTGGTACCAGCCAGCTCAACCGATTCTTTTCTGAAAATCTGGATAATCCACGTGCGACCACTCCCGCCAATCGTCCAGTAAAGGTCCAATTTATCACTCAGGCGCGCGGTTGCCCCCCCACCTTCGTCCTGTTTACCAACACCACCAACAAAGATTTGCATTTTTCCTATGAACGCTATGTCATCAACCGGTTGCGTGAAGCGTTCGACTTTTTTGCGGCCCCCATTCGGATTGTCCATCGCTTTAAAGCACCAAAGACAAAATGAAGAATGAAGAATTGAGAATGAAGAATGAAGAATGAAGAAAGTGCCTGGTGCTGGGTGCCTTAATACTTGGTGCTTTGGAATCAATACCTTCAAAGAATCAAGAATCAGGAATCAGGAATCAGGAACCAAAAACCAAGCCCATTCTTCATTCTCAATTCTTCATTCTCAATTCTTCATTCTTCATTCTTCATTCTTCATTCTCAATTCTTCATTCTTCACTCCACCACTATGCCGACACCTGTCAATTTGAGACCACTCTCTGAGCCTTCGCGCTTGACCGATGTTGAGCTGGCAGCCCAGTATTTTTCGGTGTCGTTAGGTGCACTGGTTCCAATTGGACAGGTACTGACCCGGTGCGTCGAAGGGTTACGACGGGCATACCAGGTAAGTTGTTGTCGATTGTTGATTTGGGAAGATGAAGGGCAGTCTGCCAGAGTTGCGGCTGAGGCCATTGACGAGCAGGCAAAGTTATCATTTGCAACCCAACCCACGGCTGAGTTGCCACTTTTGACTCAACAGGGGAATATTTTTGAGACCCGGCAGTTTCCGTTGTTGCGTGAGTTTCGAACCCGATTTCACCCAATCTGGCATCCCGGGCTGACGGAAAGCGACGTTGCCCCATCCCGATATGAGTTGCCGTGGGGGAAGTTGGGAGGACAGCAAAGCCTGATTGTGTTTCCGCTTCAGACGGCAGACCGCTTGCTGGGATTGGTCATCCTTGAGACGATGAGTCTCCGGACCTGGACCCTGGCTGAGGTGCGATTTATACAGGTGGCCACCAATCATCTGGTGTCTTCGATTGAAGCGGCCCAGAACTTTGCCGAACTCGAAACCGATGTCCACCGGCTCAATGTGATCAATGAAATCAGCCGGTCACTCAATGCCAGCTTTAGTATTGATGAAATCTTTCGGCTCCTTGTCAATCTCACGCGAACCCTGGTGGATTTTGATCTGGCGAGCCTGTTGCTGGCCGATGAACGGTCAGGTCAATTAAAGCTGCATTCCCAGGCGCTGCACGAACATAGCTGGTTTACATTTGGACAATGGCTGTCAGCCGGATTTGCCCTGTGTGGCCGGGCGCTGGCCAAACGGCAACCGCTCGTTATTCCAAATTTACAGACTGAGGCGTTTTTTCCAGTTCGGGCAGATTGGATTGAGCGTGGGTTTGCCTCGTGCACAATCATTCCGTTGCTGGCGCGAGGAAAAACCCTGGGCGTGTTGATGTTTTTAAGCCAAAAACCGGACGTCTTTGGCGGGCGGGAAGTTGATATTTTACGCCAGGTAGGAGATCAGGCCGCGGCTGGAATCCAGCGCGTGCAGACCTTTGATGAATCGGAAAAACGGTCACATGCTGCTAAACAGGTGGCCCGCCGTGAAGAACTCATCAATCGAATTGGGATGGCGATTGGAAGTCAACTTCATCCCGACATGGTGTTGCAGCACGCGGTGGATGCGCTTGGGACGAGCCTGGATGCCGATTGTTGTTACATTGCCCAGTGTCTGGCAACTGATACAGAAACATTTGCCCGGTATGAGTTTCGAGCGCGTGCCTGGAAAAGCGTCATCGAAATGCCAGTTCCGGTGCTCGACAACCCGACGCTCCAGCGGGTGTTGTCAAGCGGCAAGCCGATTGTGATGGACGATGAATGTACCTATCTCAAAGCCGAGGCCGGGTTGCCACTGGCACCGCCAATGTCAGCTTTTTTAAAACGGCTGGGGGTCAAACTCGCGCTCTATAGTGCCATTTATGTTGGTGAAAAAGCCGTTGGATTTTTGGGGTTGCACCAGTATGAGCAACCTCGTGGGTGGAGTGAAGACGACATCAGTCTGGTTCGGGCCGTGACCCGTCAACTGGCCGTGGCGCTTGGCAATGCCCAGTTGTTTACTGAAAGCGAACGCAACCGGCGAGAATTATCAAACCTGTTTGAAATGTCACGGGTGCTGTCTTCCTACACTGATTTGCGTGAATTATTTGAACTGGTGACCCAGCGGGTAGCGGTGAGCCTGGGGGCCGAAATGTGCGTGCTGGCCCTGCTCAATAAACGAACCGGGTATCTGGCGGCCCAATCTCCTGGGTACAATGTTCCGGCTGAAATGCTGCCCCGGCTCCGATTTCTGTATCAGGCGTGTGACCTGGAACATCGGCAAAGTTCAGGGGAAACGCCAATTGTCAGTATGGCCGACGTGTTGCGCGAGGATGAATGCGAGGCACTGACCTCCGGGCTCCCTCACCCGGACATGCCCTATTTCAGCAACCAGGCCCAGCACGATTCCCGCTTACCGCTCACTTTTCTCAAGCAGTGGAAAATCCGTAACCTGATGCTGTGTCCGCTTCGGATGAAAGGTGAGGTCATTGGATACATTTACCTGGCCAATGGACCCGCCGGGTTTACTACGGAAGATCTGCAACTGCTTGAAATTTTTGCCGGGCAGGCCGCCGAAGCAATTGTGAATGCCCAGTTGTTTGAACACGTCCAGGCCCAGGCGCAGCGCGAAGCCACCCTCAATCGGATTTTGACTGGGCTTCGTGAATCACTCGACCCCGACTCGATTATGGAAAACGTAGTCCATCAGTTGGGAAAGACGCTGGGCGTAGATCGCTGTACCATCTCGTTATTTACCGCGCGCGAAAAGTTCTGGCCTGGGATTCAACACGAATATTGCGCACCGGGCATTGCTTCAATCAAAGACAACACCGTCATTAACCAGACCCGGATCAAAGTGGTTGGTTCGTTTCGAGCCCCACTGATCATCAATGATTTCAATGCGCATTCGTTGGATCGGCTGGTAACTGATCACTGGGATTTATTGCACCATGCCGGAATTCGATCACTGGTGATGATTCCGATTTTTCAAGCCCAGGAACTGATTGGCTCGATTGGATTGCACCATTGTCAGGAATCACATACCTGGCAGCAGAGTGAAATTGATCTGGCACGGACAGTGGCTGCCCAGTTAAACGTGGCCATCCAGAACGCCCGTCTGTTCCGACGGGTGGTGGCAAGTCAGCAACAATGGCAGGCGTCGTTTAACGCGATGACCGACGGTGTTGCCTTGCTGGATGCTGATGGGCGGGTTGTCCAGGCCAATCTTTCGCTGGCACGGCTGTGTGGCCTTGACACGCCGGAGGCCATGGTTGGCCACAGTGCCTGGGATTTGATCGTTCCCAGGAATGGATTCCAGGATGATCATCCGATTTCTGAGGTTTTACAGACCAAGGTCAGTGTTCAAACCGAATTTGTTGATCTGGATGGGCATGTTATTCGCGAAACCATTGATCCAATCCAGGATGAAAACGACCAGTTAATGGGAATGGTCATGGTGGTCAGCGATGTCACCCACGAACGACAGGCCGAGCAGGAAATCAGGCAGCGAAACCGTGAGCTGTCTGCCCTCAATGCGATTGCCGAAGAAATCACCAAATCATTGGAAATAGATCAGATTCTCTCAAGCGCGTTTGAAAAAGCAATTGCTGGGGTCCGGGCTGATGCCGGGCTGGTGGTTCTGGTGGATGAGACTCACCCGCGCCGGGCCCGACTGGGCAAAAAGTCTGATTTAGCGACGCCATTGTTACGGCTGGTCTCGTACCAGGGCGAGCACTCAGATGCGGTATTGACCATTTTTAAACGTGCCCGCCGGGATCGAACCCTGGTGAATACCATTTTGACGACCGGATACCCGCTGATTTTTGAGACCTTGCCTGCGAAATTTGCGAAATTTGCGCAGCCTTTTCGGGAAATTATTGATCAGCTTGAAGTTGAGTCGCTGGTTGTCATTGCTTTGCAATCCAAAGATCGGGTGCTGGGGGTGATGGTTTTTGGATTTCGCAGCGGGCAAATGCTGGCGCCTTCCGAAGTCCAGTTACTCAATGCCATTGGCCGCCAGGTTGGGGTGGCGGTTGAAAACGCCCAGTTGATTTCCAGTTTGCAGGATGCGTTGAAAGACATTCGCGAAGCCAGCCGTCTCAAAGACGAATTTCTGGCGACCTTATCGCACGAGCTGCGCACACCGCTGACTTCAGTTACTGGCTGGTCTGAGGTTTTGATTGATCGAGTGAGTCAGTATGACGATGCCGAATTACAGGAAGGCATCAGCACCATCCACCACAACGCTGAAAACCTCAAACAACTCATCAATGACTTGCTTGATTTGTCGCGGGTGGAAAACCGGGTGCTCAAGCTTGAGCTTGAACTTACCAATATCAATGTTGCCATTCAATCAGCCGTTCAAACCGTCAAGCAAATGGCTGAAAATAAAGGTGTTCACCTGGTGATGCAGTTGAGTGACCGGCTTCCGAAAATCAATGCTGATATCAACCGATTGCAACAGGTCTTTTGGAATTTATTGACGAATGCCATTAAATTTACTGAAAAAAGTGGGGTGGTCTGCCTGACTTCACAGGAATCGCCGGGTGGTGTTGAAGTCAGCGTGACTGATAACGGGATTGGAATCGAAAGCGAATTTCTCCCCTTTGTGTTTGAGCGGTTTCGCCAGGCTGATGGCAGTTCGACCCGACGCTTTGGCGGCCTTGGAATTGGCCTTTCGCTGGTGAAATCGTTTACCGAAGCCCACGGTGGCAGTGTGGATGTAACCAGTAAAGGACCCGGGCAGGGAAGTACCTTTTTTGTCCGACTTCCAGCCGCAGAAATTGTTGAACGAAGCCTCGAACCTGAGCGACGCAGTGGTCCCCATCAAATCAGTCGAATTACTGGCGAAGTAAAACCCCTGACACCCGTTATCCTGATTATTGACGATCTGGAAGACAGTTTACGGATGCTGGAATCAACCTTGAAACGAGAAGGGTACAGCATTGCCACGGCCAACACCGCCGATGCCGGCCTGCGGATGGCTGAACGGACACCACCTGATTTGATTCTGGTTGATATGGAGATTCCCGGAATGGGTGGAGTTGAAGTCTTTCGGCGGCTTCAGACCAACCTGAAGTTACTCCAGATTCCAGTGGTTGGCATTTTAGGCATGGGGATGGATTCGCAGCGAACCCAGGCCCTTGAACTTGGGTTTCGCGGAATCGTCACCCGCCCGTTCCGACGGCGTGAACTTCTGGAAATCATTAAAGACATTGTGACGGGGGGATAATCAACGCGCGAGTTGCGAGGAATCAACCCAAAGCAAATGCGAAATGACAAATGAAAAGGTGCTGGATGTTATTTCCAGCACCTTTTTCAACTTTATTGAAACTACTCTCTGGATTGCCTTTGCGTTCCTGACTGCCTGCTAAATCAGTCCACACAGGATTGGAACACTCCTGATTGATTTCAGGCGCAAGACCCATCGGGCTGGGCCTCGGTGAGTCGCCGGCGAGTTCAACTGCCTCGGATCAAACCCTGAACCCTGAACCCTATGTGTTTCAATCTCCTGTGGTCCGATTTAGGTGTCACCCCGTTCGGCTTTGAATTTGACCTGACCGTTTTCAACATCCACCGAAAAGTTGACTTCCTGACAGTTTTTGGTGGCTTTGATTTTGTTCGTGTTGTAGACGATCATTTTATAAAACTGGTCAAACGACGTGTTGTCAATGGATTCACCGCATTGGAGTTTGGCAGAAATCACACTCTGGTAGAGTTTTTTGATACCTTCTTCCTGGTGGCGAGGGTCATCAAATGAAACTTTGACGGGCTTGAATGAAATGGCGGCCTTATCTTCGTGAATTGAATCAAAGGCGCTATCCAGATCGAGTTCAAATTCAGGTTCGTTCCCAAAGCTGGAATCGAGGTCTTTTTGTTGGGCGGCGCGGGCACGTTCAGCCGCCTGAGCTTCATACAGGGCTCGTGGGTCGCGGCCTTCCTCTTTCTCCTGGAGGCTGCGCCGCCATAGCTCACGAAACGCAGTATAGCGCGAGACAATTGTGTTGTAGCGGTACCGGGTGCCAAAGCGCATTGAGCGGTCATCGCCAATTCGTTTGATCATCGCTTCAACCCGGTCACGGGTGTCATACGGTGGACGTTTACGACCACCATTGAAGTAGATGTCAAATTCGATCTTCAGTTTACGGATGTCGTCCTCAAGATCGGTGAGTTGTTCGTCAATACTCTTGGCCACAGAAACAGCTCCACATCAAAATTCCAGGCAGCAAGGTTAACCAGGGACAGCGGGATACAGGTTGAAGAGGATAGTTGAAGTTGAGTGAACACACAGACCACAAAGAATATTCAATCCAGAGGGATTATTTCAAGCAGAGTTTCTGGATTTTGAACTGAACTACTTGGAAATCAAGGTTGAAAATCAAGTTGTCGAGGTTTTTTCTTCCTACTTGAAGTGGTGGTCATTTGGATTGCTGGGCAAGTGTTGAAAATCTGTCCTTTCAATCAAACGCTTGAAAAAGTTTCATCCAACTGCTGAAGAAAAAAGAAACCCGCTGAAAAAATCTTGACAACTGAGGGGGGAAGTCGCCTTATTGTGCTGCGAGCAGGTTTTATTTTGGCCATTTGCACTTTGCCGGGTTTTATGCCCAGGCAACCTGACTTGTTTGGCGGGCTGGGTGTTCTTCAGTTATCAAGGCACTTCCCGGATTGAGCATTTGCACTCAGGCCCATAAAGTGAAGCATCCCGCCTTCAGGCAGCTATTTGGGTCTTTTCTCTGACTGTTTATTGAATTCAATACCATTTTGCATTCAGTTCCTTCGGGTTAGGAGAAGGTTAAGTTATTGAAAAATTGCATTCAAACACAAACAGAAGAAATACACCTCATACCACCGCGACAACGTTGCGGAGATGTTCCGACGTGGCTACCTCAAATCACATTCGGAGGTCGTCCAAACCTGGCCGTGGTGGGAAAGTGGAGACAATCCGATTGGCGCTGCTCCCTGAGAATGAAGAATGAATTTGTTGTTCGCTCGAATTTTGAATGGTTTTTGAAAAATGAGGGGAATTGATCCCCAACGGGGATACCT
>CAZXCE010000430.1:0-7360 GCA_964639175.1 uncultured Clostridia bacterium
CCCATGAAAACACCTCGGTTGCGTATGAACCTTATGTGGAGTGCGGCGGCTTGACGCCGCTGTGATGTTTTGAAAGCGGCGTCAAGCCACCGCACTCCACCGTCAGTTGTTTTTGAATCATCTCTGCCAGTTGATATTGTCGCACTGGCTTGGCCAGAATGCCGTCAAACATGGCTTTTTCCATGTGGGCCCGGTCGGTGTTGGTGACAAATGCGGTTAAGGCGACCACTGGCGTATGGACCGTGTGCGGTGACTTGCGCAACATGGTCAGAAATTCAAACCCATCCATTTCAGGCATATTGATGTCAGTCAGGATGAGCGCTGGCGTCCATTGTTCAAGGAGTTGCAGGGCGAGATGCCCGCTTTCAGCCAGATGAGGTGTATAGCCAAGGTGCTCGACCATTCGTCCAACCAGTCGGAGGACCAGCGGGTCATCCTCAACCACCAGGATTTCCTTTTGCGACAATCCGGTATCCACCGTCCCCTTTGTACTTTCGGTCGGGGCGGCGGGCAGGGGATGCAAGGTTTTGACCGGTAGTGGCAGTGTCAGGGTAAAGGTGGTGCCCTGGTTGCGGCCAGCACTGGAGACGCTGATTTGTCCGTGATGGGCTTCGATCAACGCCTTGGTAATGGTCAACCCAATGCCCAGACCCTGGAAACGGCGTTTTTTGGTGCCTTCTTCCTGGCGGAAACGATCAAACACATAGGGCAGAAATGACGGTTCGATTCCAATTCCGCTATCCTGCACCAGGATTTCCACCTGGCCGTCTCGGAGTTGCGTTGTGACGATGATCTTACCGTTGGGAGGCGTAAACTTCAGGCTGTTGCTCAACAAATTCCAAATCACCTGCCGGATGCGCTGGGCATCTATCGGCATGGCTGGAAGATGAGTATCCTGGCGTAGTTCAAGCTGGATTTGCTTGTTTTTTGCTTGCTGGCGGATCATCTGCAGCGCTTCTTTGATTGGCGCGTGGATGTCGGTTGGGATCAGGTCAAGATCCAGTTTGTCATTTTGAATCCGCGAGAGGTCAATCAAATCCTCAATGATCTGAGTCAATGCGGTCGAAGAATTCAGAATGGTGTTGAGTCCTTCGCTCAGTTCAGGCGTGCGCAGTCCCAGGTCTTTGGCATAGAGGGTATCCAGCAACTCAGCCCAGGCGGTAATGGCTGTCAACGGGGTGCGGAGTTCGTGCGAGAGATTGGCCAGGAATTCATCTTTTAGTTTATTGACTTTGGCAAGCTTCTGATTGGTTTCGCGAAGCTCATTGACCAGATGGGCATTTTCAGCGCTGTGCCGGATTACTTCGTGGTGAAGCTGGGATTGATAGAGTGACACCGCCAGGTGATCAGCCACGGCTTTGACCAGGGTGACATCGCTTTCGCTCCATTCGCGAGCGGTGTTTTGGTTGAGTTCAATCACTGCCGTCAATTTGTCTTGCGAGATTACCGGTACATAGACCACGGACCCAATTTCAAAAATACGATGCAGGCTGTTGATGGCCGCCGGCGCTGAGTCAGCCGAGGTATCAGGGAAGGACAGATGCCGGCCCTGGATCATCTCAGACGTGATTGCTTCACGGATCGTGGGCCAGGTGGCGGCACCTGAAAAGGCTGGATCCAGGGCAAAACAACTGGCCCGAACCGAACCGGAACGATCAGTGTCTTCCAGTGTGTAGACCAGACAGCGGTCGGCCTTTGTATGTCGCCCGAGTTGTTCGGCGGTCGTGTGCAAAATTGATTCAGTATCCAGCGTGCGCCGCATCGCGCTGACAATGCGGTTGATTGTTTCTTCACGGGCGGCAACGGCCTGGGCCTCGCGCAGGCGCATCTCGGCTAGCGAGAGCAGACGCAGGTTGTCAACCGCAATGGCAATCGGATCTGCCACCAGTCGAATAATGTCAAGATCGGCTTCGCTATAGCAGTTTGCCTGACGGCTGGTGAAATTGAGCGTGCCGAGCTTTTGTTCGCGAACAATGAGTGGATATGACACCGATGACCGAAAGCCCTGGGCCAGCATGTTGGGATGCGAAACAAACCTTGATTCAGCCTGCAAGTCATTGCTGATGACTGGTTCCCCCCGATCAACCACCCATTGAGTGACAGTGCCTTCAGCCGGGTTGCTGTTTCCAACCTGGAGTGACGCCGGGTCGTCGGACGACAGGGCATAGACCTGGACTCGGGTTCGATCTTCATTTAAAAAAGCCAGGCTGGCCCGGTCAAATGGCACGAGATGCCGGACTTCAGCCGCAATGACTTCAAAGATTCCATTTAAATCACGGCTTGAATTGACGGCACTGCTGATTTTAACCAGGGCATCCAGTCGATTCCGGGCAGCCTGCTCCCGTTGGAGGGCGGCCTTGAGTGCATTTGGATTGGCCCCAGTTGTGGGTGCTGTCATAAAGGTCTCTGGCGGCGGACCGGATGACAGTCTGTCCCCCGAACTGGTGGGTTGAGGGGCGGAGGAAGCTCGTTTGTCGTTCATCGTGATGTGTCATTTCCCTCGACGGAAAAGTACGGTTGAGCCGCAGGTCGGTCAAAACGTTCCCGGCACGCAAAATAAAGAGTTGTGATGGATGACGATGTCGTGACAGCAACTTGACTGATGGAAGTCATACATAATAAGGATAAGAGGTGGTTTGGAGCAAGGGGCGCAGGGATCTTCCAGGCAGGGAAGGCAGCCTGTCCTTGACACTCCAAAGTCGGCTGGCCTAGTATCACGGAGCAAATTCTTGCCCCCGCGTTTTTCCTAACATCTTGACGCAGCAACGCTTTATGCCGATCAGCCGGGAATGCCATCCCGTCCTGGCGCATGCTTTGCAGCACAAACGCTGTGGTACTCTTCAGTCCTCTACTTTCTGTGTCTGGTGCCTGGTGCTTCGTCTGGAACCGCTGGCCTCTCACTTGTGTACCAAAAACCAGAGACTCCGAAACCAAGAATGCGCATCATCCCTTAATCTCAGCTTCGATTGGTGCGCACTGCACGAAGGATTCCGTCATGCAACCTGACAGCTTGCTTGCCTATTTTCCAATTTTGATGGTGTTTTTTCTGGCTGCCGGCACGGCGCTGGTGATGCTCAATACATCCCGGTTGATCGGCCCCCGCCTCAATACCCGTGAAAAGTTGATGCCGTACGAATGCGGGAAAGATCCAGTTGGATCGGCCCACGAACGCTTTTCAGTGAAGTTTTACCTGATCTGCCTGCTCTTTATCCTCTTTGATATTGAAGCAATTTTCTTGATTCCCTGGGCTGTGGTGTTTAAGGACCTGGCTGCGATTTCACAAGGATTCAAGATTTTTGTATTTTCTGAAATGATGGTGTTTATCACCATTTTGTTCATTGGGTATATCTACATCTGGAAAAAAGGCGTCTTTCGCTGGAACAAATAGGTGAATGAAGAAAAAATCTTCCGGTTGAAGATTCAAACTTCATCTGATTGATTATCAAAGAGTTAACAAATTCAGAATTCAGAAGTGAGGGTTGATCTATGGGTTTAGAGACAAAGCTTGCAGACATGTTGCCGGAAGTTGGTCTGACGACATTGGATTTTCTGGTGAACTGGTCGCGCAAATCATCATTATGGCCGGCGACTTTTGGATTGGCATGCTGTGCAATTGAAATGATGAATATTACCTCTGCTCGCAATGATTTAGCCCGTTTTGGCGCTGAAGTGTTTCGAGCCAGCCCGCGCCAGGCTGATGTGATGATTGTCGCGGGTCGTGTCTCGCGTAAGATGGCCCCGGTCCTGCGGCGCATCTATGACCAGATGCCAGAGCCAAAGTGGGTGATCTCAATGGGTGCCTGCGCAACGGCTGGCGGAATTTTTGACAACTACGCGATTGTGCAGGGCGTCCATCAGGTGGTCCCGGTTGATGTCTATGTGCCCGGGTGCCCGCCACGTCCTGAGACCTTGATGTATGCCGTAATGAAACTGCAGGAAAAAATCATGACCGAGAGTCTGCGTGATCGCAAAGACGTAGATCTTTTAGAAGAGGTGGCTGCCAAATGAGCATCAACGAAACTGCTTTGGAAACCCTTGACGCCCAGCTTTCAACGGTCAAGGGCGCCACTGATACCCTGGCCGAATTGCGGTTGCGGTTTGCCGATGCGGTCGAAGACATCAAAGTTCAAAACGGCGAAGTGACGGTCTATGTCAAGCGTGAATCCATTGTGCCCGTCTGCCGCTTCCTGCGTGATGAACCCAAATTGCTGTTTAATTTGCTGTCGGATTTGTGTGGCGTTGATCGCGGGCTGGAAGAAGATCCACGGTTTGAAGTCGTGTACCATCTGTTTTCAATTCCCAACAAAATCCGTCTGCGACTGAAAGTCCGCGTTCCAGAAGATGATTGTCAGGTGGCAACCGTGTCGGGAATCTGGGCCACCGCCAACTGGCACGAGCGCGAAACCTTTGATTTATTGGGGATTACATTTGTCAATCACCCCGATCTCCGCAAAATTCTGACACCGGAAGATCTGGAAGGATATCCGTTGCGCAAAGATTTTCCGTTGCGCGGGTACTAAGTTTTTGGTGTCTGGGTTTTAGTGCTTGGTACTTGGTGCTTGGAAGGTATTGGTCCCCAAGTACCAAGCACCAAGAACCAAGAGCCAAGAACCAAACACCAGTCGCCAGACTTCCGTTAACCGTCAACCATCAGGGAACAACATATGCCTGACATTGCCACAACCACCGGGAATACAGTGGTTGATCTCGATTATGCGCCACAAGATAAGCTGGCTCAGCATATTCGGGAACAATCTGCCCTCGACAATACCGTCACCATCAGCATGGGCCCTCAGCACCCGTCAACCCATGGTGTGTTGCGGTTACAACTGGAACTTGACGGTGAAACCGTCATCCAGGCAATTCCAGACATCGGCTATCTCCACACCGGGATGGAGAAGCAGATGGAAACCAAGAAGTACCAGCAGAATATTGTCATTACCGACCGCATGGATTATCTCAACCCGATGGGCAATAACCTCGGGTATGTGATGACGGTCGAAAAACTGCTCGGGATTGTGGACGATATTCCGCCGCGAGCCCAGACACTGCGCGTGCTGCTGACTGAATTGCAGCGGATTGCTTCGCATCTGGTCTGGCTGGGAACGCACGCGCTCGACCTGGGTGCAATGTCAATGTTTTTCTATTGCTTCCGCGAGCGTGAAAAAATTCTCAACATTTATGAAGCTGTTTGCGGTGGTCGCATGACGGTGAGTTACTTCCGCGTCGGCGGGCTCCCGTATGATGTCCCGCCGGGCTTTACCAAAATGGTGCGCCAGTTTTTGGAAGAATTCCCTGCAGCGATCAAGGAATATCACGCTCTGTTGACTGGGAACCAGATTTTCCAGAAGCGAACCCGTGGGGTGGGGCATATCAGTGCCGAAGATGCCATCAACCTTGGGGTGACTGGCCCGAGCCTGCGTGGATCGGGATTGCCGCATGATGTTCGCCGGAGCGAGCCCTATTGCGGGTATGAAACCTATGATTTTGATATTCCAGTTGAGCAGGATGGCGATATTTTTGCCCGGTATATGGTGCGGATGCGCGAACTGCACGAAAGCTGGAAAATCTGCCGTCAGGCGCTGGATCGGTTAAAGCCGGGTCCGGTCAAAGCCAACACACCAAAAGTTGTGTTGCCTGAGCGGGAAGAAATGAAGCACCAGATGGATGCCTTGATCCACCATTTCCTGCTGGCCGCCTATGGGTTTAGTGTTCCAGCCGGCGAAGCCTATCACGCCATTGAAGGTTCAAAAGGCGAACTTGGCTTCTATATCATCAGCGATGGTACTGAGCGACCCTGCCGGGTGCATGTTCGCGGACCGTCATTTGTGAACCTGCAGGCCCTGCCGAAGATTGTCGAAGGGACCATGATTGCCGACGTGGTGGCGGTCATTGGCAGCCTCGACATTGTGCTCGGAGAAATCGACCGCTGAGGAAGAATGAAGAAAGTGGTTAGTGATTAGTGATTAGTGATTAGAAATCAATACTTTCCAAGAACAAAGAGCCAGGAACTAACCACTAGCCACTAGCCACTAGCCACTCATTGATTTCTTCATTCTCAATTCTGAATTCTTCATTTTAAACTCAGGATTCATCATCCTTCTCATTCCCTCATTCCCCGCTTAGATCACTATGTTTAGCGAACAAATCAACAAAAAAGCCGACGAAATCATTGCGCGGTACCCTGTCAAACGCTCTGCTATTCTGCCGTTGCTGCATCTGGTCCAGAATGAAGAAAACCAGATTAGTAAGGATGGCATGCGATTTGTTGCCAAAAAGCTCGGAGTTGAAATGAACGACGTGTACGAAGTGTTAACTTTTTACACAATGTATTTTACTGAACCGATTGGCAAATATCATATTCAGGTATGCCGGACAATCAGTTGCTATCTGTGCGGTGCGGAAGATATCACCGCCCATCTGGTCAAGCGATTGGGAATCAAACCTGGGCAGCGCACCGAAGACGGACGGTTCCGATTGAGCGAAGTTGAGTGTTTGGGGTCATGCTGTACGGCACCGATGTTCCAAATCAACTTTGACTATCATGAAAATCTGACGCCGGAAAAAATCGACAAGATTTTGGACTCGCTCCCGTAAGCGATTGAATTTATTCAGACTTTTCGTCGTGCTCTGGGCCAGGTACCCACTGGATGCCAGACGCTGTTTGTGGCGAAGAACGCCGGTGTTCAGGGCAAACGATACCATTTGAGGCAATCATGGAAATGAAGCTGCTTACCAAACGATTTGGGATGCCAAATTCCCAAAGCATTGATACTTATCTGGCGACTGAGGGCTATCAGGCACTCAAAAAAGTCGTGACCACGATGACCCAGGATCAGGTAATTGACGAAGTCAAAAAGTCAGCCCTGCGCGGACGCGGTGGCGCTGGCTTTCCAACCGGGCTCAAATGGAGTTTTGTCCCGCGACAGTCCCCCAAACCCAAATATGTGGTGTGCAATGCCGACGAAAGTGAACCAGGGACGTGCAAAGACCGCCCGTTGATGGAATATGACCCTCATCAACTGATTGAAGGAATGGCAATTGCGGCTTTTGCGCTTGGGGCCAAACTCTGCTACATCTACATTCGTGGTGAATATTGGTACCTCATCAAAATTCTTGAAACCGCCCTTGCCGAGGCCCGCGAGCGTGGATATCTTGGCAAAAATCTGTTTGGAACAGACTTTGAGTGCGATATTTTTGTCCACCCAGGGGCGGGTGCGTATATTTGCGGCGAAGAAACCGCACTGCTCAATTCGCTTGAAGGTCTGCGCGGTCACCCACGCATCAAGCCGCCGTTTCCAGCCGTGGCTGGTTTGTACGGCTGCCCGACAATTGTCAACAATGTCGAAACCTTTACCGC
>CAZXCE010000431.1:0-7315 GCA_964639175.1 uncultured Clostridia bacterium
GCCCTCCGACAGGTGCTCCCGGAAGACTGGCGGAAATTGACTGACTCAGAACGCACTGAACGGCTCAATCAGGACATTGCCGCCCACCAACTGGCGGAAACCAGCCGCGCTAGCCGAAAACAGGCGATTGAGCAATCCCAGCACCGGATGGAACGGGCGCAGACTGCGATTCAAAAAACCACAACCGAGCTGGGCGTTGCTGAGGAAAAACAACACGCTGCGCAACACGAAGCCGATCAGGCACGGCTGGTTATGGTTGAGCGGGAGGGACTGCTGCATCAGGCACAGCAGGTGTTTGATACGACTCGGGGTAGCCTGGAGCGGGCCAGTGTGGCCACTGAACTCAAAAACCTGGCGCGGCGGGCATCCCGCCAGGAAGAACTCGAACAACGGCGGACACAGCTTGATCAAACGCTAGAAGCAGCCCAGAAAAAGTTACAGGCCGCCCAACAGCGAAAATCTGACCTGGAATCAGAGATTGCTGTTTACGAAGGTAAACTGGCCGGGGCGAGCCAGCAACTTGAACACGTTGAGCAGGACCTGTTCAAAGTAACTGGTGGCCAGCCACTGGAAACACTTCTGGTACAGGTGACAGTCGAAATTGAAACTCTGGTTGAAGCTGAAAAACAAGCCCGTCAAACGCGGGATGCCGCCCAGACTGCGGTCCATCAA
The DNA here is from genome assembly GCA_964639175.1 of uncultured Clostridia bacterium. Classification (GTDB taxonomy): domain Bacteria; phylum Acidobacteriota; class Blastocatellia; order Chloracidobacteriales; family Chloracidobacteriaceae; genus JACQXX01. Next base: position 673 of record CAZXCE010000431.1, read on the forward strand.
GCCGAAATCAAACTGAAAACGGCTGAATCTACGCACGAAAAAACATCAACCAAACAAAGTCAGTCCGCCGCCCATTTAACGGCGGCGCTCCGCAAGTACGGATTTTCTGATATTGGTGCCGCAACCGCTGCTCAGTCAGGTGAGTCTGAACGTGAGGAACTCCGCCAGTCGCTGGAACAGTTTGAGACCGACCGGCGAAAAGTGAGTGAAGAGATCGAACGGCTGACCCAGGAATTAAACGGTCGCGAGCCTGACATCACACCGCTGGCCGAGGCTGAAGCGGCGGTCAGTACCGCCGAAGCTGAATCAAGCCGTGCCCTGGCTGCCTTTGGCGCGGCTGACCGGGACGTCGAAGTCCTGAAACAGAAACATATCCAGTGGAAATATTTAACCACCGAAAAGCTGGAGAAAGAAAAGCGACATAGTCTGCTTTCGGAACTCAACAGCGTGCTCAAAGGCAATGCCTTTGTTGAATTTGTGGCTCAAGAGCGGCTGGTCGAAATGGCCCGTGATGCCTCGCTTCGATTGGGGCAAATTACCCGGCAGCGGTACACACTCGATGTCAACCACGAAAGCGAATTTGTCATCCGGGACAATTTTAGCGGTGGCCAGCGGCGGCCAGTCTCAACGCTGAGTGGGGGGGAAACGTTTTTAACGTCACTGGCGCTGGCACTGGCGTTGTCGAGTCAGATTCAACTGCGAGGGCGGTTTCCGCTGGAATTCTTCTTTCTGGATGAAGGCTTTGGCACACTTGACCCTGAGTCGCTGGATCTGGCCTTTGGCAGCCTTGAATCCCTCGGGTCGCAAAACTTAATGGTTGGGTTGATTTCGCACGTTGCCGAACTGAAAGAGCGACTCCCACGGTGCCTGATTGTCAGCCCGGCCCAGGCCGCCGGGCAGGGAACTCAACTCAGGATCGAATTTGCTTGATAGTTGTTCGTAACTCTTTGCCCTCGTTGACTTCTTCAGACAGTGTTTTCGGTAAATTGAACAGCCGGTCTGGAGGTCCCCTCCGGGCAATTTCAAACGGCGGGTTGTGCTCCTGGGATGTCGAAACAGATTGAAACGCCAGGATAATTTCCTGGGCAGTTGGTCGTTGCTCAGGTAACTTAAAGAGCATTCGCAAAACCAGATCCTCAACTTCCAGTGGAACAAACGGGTTTATTCCCCGGAGTGGAGAGGGTTTCATAGTCAAATGCCAGGTGACGACCGAATACAGATCGGTTTTCACTGATTCAAACGGTAATTCACCACACAACATTTGATACAGGGTGATTCCCAGGCTATAGATATCAGATGGGCCGCCACACGGCGTCCCTTTGAGTCGTTCAGGCGACATATAGAGCGGGGTTCCGACAACATTTCCGGAAACCGTGAGTGTATTGAGAATATTTGCCCCTGAATTATCTTCAACCAGCCTCGCAATTCCAAAATCAACGACCTTGACGATTTCCCCTTCGTCCGACTGATGCAGCACAATATTGTCCGGTTTGATATCCCGGTGAACCAGTCCCATTTCGTGGGCTTTGAGCAGCAGGTTGCAGATTGGAGTGATGATTTCAGCACATCGCTGAACCGTCAGATGCGAAGATTCACTCAGTTCCTGGCTTAGGGTTTTGCCATTCAACAATTCCATGACCAGATACGGGATCCCAGCCGATGTAATGCCAAAATCAAGCACCGAAACGGCATTTATATGTTGGATACGACAGGCTGCAATTCCTTCACGGCGAAAGCGATCAACCTGTTTATCCGGAGACTGGAGGTTTGGTTCTGATGGGCGGAAGATTTTAATCGCCACGGGTCGTTGCAAGCCAATCTGTGTTGCACGATAGACGGTTCCAAAGCCGCCCTCACCAATTTTTTGCTCAAGTTCATATTTGTTGTCGAAAATGGTTCCCTGTAACGCATTGGTGAACACACTAAAATACAGGTCAATATGGCGTTGGGCCTGAACGAGTGCCTGATGGGATTTCACCAGTTCCTCGTGTTTGCTGGCCAGTTCTCGATTTTGTTGTTCCAGGCTACGTTGACTGGCTTCCAGTTCCCGGCGCAATCGCTGGATGTTGAGTTGATTTTCAATCCGGGCAATGACTTCTTCCGCATGAAATGGCTTCATGATGTAGTCATTTCCACCAGAACGGAAAGCTTCGACCTTTTCGTGAGGTTCGTGGAGTGCACTCAGAAAAATAACCGGGATTTTGGCCGTGCTCGTGTTTTTTCTTAACTGGCAACACACTTCATAGCCGCTCAGATCAGGCATCATGATGTCAAGCAGGATTAAATCTGGGTGCGATTGGGAGACTTCGAAGAGGGCTTCTTGCCCGCTATGGGCGGCTCGCATCAGGTACCCGTGTTTGTTCAAAAGGGACGAGAGGATTTTGATATTGAGCGGGTTGTCGTCAACAACCAGGATCTCAGCTCTCTCCAAATTGATTATTTCCATACCAGACCATTCTTTTTGTTGGATTTATGGGAGTTCCTCTTTCAGGACAGGTAGGAGGAAAAACCTGGGCACTTACCAACCCACTCTTCACACAACACAGCCGAGCAGACCTGTTGAAGACAATGAGTCAAATGATGCCGAAATTGAGGGAAATCCGTAGGAATCAAAAGGAGGCCGAATCCCAAACATCATATCAGAAAAAAGTGCAGAACGGCTGGTGGAAATTCCAGAAGGAAGGTGGTTGATCCAGAACCTGAATTTCTGGTGGTGGTGCCGGCTCACAGGCTCCTCAACCAGACCCGGCGATGAGACACGTCCAGTTATTTAACTGATTTTACATTTTCCTGAGTGATCGGGGTTGAGGGTTGCTGGTTGGTGGGGTGAGTTTGATGAGGTGGAAGAGACGTTTCCGACTCGTCTTCATCGAAATTTGGTGACAGGGTTGGGGGAAAATCAAAAAATGTCGCAACTGGGGTATCCGGAAGCTGGTCAACCATCTGATGGAGCGCTTCGGTCACTTCACGGGCGGTTGGCCGTAATTCCGGGTTTTTCAGCAACATGCGAAGGACAAGGTCTTCGAGTGGTTCAGGAATCAATGGATTGAAATCGCGTAATGGGCGCGGTTTTTGTGTCAAATGCCAGGCCACCAGGTTATAAAGTTCGGTTTTACTGGTTTCAAAGGGCAATCGTCCACACAGGATTTGATAGAGTGTGATCCCAAGACTGTAAATATCAGATTGAACCCCATAGACTGAGCCTTTCAACCGCTCTGGAGACATATACACCGGAGTCCCAACCAGATTTCCGGTGATTGTCAAATTTGGTCGGTATTCAACTTCAGATGAGTCAACCAGCAGTTTGGCAATCCCAAAATCCACGACTTTAATGATTTCCACTCCATCAGACTGGTGGAGAAAAATATTATCCGGTTTGATGTCACGATGAACCATTCCCATTTCGTGGGCTTTGGTCAGTAAGTGGCCTACCGGGATTATCATTTCCGCACACCGCTTGATCGAAAGGGGTTTCTTCTCATCCAGTTCAGTGGCGAGCGTCCGGCCATTGAGCAGTTCCATGACCAGATATGGAATCCCGGCTGCGGTAATCCCAAAATCAAGCACCGAAACCGCATTTGGATGCTGGATCCGGCAGGCGGAAATTCCTTCCATTCGAAATCGTTCGAGTTGGGCTTCAGGGGTTTGGGGGTACAAATCTGACGGACGGAAGACCTTGATGGCAACTGGACGTTGCAATTCAACCTGGGTCGCGCGATAGACGCTACCGAACCCGCCTTCTCCGATTTTTTCTTCGAGCAAATACTTGTCGTCAAGAACAGTCCCCAGCAGTGCGTCGGTAAAGACCGAAAAAACCAGGTTGATGTTGCGGTGGGCTTTCATTAAAGCTCGTTGTGATTGCATCAATTCTTCATTTTTGCGGGCCAGTTCTTCATTGCGCCGTTCCAAATCAAGTTGCCGGGCCTCAAGCTCTTTCCGTAACGCCTGAATTCTCAACTGGCTTTCAATTCGGGCCATTACTTCCCGTGCATTGAAAGGTTTAGAAATGTAATCAGTGGCACCAACATTGAATGCCTCGACTTTATCCAGTGGTTCATTGAGCGCGCTCAGAAAAATAATGGGTGTGTTTTGTGTGGCAAGATTAGCCCGAAGCAACCGACATACCTGATAACCATCCATGCCAGGCATTAATACATCGAGCAACACCAGGTCCGGAGGAGTCTCCTGGGCCATTTTCAGTGCATCTGGTCCATTTGTGGAGGATCGAACGGTAAATCCACGCCGCTGCAAAATTTCGACCAGCACTCGAATATTGAGTGCATTATCGTCAACCACAAGAATACTGGCCTGGGTTGTTTCACTGGTACTCATGAAAAATTCCTCGTCCTGAACGCGAATGAACCGCACAGGTCGAAACAGGCAACGTCTGGGGCGCCTGGTTGTTCTTGAAAGGGAATCGAAAGACAGGTCGAACATAAACAGTGACTGAGACGCCGATTTCTTTCAAGAATCTGATAAAACCTGGTTTTCAGGAAACTGGCTGATTCCGGGGAAGAACCAAACCCAAACAGGGATGAAACAAAAATAGCCGTTAAGTTTCCGGTTTTCAAGAAACTTAACGGCGACAGCAAGTGGGAGATGTAAAAACTGGGGTGGAAGACATCCAGCTCAGGGCTTGGGACTGAAGAAGTCGGGCTGAAGAAAACGGGCTGAAAAATAACCCAAGCCCTTCAACCCAAGCCCAAAGTCTCCAGCCCGACTTTTTCAGCCCGATGTCTTCCGCCCTGAATGTCTTCTCATGCGACGCCTTCGGTCAATTCATCCAGGAAGAGATATTTTCTCCATTCTGGACGGGCTTCAGCCGCATGTTGCAAAACGGCTGTATCCAGGTCGAACCAGAGGGCGCTTGGATTTGAGAGCAACGGCATTCTGGCTTCAGCCGGAGTCCGGTCTCCTTTTCGTTGGTTACAGGGAACGCACGAGGTGCAGAGATTTTCTGGCACTGACCGTCCGCCACGAGACCGGGGCAGGATGTGGTCCAGCGTGAGGTCTGAGGCGGTTCCCTTCTCACCGCAGTACTGACAGCGGAAGCGGTCGCGAATGTAAATTTTCATTCGCAGGCTACCTGAGGCAGCCCGGCGCTTCCGGACGTTGATGTATTCAGACAATCGAACCACCGACGGACAAGGAAACGTGTGGCGAACTGAGCGGAGGACGCGGTCTCCGTCAAACTCAACCACAATAGCTGCCTTGTTCCACACCAACCGAACTGCGCGTGGAAGCGTGACAGTACCAAGTGGCTCGTAGGAAGCGTTTAATAGCAGAACTTTCCTTTGTAGTTGCACACAGTGCATTCTCCTTTCTGTATTGAGTAACCAGTTTAAGATTTTAGCACAACCGTGCCGAAAAATGAGCCGGACAGGATTCGAACCTGTGACGTGCCGTTTAGAAGACAGCAGCTCTTCTCCGCTGAGCTACCGGCCCGTTCGGAATGAAGAATGAAGAATGAAAAAAGTGGTTAGTGGTTAGTGGTTAGTGATTAGTGATTAGTGGCTAGTGGTTAGAAATCAATACTTTCGAGGAAGAACCAGGAGCCAAGAACTAGCCACTAACCGCTAACCACTAACCACTTCATTCTCAATTCTTCATTTAGAAAAAGGGCCAGGCAGGATTCGAACCTGCGACCACTTGTGTCGAAAACAAGCACTCTGGTCCGCTGAGTTACTGACCCGGATCGAATTAGTGATTAGTGATTAGTGGTTAGTAGTTAGTTCTTGGATCTTCTTCGAAAGTATTGATTTCTAACCACTAATCACTAGCCACTAACCACTAAAATGATTCTTCATTCAAGAGATAGTCGGAGTGGGACTCGAACCCACGACCCCCGGTTTGTAAGACCGACGCTCATTCCAACTGAGCTACCCGACTGGAGAAAAAATCAAGAATTGACAAATCTGGTGCTTGGTGCCTGCTGTTTGGTGTTCAGTGTTCTGGAGCCAACACCTTCGAAGAACGAAGAACGAAGAACGAAGAACCAAGAACTAATCACTAGCCACTAACCACTTTCTTCATTCTTCATTCTCAATTCTTCATTCTAAAAAGCCGGTGGTGGGACTTGAACCCACGACCTTCTGCTTACAAGGCAGTTGCTCTGATCCAATTGAGCTACACCGACAAAATTTGGCTGCGGAGACTGGGTTCGAACCAATATCCTCGGGTTCAAAGGCCGAGATCCTACCTGTTAGAAGACTCCGCAATAAATAATTAAAGGATTGGGGATGAAAGGGGAAGGTCTGAGAATTCTTGCTAAAACCTCAGCCCTTAGCCCCTCGCCTTGGATTTCTTCATTCCCCATGTTTGAGGAGGAATTCCGGGTTAATGACCTTAAAGCTCAGTCGTCCAAGCTCCGGGTCGGTATGTTCGATTAGTGGCCGGAAGACGGTTCCTTCAGCCCATGCCTGTGCATTTAAAACACTTTTGCGGGTTGCGAGTGTGACCAGTTTGTCAACACTGTGATCAAGTGGAAACGCAGTGTCCAGAATCGGAACTGTTTTCAACCCAAGTTTTTCGGCAATTCCGTGCAGTTGTTCAAATCCAGCAAACTGGGCCTGATTTGGAAGCCACACACTAAACAGAAAAAAGTGATGTCCTTTGAGCTTCAATTTGTTTCCCTGGATTTTCT
>CAZXCE010000432.1:0-7300 GCA_964639175.1 uncultured Clostridia bacterium
GTGACAGAAGGCCAATGTCGCCCCGCTGCACCGTGCGCAGGTACTCAAAATCGGGAATCACCGAAGGATCCAGGAAATGCCGCCTCAGCCGACCATAGTAAGATGCCGCCGTCTGGACCCGGCCCGTTTTCGGGTGCAGCAAGAGGGCGGGCACCACGTCGGCGACGGGGTCTCCGAAAAGCAAGGTCTGCTGGTCTGTTTCCAGGTCCAGCGCCATTAAAGCGGCAGTATCGCGGCCACGGTTATCGGTCAGATAGAGCGTCGTGCCGGCCTTGTCGAGAGCGATGGGTTGGGAAGCCGTTGCTTCTGCTTCGGTCCGAAAACTGGCCAATGGAGTCCAGGACCCCGTAGCCGTACATTTCAATAGCTCATACCCTGAGTCAGACTGCGGGAACTTCGCCACACGCGGCCTCCAGTCGTTATCAAAGAAAACGCGCTCAAAGTTCCGGTCATTCTTAAAAATGACCTTGGTGGTAGCGGTGCGCAGGTTGACCCGGTGATAAGCAATGGTGGCAGAGTTTGGTTCCTGGATGCGCAGGAGCACTTCATCAACGTGGTCGGGGCTGAATTTTTCGATATAGGCAACCACGCCCTTGGCCGGGGTGAGGTCACGGGACTCACGGCTGGCGAGATCCAACAAAAAGACATGAACCCCATTCTCAGCCGAAACCACGTAAACGAGTCGCCCGGAAAGATACGTCCACCGATAGTTCAGGATGGGCGTGCCTTTTTGTTGAGTGACGACGCTGGCTCTGGCAGGGTCGTTGGCGGGGGCAACCCAGACATTCATCGTATTGTCAGTCCGGGCCAGGTAACTGACCCATTTGCCGTCTGGGCTGAGCTGAACCTGTTCTTTATCTGGATTGGCAAAGAGTGCCTGACGCGGGATCAGGGGCGCTTCGCCTTGCGCCCAGGCTGTTCCCGTAAAGGCCAGGGTAATGAACAAAAAACAAACCAAACGTGAGTAAAACCACATATGCACCGTTCCTCCTCAGGAAATCTACACCGAAACTTCATCAACAGTGCACTAGATTCCGCATAAGCACCAGGATAAGAACCCCGTGTTCTTTCCGGTGGTATTGAACGATGCTTTTATCGGGATTGGGCCGCATCCTGGCCGAGACCGTGGGCTTTGCACCACAGCTATTACACAACGAGCTTCGGGCCTAAAACCCTTATCCTGGCGCTTATGACTAGATTCCGTTTTCCTTCCGCAGGGCCAATACAGGTCCCTGTACCGCCCAGCGGGCCGAACTGACTTCCCGCATAGACCAGGGCTGGGTCTTTTCGGGGTTGAACCGGATTCTTTCAGCGGGCCGGCGCAACACAGGCACATTTTCCTGCATAAGTTACGCTGGACCGCCGAAAGGATACTTCGGAAACCCGAACCCGGTTTTACTCCCCTGGTCGCATCAAATTATTGATAAAGCTTGAAAGCTGGTTCAGGTCATGCTGACCAAGGCCCGAGATCTCGCTGGTCAAACGCTGTAAATCCATCCGACCGGCCAGTTCTTCTTCAGACGATTGAATCAACACCGTTCCCTGGCCAAAGAAGTCAATTTGTTTTTCTTCGCCCGAAGTCCGGCCCAGAATCATTGAACCAACCACGTCAAAGATGTTCCGGATATAGGCATAATCATAATGATAGGACGGACTTGGACAGTCGGCCCAGCCGAGCAGTGCCTGTTCGTCAACCCGGCAGGGCGGTTCGATAAAGTGAACTGGCCCGTTTGATGATGCCAGAAAGGTCCCCGTGCCCATCAGCGTCAAATAGCCCGGCTGGGTTGATTCCTGACAGACCAGGCTTGAATCAAATCCCAGGACGTGGCTGCTTTTCACCGTCAAGTTGCCGCTTTCCAGGTTGTACGAAGCGATATTGTTGCCATTGTCGCCCAAAACGACTTTCCCCTGGCCGTTGACGATCACAAAGTCACTGATGTACCCCGGAGCGTTAAATACTTTGTCAACGATCACGGCATACATTGAATCACCGAGCGCTGAAAACCGAAGATTGCCGTAATAGGCAATCATTTTGCCTTTGCGCATAAACATGGCGTCGCGCACTTCGAGGCAATAGCTGTAAGGGTTGATGTTATCGTTGGATGGAAGTGTTTGATAGTTATAGGAATTGGGCATAGGTCCACCTTCTTACCTCTCGCTTGCCTGGATGTACACCGTACCGTTGCCGGTGAATTGCAATTGATAGCTTTCGCCGGACGTCTGGCCGACAAAGGTTTTCCAACTGACGTCGGTTTTGATGCTCGACGACAACTGTCCGCGATGGCCAATGTAGGCATCCGGATCAACAAACACCGGATTGGACGGATTGACATCAATTCCGATCATATCGCCGTCAGAGAGGACCGCCAGTTCACCGTGGCCTTCGAGCGTCGTGGTAAACAATCCCTGACCGGTTACCGCACCGCGAACCAGCCCTGACATTCCGCCCTGATTGCCCATAAACTCCGTCCCGGCCCGCAACCGCGAGTCATAGGCCAGAATACTTTCACTTTCGGCATAAAACCGCTCACCATTGAGCTTGATCAGCGTCACGTGTTTGCCCAAATAGGCGTAAAAGACTTCTCCGGTGCCTCGCGACACCATGAGTTTCAAATTTTCATTGGTTACGGCTCGCATCGCGGCCTGACCAAAGCCGGCACCGCCGCTTGATTTGGCAAAGTTGACATTGCCTTTGTAGGCGATCATGGCCCCGCGCTTGGTAAACACTTCTTCGTTGTTGAGTCTGACACACAACAGTTTGCTGTTGATCATTTCAAAAGTCGGCATGCGCTTATCTCCTTACCATACAAACAAATGAAGAACTACCTTGAATGTAGAATTGCGAATTCTTCATTCTTATCCCACCCGCTGACGCAGGTGGTACTGACTTCTTCATTCCGTTTTATTTCAGTTCGCTGGGTTGAATGTAGACCAGGCCCTGGCCGCTGAACTTGAGTTGATAACTTTCACCCGAAGTCTGTCCGATCATGGTGCGCCAGTTGACATCAAAGTGAAATTCCTGCTGGATATTGCCCTGATAGGCAATAAACGCATCCGGATCAACAAATAACGGCATCTGGGGCGAGACTTCGAGGCAAATTAAATTGCCGTCGGACATCACCACCACATTGCCGTGGCCTTCGACGGTTGTGGTAAACAAGCCCTGTCCCGAAGCCATTCCACGCAGCCCCGCAAAGGCGGTACTGGTGCGCACGCTGACGTCATAGACCAGCAAACTTTTGCTTTCAATAAACAATTTGCCACCCTGGAGCGGAATCACCGTCAATTCGCGGGCTTCGTGCGCATAGTACACTTTGCCCGATCCAGTCGTGGTCATTACGTTTAAGCCTTCGTTGGAGACAGTTCGGCGCAACGCTCCGAAAAACCCTTCTCCGCCCAATATCTGTTTCTCAAATTTCATTTGCCCCTCATAAGCGACCATGGCACCAGCCAGCGCCATGACTTTTTCATTCATAAGGGTGACTTCAAGTAATCGTGAATTCTTTAAATGATAATTCGGCATGATGTGGACTCCCGAAAATATCTGCCCGCACACGTCTGTCCAAAAGCAGGTTGGGTCTGCCCGAAGCTCAGGCCATCATTTTTGGAGAACAAAACATGTGCAGATTCAGAGTTGGTGAAAAGCGGGACGCATTCTGTCTGAAAACGACTCAAAAGCCAAGTAAAGAAAAAAAGCCCAAATCAAGCAAACATGCTGTCTGGGCATAAGTATCCAGAATCCGTCTGATTGGGTTTGATACCGGCAGCGGAATCCGCAATCGAGTCTGTACCAGACAAAAATCAATCACAGCGCAGGGCCACCGTCGGTTCGACTTCAGTTGCCCGCCGGGCGGGAATCCAGGCGGCCAGCACCACAACACCAAGCAACATCATGGGCACCGAAACAAAGGTCAACCAATCTGTCGGGCTGACCTGAAACAGTAACTTTTCCATCAGGCGGGCAACTCCGCTGGCACACACCAGCCCGCCGGCAATCCCGGCCAGGGCTGGTACCATTCCTTGTCCGATGACAAGTTGAAAGACATCACTTTTCCTGGCACCCAGGGCCAGACGGATGCCAATCTCACGTGTCCGGCGGGTGACGAAAAATGAAAGCACTCCATAGAGCCCAATCGCGGCCAGGATCAGAGCCATTGTCCCAAAAACACCTGGTAGCACAGCATTAAATCTCCGCAATGTTGTGGAGTCAGTCACCAATTGTTCAACCGAAGCCACGTTGTAAACCGGCAAGTCGGCATCAAGATTGAGAACTGTGGTCCGAACCGCTGGAATCAATGCCGTCGGAGACCCCTGCCCTTGCACGACAACAAACAATGAATTGACCTCCCAATCCGGCAAGGGTGGTTGGTCCACAGGAAGGTACATTTCCGGTACTGTCTCGGCGTCAAGTCCATTGTTCTTTACATCTTTGACCACACCGACAATTGAAGCCCATTCAAACGGGCTGTTACTCACTCCAGGTTTGATTTGTTGATCAAGTGGATTTTCATTCGCCAAAAACATGCGGGCAAAAGTCTCATTAATCAGGGCAACGCGCGGGGCACCTTCCCGATCACGCTCGGTAAAAAAGCGGCCCTGGCTGAGCTTCATCCCCATGGTCCTAAAATAGTCACCATCGGTCATCCTGAACTCAATGTTGACGTTTGTCGGCGGATGGTTCTTGATGGCAAAGTTTCGTTCATTCCCAGTTCCAGTGAGTGGGAGGCTGCTGACGGCACCCACTTTTTCAACGCCTGGAAGTGTGTTGAGACGCTGAAGCAGTTGATCGAAAAAAACTCGCTGCCGCACTGATTCACCATATTTGGCTTTTGGAAGTGATAACCGCAAAGCCAAAACATTCGACGGGTCAAAACCAGGCTCAACCTGTGATAATCGGTACAGGCTCCGACCGGTTAAACCAGCACAAATCAGCACCACAACGGCAGCCGCCGTTTGCATCACCACCAGTGCTGTCCGAAATCGGGTGTGCTCAATGCTACTGGTGGATCCATCGGAACGACCTTCCTTGAGTGATTCAATCACGTTGAATTTTGAAAACAGGAAGGCTGGAAGGATCGTGAACACCATCACTGTCAGGACAAATACCATTCCCAAAAAGAGGCAACTCCGTAGGTCAAAGCCAACATCGTCCAACCCTGACACGTTCGAAGCCTGCAAAAATGCGACGAGCCCGCTTTTTGCCCAAACAGAAAATATCAGCCCAAGCCCACTTCCAATCGTGACCAGGACCATACTTTCGGTTGCCGTTTGCCGAATTAACCGCCATTGACCGGCGCCCAGAGCCATACGCGTTGCCAGTTCCCGGCGGCGCATCGTCACGCGGGCAAGCACCAGATTTCCAGTATTGGCACAGGCAATCAGGAGCAGAAATCCAACCGCCGCCAGCATGAGCACCAGGGTTGGGCGTACCTCTCGCGTTTGTTCTTCCTGAAGCGCCGAAACAGTAATGCCCCACCCGCTGTCTGCCTCATAATAGTCCGGATTTTGTATTTGCAGTCTGTTGGCAACGATTGTCATTTCGGCCTGAGCCTGGGCCAGCGAAATGCCGGGGTTCAGGCGTCCGATGACCCGCAGCCAGTGGGAACCACGCTGGTCAACTTGAAATTGATCAGGTGTGAAGGCTATCGGTTTCCATAATTCGGTTTCAGCCGACGGAAACTGGAAATTTGAAGGCATCACGCCGACAATCGTACATTTCTGATTATTGATGGTTATCACTTGCCCGATAATGTTTGGGTTGCCACCAAAGCGACGTTGCCACAACCCGTAGCTGAGAACGGCAACATCGTCACTCCCAGGTGTATCTTCCTCGGGCAGAAACGGGCGGCCCAACAGCGGGGTCACACCCAGCAATGAAAATATATTTGCGGTGGCAAAGGTGCTCCTCACTCGTTGGGGTTCACTCCCGCCAGTTACATTCACACCGATTGAACTATAAGCTGCGAGTAATGAAAAAATATTTGTTTGCGCCCGGTAGTCTCCAAACTCAGGTACTGAGGTACTCAGTTTTTCCAGACCATTACCTGGGATTTTTCCCCACAGGGTCACCAGACGATCTGGCGCCGTGTAGGGCAACGGACGCAACACCACAGCATTAAACACGCTGAAGATAGCGGCGTTGGCACCCAGGCCAAGGGCCAGCGTGAGTATGGAAACAACTGAAAATCCTGGATTTTTGATGAGCATCCGAAACGCAAACCGCAGGTCCTGCAACATGGATTGGAACATAACGCCCTCTTCCTTTTGAAGCTCAATTGTGTGGTGATTGATGAGAGAAATAGGTGAACCCTCTGAACGATACAAGTCCCGTGCCGCAGGCGTAGCCTTCCTGGAACCCTTTGATATCCTTGGTGATTCAGGAAAACAGAGTACCAACCAGTGTTCATTTCTGGAACGTTTCTATCCCGGAAGCGAAAGACCAGGGGGCGGCATTCGGGTTGTTTATTGGTCAAAGACAAACGGCCCAAAGCCTGAGAACGAAGCCAGTGTTGAAATCCATCGCCAATAACCGTACAGTTAACTGCACAGTTGAATGAACACTTATCAGGAGATTTTGTATGACTCTCACATTACCAATGGTCGAAGCCCGCAACCGATTGTCTAATTTACCCGAAGAATTTGCCCAATCACCTGAAATGGGCGCCGTGGCAATTACCCGCCGTGGCAAACCCGTTTTAGCCGTCATGTCGTGGGAACTCTACGAATCTTTAATTGAAACCATGGAGATTATGAGCGATCCCGAATTGATGACCACTCTGCGCAAAAGCATTCGCGAAATCGAGGAAGGAAAAGGAATTCCCTGGGAGATAGCACGGGAGGAGTTGATGAAATGACCTATTCAATTATCATCGCTTCTCCGGCCCTGCAAATGCTTCAAGACATTTCAGATCGGCGCATACGCGACAAAATTAGAGAACGAATTGACGAGCTTGTTGAAGACCCTGAAAAACAAGGCAAATCGCTTGGTGACGAATTGGATGGCTACCGGAGCGTGCGAGCTGTCGGTCAACGATACCGCATCATCTATCGCATCGAAGGCGACAAAGTTCTGGTGGTTGTCGTGGCAGTTGGAATTCGGAAAGAAGGTGATAAGAAGGATATTTATCGACTGGCACAGCGACTCCTCCGGCTTGGTTTATTGGACGACGGACCTTCCACGGAAGCTAAATCTGCAGAAGAAACAGGCGAAGAACACCCTGAAGAATACGACCAATCTGGAATGGAACCCTTGGATGAGAAAACAGTCAAATAGTTCAATCAAATAAACTTAGTAAACTAC
>CAZXCE010000433.1:0-7273 GCA_964639175.1 uncultured Clostridia bacterium
CTTTCGGGTGTAACAATCAAATCTGCGACTTCGTGTCGCACCTGAAATGCTATAGAATCGCCTGCTCCCTCCTTGTTTCCTGTTCCTCACCTTGCCTGACTACTCGCCACTCGCTCCTCACGACTCGCTCTTAATATGGTCAGGTCTCATACGTGATGCGAAAGATACTTTTGAGATTTTCATCCAACCACTGCATCAAGTATTCGTTGGGAAGATCTTCAGTGGCATCAATATGAAAGTACATGCCATGGTCGGTGCGCTCCACCCGTCCACCGATCAGTTCTGTGCGTTTGGTTCGTTCTGGAAGTGTGCGGCCAATTTCAAACAGATCAATTGAAACCAGGACGGAATACGACGGTTTTCGGTGCAGAGCAACTGAGACAGGAAACGTCCGATGATCGTCGGCATCTCCGAATGAAAGATCAAAGCGATAAATCAGATGATCATCTTTGTTGCTATAACTGCTTTTGTATGAAAAGCCTTGTTTGACCAGAACTTCAACAAACTGCTGGATAATCCGGTTTCGTTCGTTCAGGAGCTGAAAATACTCGGCATGGGTCCGTTTTGGGCGACTCGGTTCCACCAGGGCCGGCATGCTTTGCGAGCGGCGCATTCGGTCTCGGGCTTCTCTGGCAACTTCAAAAACACTCACGGTTTTCGGAATTTCAGCCGGAGGAGCTTTGGCGGTCGCTTCCAGGTCACGGTGGATGATTCCTCCAAATGGTTCTCCGGGCGGTGGTGCTGCTGGTACCGTTGGGACGACATCCGGATTTTTGGCTGGTCCCTGATGCTGTGCGTCAAAGAGAAATCCGACCTCTTCGGATGAGTCCCCGCCCCAGGCGCCAGGTGTGAATGGCATTTCAGGCGCGGTCACCGGGGCGGCTGGGGTTTCTCTGGTGACTGGCCCCCCACTGGGAGCTGATGTTTCTTGAAGTGGAAAGAGCTGGTCATCATCAACCGGAATTGCCGCCACCCCTTCTTTTGGGGTCTGACCCGGTTGATAGGAAGCCGGCCAGACGGCATGCGGATGGCTGGCCTTGACTGTTGGCGTGTCGTCAGTGGTCCACAGGGCTGGCGGCGGTGGACTTGCTGGTGGCTGGGCTGGAGGGGGAGCGGCTGAAACTGAAATCGGGGTGCCCGTCATGGCCAGAACTGGGGCGCCTTCAGAGAGCAATTCTGTCGGCTGGGGCTGATGAGCGGCATACCCAATCTGAGAGGCGCGGAAATCGCTGGTGCTGTTGGTCGGCTCGGACGTGGATTCCACAGGCAAGTGAGCCAGTGACGGGAGAAATGTTCCGTCGTATGGACAAAATCGTTTTAAATCATCCCATTGCGTGTTGCACTTTGGACACAGCTTCATCGCTCTTTCAGCAATCCACCAGTCGAAAAGGGGTGAGTGGATAGACTGTCCTTCATTAGTTGAGAAAACGTGAGACGACATAACACCCACTTCGCGTGCTCTGGACCAGGGTCCACCAAACCCAAAGTAATTCCGTCACTTGCTGCTCAAGGCTGGTCAAAACGATAAGCACGGTACCTGACTTGAAAAACAAAGCGGCGGAACGAGAAATTGGGTTGGATGTTGAATGTGGGTGCGAACGATTGAAAATACCTGGGTGCAGGTATTTTCATTGATTTTCACTTTTTTTCAAGAAGATTGTGTGCTGCCCGACGAAATTGGCGGCTGGGTGTGGCTGGTGCTCAGTCTAACCAGTGCGAGGTGGACGTTCCTCAGTCAGAAACGGTTATCCAAAAATGACACGTCGTTCCTGAATGGTCCATCTGGAATGGAGGATTTTTTCAACGGCGGCGGGATAGAGGTGGTGTTCAGCCTCAAGAATGCGTTGAGAGAGGTTTTCTTCAGTATCCGTATCCTGGGACACCACGGCGGTTTGGGCAATGATGGGGCCGTGATCGAGTTCTTCATCCACAAAATGAACGGTACATCCCGTCACTTTGACACCGTATTCAAATGCCTGGGCCTGGGCGTGTAAGCCTGGGAAGGCTGGTAAGAGCGATGGATGGATATTCACGATCTGGTTTTTGTACGCCTGGATAAACTCGCTATCAAGAAGTCGCATAAAACCTGCCAGGCAAATCAGTGAAATCTGATGGGGTGCCAGCGCTTCGCGAATTTGGCGGCCATGGGCCTGACGGGAAAGCCCTTGATGCGGAAGGACACAGGTGGGAATTTGGCGGTCGGCTGCCAGTTTCAGGCCGGCGGCGTCTGCCCGGTTGCTCACGACACAGGCGAGCCGGGCATGCAGTTCACCGCGATCAATGGCACTGGCCAACGCCATCATATTTGATCCGCGACCTGAAATCAGAACGGCAATGTTGGGAAGACTCATATGCACGAATGAAGAATTGAGAATGACGAGTTGAGAATGAAGAATTGAGAATGAAGAATTGAGAATGAAGAATTGAGAATTACAGAGCTGAACCTGAGGAGAAACGTTTTGAGCCGCTCTATTTTTTCATTTTCTTCATTTTTCATTCTTCATTCTTCATTTTCTTCATTCTTCATTCTTCATTTTCGTCAGTCTTATTTGCGCCGGGGTGGACGACGGTCTCCGCCACGGTGACGTGGTTCGCGGTCACGTTCTTCACGTGGTTCGCGTTCTTGACGTTCCGGAGCGGCTGAAGCGTCTTCCGATCCATTGCCATTGGTTTTGGGGCCACCATCGGCATCGGTCAACAGGGCTTTGCGGCTCAATCGGATTTTGCCGCTGGCATCAGTGCTGAGGCACTTCACCATAATCTGCTGGCCTTCTTTGAGTTCATCGTGGATGCTGCGCACCCGGTAGTTGGCAATTTCAGAGATGTGAAGCAGTCCTTCTGTTCCTGGCAACACTTCAACAAAGGCGCCAAAATCAGCCAGTCGCGTGACTGTGCCAAGATAGGTTTTGCCGACTTCGACTTCTTCGATGATGGCTTCGATCATGGCCTTGGCGCGTTCGCCAGCTTCGGTGTCAGAAGCGGCAATCGTGACGCGGCCAGTATCTTCGATGTCAATTTTGGCACCGGTTTTTTCGACAATTCCGCGAACGACTTTCCCACCGGCACCAATCACTTCGCGGATCTTGGCGACTGGAATTTGAATTGTCATGATGCGTGGGGCAAGCGGGTTGATGGCGGTGCGCGGCGCAGCCAGGACTTCGGCCATTTTCCCTAAAATGTGCATCCGGCCTTCTTTGGCCTGGGCCAGAGCATCGGCCAGAATCTGAGCATTCAGACCTTTGACTTTAATATCCATCTGCAGGGCGGTGATCCCGTTGGCCGTTCCAGCAACTTTGAAGTCCATATCGCCATAGTGGTCTTCGGCACCGGCGATGTCAGTCAGGATCGCGTATTTTTTGTCGCTCATCACCAGGCCCATCGCGACCCCGGCTACTGGCGCCTTGATCGGCACACCCGCATCCATCAACGACAGAATACCACCGCAAATCGTTGCCATCGAAGAAGATCCGTTGGATTCTGTAATATCTGAAACCACCCGGAGCACATACGGGAACTCGTCTCCGGGGAGCACTGCCTGAATGGCACGATGTGCCAGTGCGCCGTGACCAACTTCACGACGGCCAGGCGTGCCCATCCGACCGGTTTCGCCGACGCTAAACGGCGGGAAGTTATAGTTCAAAATGAAGTTCCGTTTGACTTCACCGGTTTCGAGATCATCGAGGTATTGAATATCTTCACTGGTTCCAAGCGTGGTGGTCACAATCGCCTGGGTTTCGCCACGGGTAAACAAGGAACTGCCGTGGGTGCGCGGCAACCAGCCAACTTCGATGCTGATTGGGCGAACTTCCCCAAACCGACGGCCATCTGGACGGCGGCGGTTGTTGAGGATGTCATCACGGAAAATTTGTTCTTTGAGGTGTTCGAAGATTTGTTTGGCCATGCTGCGTTTGGCCGGGGCATCTTCCGGATATGATTCGGCGATCCGCTTTTTGAGTGCATCCAGCTCAGCATAGCTGGTCAGTTTATCCCGATTGCGGGTATCGAGCGCGGTCCGAATATCGCCAGTAAAATTGGCTTCGATTTCAGCCAGTTGTTCCGCATCCAGTTCGGGTGGCGCTACTTCGCGTTTCGCTTTTCCAGCCTTTTCACGCAGTTCGCGTTGCAGGGCACACAGTTTCTTAATTTCCGAATGTCCAAAGACCATGGCTTTGACCATGGTTTCTTCCGAAACTTCCTTGGCGCCGGCTTCGACCATCACAATTGCTTCTTCGCTGCCCGCCAGAACCAGGTTCAGTTCCGAATTGCGCATATCCTGGTAGTTTGGATTGACCACAAACTGACCCTCAATCAGACCGACCCGCACCCCGGCAATTGGGGTATGAAATGGAAGGTCAGAAATAAAGAGAGCCGTGGATGCGCCAGTAATCGCCAGCACATCTGGGTCATTGTTGGTATCTGCCGAGATCACCATGGCGATAACCTGGGTTTCAGCCATGTAGCCTTCTGGGAACAAGGGCCGAATTGGGCGATCAATCAGCC
Source organism: uncultured Clostridia bacterium (assembly GCA_964639175.1). GTDB lineage: Bacteria > Acidobacteriota > Blastocatellia > Chloracidobacteriales > Chloracidobacteriaceae > JACQXX01. The sequence goes on from CAZXCE010000433.1 coordinate 4,501, forward strand.
GGCAAATCAGAGTTTCACGCTCGGTGGGGCGGCCTTCACGTTTGAAATAGCCACCTGGAATCCGGCCTGAGGCATAGCCGTATTCACGATAATCAACCGTCAATGGAAAAAAGGATTGATCGGGGCGTTGTTCAGCGGCGCCGACTGCCGTCACGAGCAACACGGTGTCACCATAGCGCACAATGACCGATCCGTTGGCCTGTTTGGCAATTTTTCCAGTTTCAATACAAAACTCACGTCCTCCGAATTGGATGGACTGCTTTACATACATATATATCTTCTCCTCTACCGATCTAGTTGTGTGTTGATCTCAGACACACAAGGGTCTCAGGGGTGATTGACCTCTCGCCCCTGACGCACAAACTGGGAATTTCCGCCCACGGTCCGCGACGGGTGGGGTACTTTCAGTTCGTGAACACAAAAAGCCGCAGCAGGCCCCGTTCTTGATCGCAAGAGGACGGGGTGCTGGCGGCTTGTACTTGAGCGACGTTATAGATAAGTGGCTGACACTGTACAGGTAAATTATTTCCGGATTCCAAGCTTGGCGATGAGTCGGTGATAGCGTTCATTATCAATGCGCTTCAAGTAATCGAGCAGGCTCCGGCGCTGGCTAACAAGTTTCAACAAACCACGACGGGAGTGGTTATCTTTGACGTGAGTTCTGAAGTGAAGTGTGAGTTCTTCGATGCGCTTGGTGAGGAGCGCAATTTGAACCTCAGGCGATCCCGTGTCGGAATCGTGGGTTTTATTTTCCGCAATAATTTTCGCTTTTAATTCGCTTGCGAGTGCCACAGAAAAATCCTCCGCAGTAAACAAACCTCTGCCCGCTGGGGCAGGAGTTTTAGATATCAGAAGTGATTGAAAACCGCAAAAACGCGTGATGAAAAGCTGGCTTGGATGAGGGTGAGAGAAGCCGTGCGTTTTTGGATTTTACGATCAGCGAAAGAAACGGACCGTAGGCATCGTGTGATGGCAGGAGCAACCATGTTCCCGCGTACCAGAGCTTCGGCTAGTTCTTCAAACAACAAGACTTAGGCGGCTTTGACAATTTTGCCAGCCTTGATGCAGCGGGTACAAACGCGCAGATGGGTGTTACCACCACCAACTCGAACGTGGACGCGCTGCAAATTTGGGTTAAAGCGCCGCTTGGTGCGGTTGTTCGCGTGGGAAACGCGATTACCAAACATGGGCCCTTTATCGCAGATGTCGCATCGTTTCGCCATGGGAATTGCTCTCCTTTCTTTTCTTAGTTACAATGCAAAACTCGACTTTATAGCAAAGTCGTCACTGGTAAGTCAAACCAAGCTCTTATCTTTTGAAGCCAAAAGTCTTAAACGCCTCATGTTCAGCTATTGCCGGGGACGCGCGGCACTTATCGCCCGGAAACGCTCCAGGCCCGGACCGGTTGAGTCAGCACGTCGTTGAGACGCACCCACTGCCTGTCGTCACTGGCTGAACCCACCTCGATTCAAATGATGAATGATGAAATCACTGACTGTCGGGTATCGAAACCAATGTAATTGGGTTTATTCTTCATCATTCATCATTTACCACTCTCTAATTTCTGTGTAAGGAGTTTTTCTACGTGAACCAGCGTTTCTCTCTTCGTTTGTTTCTCAACCTCGTCTGCCTGATCTGCGTCGCCACGCTATGCGCCTGCAATCAAGCAGCATCAAGCAGCGGCGGTGGCGCCGAAGTTGCCGCTAAAGTGAATTCAGTCATCATTCCGCTTTCAAAAGTTGATCGCCAGATTGAACAAGAATTAAAGCAGCAGACCAGCCAGTCTCTGAGCGAACTGAGCCCGATTGCCCTGGCTTCGTTGCGGATGATGGCACTGGACCGTTTGATTACTCAGGAAGTGTTGCTGCAGCGGGCCCAGAAAGAAAGCATCCAGGTTTCTGACGACGATGTGAAACAGCGCGTTCAGGAACTGATCCAGGCACAAGGGTGGAGCCAGGAAGAGTATCAAAAAACGATCAAAGAACTGGGCATGACGGAAGAAGAATTCCGCAACGAGCAGCGCAAATTATTGCTGATCAACAAACTGGTTGATCGGTTAAAGACGCGGATTCCAGCGCCTTCCGAAAAAGAAATTGCTGATTTCTATAATCAGAACCCCGAGCAGTTCAAACTCGGCAAAGGGGTGTATCTGAGCCAGATCGTGGTGAGCCCAACCAACGACGGCCTGAAAAACGACGCCGTGACCGAAGAACAGGCCAAGCAGAAAATTGGAACGATTGCCGCACAACTCAAAGCCGGTGATGACTTTGCCACAGTGGCCCGCAACTACTCTGAGCATCAGTCAGCCTTGCAGAGTGGCGATATGGGCTTTATTCCTGAAGAATCGCTCAAAGGGTTTCCCAATGGCCTGGGCCAGCGCTTTTTTGCAATGCGCGAAGGTGAAGTCACTGAGCCAATTCAAATCCAGGGTGCTTTTTTCATTTTCAAAGTGACGGGCAAAAAACTGGATGAGCAGGAACTCAAGCTCGACAACGCCGATGTCAGACGCAAGATTGCCGAATACATCCGCCAGCAGCGTGAACAGGTCATCAGCCAGGCCTTGATGCTGAGCGCGATGAGCGAATCCCGGATCGAAAACTATCTGGCCCAGCGCGTGCTGGAAAACCCGGCCAATTTTGGTTCGACGCGTCCCGCCAGCCTCAATGCGTCACCACAGCCAACGCCAGCCAAACCGGCTGAAACCACCAAACCCGCCGAAACCACCAAGCCAGCCGAAACCGCCAAACCGGCTGAAACCACCAAACCCGCCGAA
>CAZXCE010000434.1:0-7252 GCA_964639175.1 uncultured Clostridia bacterium
GGGTATTTGACCTATCAAAAGCGCGCCAACACCCGTAATGCCGTGTCTGTCATGGATGGTCATTACTGGCTTCAAAAGACGTATTCCAAACAATTTCGAGGCAGACAATACACCAGCAGGCCGGATTATGTCTTCCCGCAAAATTCTAATCGCTTCTTAACCGGGCAACTATTCACCTGCCGGGTTTTTGATACTCCGAGCGAACGCAAAGAGCACGAACAGGGCCGCTATGACGGCTACCAGATGAAATTTTTCCTTATCAATGACGGCGGGAAATCTCATTTTTGCACCGTTATGTTTCCGATCCGACCGGATGGTATTTTCCAAACCGGCACTGACTGCTTTTACATTGATGACACTGGGGTGTTACGGCATTCGGGAGATCCAAAAGTTCTGGCCCATGCTGGAAGCCCCGAATACCCCGAAGGTTGGTAGTCAGTAACGACCGCTTCTTCTGCTGGTTGTGTCTTTGGATAATTCAAGAGTTACAATCCGGGGATTCCCGTTCCGCTGAGATAGAGTGATTTCCCTGGATCCAGTTGCAGGATGGTCAGCAGTGGGCAGGTTTTTGAAGCATATGGACAGGTGAAATCTGCCGGGATTTTTCCAGCCTTGAGTACATCACGTGCTTTCTGGTGAGCTGAGCAGATATGAAAGGTGCGTGGTTTCATCAGAGCAACGGCCAGAACGTCAGGATGGTTGAGCAAATATTCAAAGTAATCGGCATTCCATTGTTCCTCAGGCGTTGGCTGATCTTCCTCATAAAATCGCCCGCTGATCAAGACCGGCGTTCGGCGCCAGGAAGCATCTCCGGTTTCATCAGATTCAAAAACGTAGGCACAAAAATCCTGCCGTGCGTCCCAGAGCAGGTTGATTTGGGTTTGTGTTTCCGCGTCCAGATGCGACCACCAGCGGTCAACTGATTGTCGGTCTGAAATAGTCAGGTGCTCAGTGAATTGACTTGGAATTGATGGCATTTTTGAGTCTCCTCATTCCAGGTTGGTTCCTGGGTTCGTTCCTGTTTTACGGCTTATTGGCCAACTCCTTGAGATTCAGTTTGCTTTGCACTGGATCGAAGCCAGCTTACCCAGGCCCAAATTGTACCGATGATGGCGGCAAACGAGAGTATCGAGTAACTCCCCCAGGCCAGATAGCCACCAGGGTCATTGAGGGAGACTTTCATTTTCTGGAACTGGATCAGCATCAGTCCAGGTGTATACAGAGTTGCTCCAATACTCAAGAACAGCCTTTGTGTTGAGTCACTCAACGATCTGATTTTATTGAGAAAGAGAAATACGGCCACTGAGGTAAGGAAAAGCCAGATTGCAATGAGTTCAGTGACCAGCATCCAATCAAAGCCAGCGGTGGAGAGCTTATTGATGGCAAAATAAGTGTAGATCAGCAGCCAGGCTCCGCTCACCCAGGCGCCAGGCAGCGTAGATTGAAGAGTTTCACCACTTGACCGGTTTTTTGGCTGCAACTCAGTCATCCCTTCACACCGGCGACAGATCAACTGGATTGGATCAAAACAATCGGCCTGATGGCACACTTCGCATCTCGTTGGTGGGGACTCCCGAAGAATCGTCATTGAAGCCAAAATCATAAATCAGACACAACAGTCCCTTATCCAATGGAAGATTTCCCAGGGTCTGGCGAAATAACTGCTTTTTTCAAAGAAAATGGTTTTGTGAACCATAGTTGCAGGGAACTTTCAAAGCCGCTGGATTCGGCTTTTCCGCCTCTTGCCTATTGGGGCAGGTACCTCTGGAATTCCGATTTGAGCAACGGATTGAGCTGGAAAGCCCGTTGCAACATCGCCTGTGACTCAGCCTGGATTTGGCCGGCCCGCAACGGGTCCGTCTCCGTTTTGGCCTGGAGATGGAGCAATGCTCCTTTGAAAGCCAGGGCTCGCGGATGATCAACCGAACATGCCAAAGCGGCTTTGACTCGCTTGACTCCTTCGGTAAGAATATTTTTGATTTGAGCACCCTCGGTTTGTTTCCACTCAGCTTCATACAAAGAGATTTCCACCGCAGTCAGCAAACTCTCGATCTCATTGAGTTCAGCTTCCAAAATCGGCTGGATGGACTGCTGTGCTTTTTTCAGGCTTTCCCAGGGAGGGCGATTTTGGCGTTTGAGTTCACGGGCAGTTATCAATTCGATCTGAGCCAGCTTGAATAAGGCAAACGCATCTGACAGGGGGTGCACTTTACTGACCCAGCGACGAGCTTCAGCCAGCGCGGGAGTGGGATCGGCGCCGGTCTGGAGGGCCTGGGTTGCTTCCAGCACGGCTATTTCAGCTAAATATTGCATCTGAAGAGGCATGTCGGGCTCCAGCTCCAAAGAATGAAGCAGATGTTGACGCGCTTGAACAGCCAGTGGGGCAATGGGTTGTCCATGGTCAACCATAGACCGGAGCTTGATAAAATACAAAATACCCAGATTGGTAAACGCGAGGGGCAACTTGGGGTTGACAGCAACCATTTTGTTCAGTGCTTCCAGGCTGCTTTGGAAGGAAGCTTCAGGATCCCTCCCATACTTGACATCATAATGATACAGTCGTTCGATCCATAGACAAGCAAGATTACTGAGGGCCGTTGTATTTTTGGGATCCTGGCGGATCACCTCTTCAAACATGGTTGTGGCACGATTCCAGTATGGAGTGGGATCGCCACCCGCTTCACCAACACATACACTGATGATTATCAAGGTGTTTCCCAAACTCATCTGGAGGCTTTCCTTCGTCGGCGTGCGGCGTAACCCTTCTTCCATGATTGCAATACCCCGATTCAGCGTTTCGGGAGGATTCCCTTCGTCGTAATCCATTTCATATTGGCCGATAATCCGATACGACTGCCCCACGATGCTGTACCCATCACCTTTGAGCGGATCAAGTTCGATGGCCCGGGTACCGGAAGCAATCGCCTGGCGTAAAGTGGGGCGGGGATCTTTTTCTAAATAAAACTCTCTTTCTCCAATACAAAAGTGCACCATGGCAATATTTTCATGAACTACTCCAGAGTCTAAGTCCGCTTTCAAGCCATTTGCCAAAACATTCAGACACATCGGGGCTAACTTCTCATCAAATTTTCCCTGCTTAATGATTTGGTTCAGTTTGAGGAAGAGCCTGTGCCCTTCAGCCGCGTACAAGGTTGGATCACTGCGGCCAATCTCAAGCGCCTGCTGATAGAGAGCAGCGGCTTGCTCCAGTGACGTGGCGGCAGATTCATACTTTCCGACCTCAGCATCGTGAATTGCCTGCTGAACCCAAATCTCGCCCTCTAGTTTTTTTGCCTCATACAACCAGGGCTGCGCCTGAAAAGCCAAAGCAGCCTGGGCGCGGGAGTCGTTCAGTCGGTTTTCACAAAAAGCGATCAACGCTTCAGCATAGGCGGAACCAGTTCCGGATGCGGTTTGGGCGGTTTTCAGGTAGGCCAGGGCTGGTGTGCGAAATTCCTGCTCGATTTTGGCAAGATACTGGGCCTGGGCCGTCGGATTGTCACGGCCAGGAGCTTCAAGCAAAGCGATGGTATACAGTTCGGTCAGGGTTTTCCCCAAAGCCAGCGCCAATTCCGGATTGTGCACCCCCTGATTCCAGGCCAGCTCCAGGTACTGACGGGCTTGCGGGTACTGGCCCAACGCCAAATGCCCACGCCCCAGGGCAAAATTTCCAGCCGCGGCAGCCACCTTGCCACCCCGTGCCATTTCGGCCTGCACAGCCTCCAGCCGTTGCCGAACCTGGGTCTTCTCCTGGCGAATGTCATGCAACGGCAGCAGATAGGCACGCTGCATGATGTTGTCAATTTGCTCGGCTTCACGGCCAAACTGATAGGCATACCGGGCCTGTTGTGTTGCCTGCCAGCGGGACTGGACCAGCAGCCCGCTCAGCACGAGGAGGATCATCAGGGCAACCATTCCCAGCGACAGCGCAACCCGATGGCGCGCTATCAGTCGCCGAGCCCGATAGCGCCACGAAACATCGGCAGCCTGAACCGGCTCTCCTTCCAGATACCGCTGCAAGTCATCAGCCAGGGCCTTGGCTGATTCATACCTCAAATTCGGGTCCTTGCGCAGACAAGTCATGGTGATCCGGTCCAGCGCAAGGGGAACCCCAGGATTGATCCGGCGGATCGGCTCCGGGTCCAACTCGCGGTCCAAAACCTTCAACATAAGTGACATGCCGGTCTCAGCCTCAAACGGAGGCCGACCCGCCAAAAGAAAATAAAGCGTGGCCCCGAGGCTGTAAATATCTGAGCGGCGGTCCACCCGCCGATGGTCGCCATCAGCCTGCTCCGGTGACATGTAGGCCGGAGTTCCCATCGCGATTCCAGTCGCTGTGGCCCCGTCGGTTCCCAGCTCACGGACCAGCCCAAAATCCATGACAAAAGGCCGCCAGGTGCCATCCTCGCGTTGTTCCAGCATGATATTGGCGGGTTTCACGTCGCGGTGGATAAACCCCAACCGGTGGGCGGCATGGAGCGCCAGCGCCACATCGCGGAAAATAAGTATTTTTTCCTCCAACTGTAAATCCGCCGCCGCTTCCTTCAACGAGGGACCGTCCACAAACTCCATGGCAATGAAGGGTTTCCCTTCAACCTCCCCGACTTCGTAAACCCGGCACACATTGTCATGGTCAATCCGGGCCTGAGCCTGGGCTTCGTGATGGAAGCGGCGTACCAGCTCGGGGTGGTCCCCCAATAAGAATTTCAGTGCCACCATTCGTTTCAACCGCAGATCAAAAGCCTTAAAAACCTGCCCCATGCCGCCTTGTCCCAGCAGCTTTACAAACTGATAACGGTCCCAATTTTGAACCGGAAAACGTGATTTTTCTGAATTCCCGGAGGCGTTCAATCCATGATCGGGTTGGAGCGAAGCAGGAAGCGACTCGGTTTCATGTTCTGAAAATGAACTGGGAGAGGTGTTGGAAGGTGATTTTTTTGGATTCCCGGAGGCGTTCAACCCACGATTGGGTTGGGGCGAGGCAGGAAGCGGCTGGGTTTCATTTTCTGAGAATGAACTATGGGGAGCATTGGTCGGGGCCCCGTTTAGACGGTCAAAAACCGTGGGTTGGTCACCTTTCGGCACGTCAGTCACGGGGTCATCTGCCTGCTCTGGAGTCTGACCGGCCTTCTTTCCTGAAATCACATCAGCCACTGTTTCATCAGAATGACTGAAAGTCTGGCTGTCACTGGTGGTTCGGGTGAGGTCCGGTTGGGTGAGGTCAGAATGAAAGCGGGAAGCGCTCGTTAACATCCTGGGTTCAGGGACTGAAGCGCTGAACTCAGGATCGGGTTGGGGCGAAGCAGGAAACACCTGGGGTTCATTTTCAGAAAATGAACTGGGAGGGACGTTGGTCGCAGGTCTGTTTGGAGGGTCAACAGACGTGGATTGGGTACCTTTCGGCACGTCAATCACGGTTTCATCCTCCTGTCCCAGAACCTGACCGGCCTTCGTTCCTGAAACCACATCAGTTACCGTTTCATCGGAAGAACCAGGAACCGAATGGCTCCGGCCTTCCCGAACGAGGTCGGCCACCGTTTCATCAGAATGACCGAAAGTCTGACTGTCACTGGTGGTTCGGGTGAGGTCCGGCTGGGTGAGGTCGGAATCAAAACGGGAAGAGTGCATACATATCCTGGGTTCAAGGGCTGGTTCTATTCACCTTCCAGAAATAAACCAATCTGGCCCGCGTGGGAAAGCCCGATTGATCAACTGAACCTGAATAAACTCTGGAAGCCATATCTTCTCAAGCCAGACAAACACTATAGACATCATTCCTGAAAACAGTGGATTGCTCAAAAAAGGATTCTGAGTTCTGAAGTCTGGCCAGATTGTTGATGCGTGCGATTGTGATCACAGAGATTGAAACTAATGAATTTTGGCGGGTTTGACTCTACACAAGGTGCGTTCTGTTCCTCAACAGAAAAAAAGACCCATTCAGGAAAACCGTCTCTAGTTTAAAGGGTTAAAGCACCTGGGTCCTGGCCTTCTATCAACTCAAGCCACCGGGTCAATGTGAATTCAGCGTACAATCCACGATCCAGGCCATACGCACCCATTGAAAACCCGTCGTTGACTTCAATCAGGGCCGTTTCTCCGGTTTCCAGTACGCCAAAATCAATCGCATAGGCGGCGAGAGCTTCCCCCGAAGCTTCAAAGACCTGGATGGCTTCGGTCACAACTGTTTCATCGAGAGGGCAGTGCGGATCTCCGGCGTACCATCGAATGCCGATCACGCTCGATTTGACCACAAAGACTCGATATTCAACCAGCCACCGCACGACTTCAGCACACCAGACTGGCGTATGTTTTGAAAATCGAGACAGTTCCCAGACATCTGATTCACTTTCAAAGACTTTCCCGGTAAATCGTTTCAGGTTCTCTCTGGGTTTTATGAACAGGGGCCGATCCCACGACCGGGCTGCCGATTGGAGCACATTCCCAACCGTACCTGGCCAGATTCTGCGCTTGAACCAGGGTTGCAAGCTGTCTGGATAGTCATTTGGTCGTGGTATTTCGACCTTGAGCTGTTTTAAAGCCTGTATCACTACCGGAATTGAACCAGCCACCAGTGTCGTTCGAGACAATGGCAGCCACCGCCGAAGCAGCTTTTTTTCGGTAAATACTTCAACCGGAATGCCTCTGGCCGCAAATTCAGCCGCCAGATCAGCCATTTCTGGATCCATCCGCCCCGGGCCTGCTTCCTCAATAAAAACTCTGGTAATGAATGGATGTGTCATTCATCTGATTCCGTTTGGACAAAAATCCGTTTTTAGCTCAGAAGGATAGCCTCAAAGTAACTGTATTCCTCAATCTTAGGAATCGTTCAAAAACAACTTCCCGATTTTCATTTGGGTCCAAGCCATTTTCGTTTGAGTTCGGTGGCGCTTTCCCTGACACAAGCCCAGAACCCATTGAAGTCTTTGGCTTTCTTTTTCGTGGATTTCGTGTGTTTCGTGGTTTCCTGGTCTGAAATCCGCTCTCTGCCGACGCCTTTCGATAAAGACAGGAACTTATTTTTTACAGTTCCTTAAACTCCGACAGGTAAGCAAAAAATCGAAAGCTGCGTCAAGCCGCAGCACTCCACAGCTTAGGGAGCGTTAAAAATTATCTTCCCGTTTTCATTTGGAGGGCAGGCATTTGGATTGAGCATCCTGAAAGGCTGCCGTTCGGATAGCCGGTGGTTGCTCAGCTACAGTGAGCTACCACCGGGAACAGGTTCGTTCTCTCCAGTTCTCCCCGCTTGGCCTGT
>CAZXCE010000435.1:0-7250 GCA_964639175.1 uncultured Clostridia bacterium
TCTTCATTCTTCATTCTCAATTCTTCATTCTCAATTCTTCATTCTTCATTCTCAACTGGGATTAACCTTCCCGAAGCGCCTCAATCGGGTTGATTCTCAGGGCTCGCAGGGATGGCACCACACAGGCCATCACGGCAACCAGCCCCAGAACCAGCGTGACGCCGATCAGAACGGCTGGATCACTCGGTTTGACCCCAAAAATGACCGATTCCAGCAGGCGGGTCGCAAAATATGCCAGCGTCAGACCGATGATCACTCCGAGGGCAATCAACCTGATCCCTTGACCCAACACCAGTTGGAAGACATCGGCTGGTTTGGCCCCCAAGGCCATGCGGATTCCAAATTCCTGAAAGCGCTGAACTACTGAAATAGAAAGTACCCCGTAAATCCCAATCGAACTGAGCAGCAGGGCCACTGCGGCAAAAGCACCGAGCACCCAGGTTGATAACCGTTGATTGGTCAGTGATTTCGCGACAATGGTGTCCATGGTTCTGATTTTGAAGATGGGCAACTGTGGATCAACCGAATGAATGGCGCCCTTAATGGCTTCGATGTGTGACAGCGGATCACTGGCGGTTCGAACCATAAAATTGGCTCGCCCCACCGGCACCTGGGCCATGGGCATGTAATATTGCCCACGTTCGATATCACTCAGACTACGGTTTTTGATCTGCCCAACCACCCCCACGATTTCCCGCCAGATGGGGTTGTCATCATTTTCCTGACGATGAAAGCGTTTGCCGACTGGGTTTTCGTTTGGCCAGTACCGGCGAGCCAGGACTTCATCAATCACCACGACCAGCTTTGAATCGGCCCGGTCTTGTTCGGTAAATCCCCGGCCTTGTTTGATGGGAATGCCCATCGTTTGGAAATAACCGGGCGTGACCGAGAAATATTCACCGGTTGGGCCGGTATCACCTGGATCAACCTGATACTGTTCTATCGTGATGGTGTTGGTTGATGACGACCCGCTGAGCGGCATATCCGTCACCACATCCACGTTTTGAATTCCGGGAAGCTGCCAGATCGCCTGGGTTGAGTTTTGGAAAAAGGCTGCTTTTTTGGCTTTGGAGTCATACAGCTTGTCTGGTAACGACACCTCCAGGGTCAACAAATTCCTGGTTTGGAACCCCGGATTGACCGAGAGCAAATGATATAAACTGACCATCAGTAGCCCGGACCCGGCCATCAGTGTCACGGCCAGGGCAATTTGGGTCACCGCCAGCCCATTGCGAAACAGATTCCAGACTCGATCCTGGGTGATGATTCGCCCCTGTGAGCGGAGGTACTCGGTGAGAGGTTTGGATCCTGCCCGAAGTGCCGGAGCAATGCCGCACAAACAGCCGGTGAGGATTGTGACGCCAATACCAAACAAAGCCACCACCCAGTTGAACGAAACGTCCTGCACCCGTGGCAAATTGGGCAAATCCGCCGATTGAATGGTTCCCGTCAACACCCACGCAATTCCCAATCCTGCCAAACCACTGATGATCGAGAGCACCAATGCCTCAGTCAATAACTGCTGAATAATCCGCCATTTACCAGCACCGAGCGCCATCCGGACAGCAATTTCCGACTGCCGCTGGCCGATTTTCACCAGGATCAAATTGGCAATGTTGGCACAGGCAATCAAAAGCACCAGTCCGACCGCCGAAAATAAAATAATCAACAGGGGACGGACTTCGCTGGTGATTTCTTCCTGGATCTGGCGGACTTTGATTTCAAGCCCGGCTTCAGTGCCGTGGGTCCAGTCGAGCCGCTGGTGAATACCACGAACAAGCCCATCCACTTCTGCGTGCGCTTGAGCCAGCGTCACTCCGGGTTTGAGCCGGGCATACATATCGAGGTATTCGCTGCCACGATTGGTATCACCCAATCGCTCGGGCAGGAGTTGAAATGGCACCCACATTTCAGCCGATTCTTCGTTCCCATAATACCGTCCCCAGTTAAACCCTGGCGGCATCACCCCGACCACGGTGTAGAGCTGTGCGTTGCAGTTGATTGTTTTTCCAAGCAACGCCGGATCACCCGCAAACTGCCGTTTCCAGAAAGAATGGCTCAGGATGACCACCAGTGGAGCACCAGCCTGTTCTTCTTCCGGCACAAACGCACGTCCGAGCACTGGTTGCACCCCAATGGTTTGGAAGAAATTGGATGAAACTTGCAGGCCAAACATACGGGACGGCTCACCCTCACCAATCAAATTGGCATTCCAGGGAACGGTGGCAGCAACCGATTCAAAGGACTGGCATTGGTTCCGGATATCCACAAAATTCGGCGGCGAATTGGCCCCGCGCATGTGCATGCGGTGATAATACTGATAGATCGTAACCACCCGGGCCGGTTCGTTGACGGCAAGTGGCTTAAATACAATGCCGTACAAGACACTGAACAAGGCGGTATTGGCCCCAATACCAAGTGCCAGCGTCAGAATAATCAAAATTGAAAACGCAGGTTTCTTGATCAGCAGTCGGAAGCTGTACTTAATGTCCTGGAGAATATTTCGCATAGGATTTTGATGGATTCAGACATGAGATTCCCCACACAGGTGGAAAAGCGAACCGGAAGACAGATTGAGGAGGTTTGCAAAATGCAGCGCAAAGGCCGTGCCATAGCCAGAGTTTGTCTCAACCACTGAGTTTGCTTTTATTTGTAAGGTTTGGTCTGACAGGCTAAACTATGTTTTCTGCTCCAGTTCTCGTCCATCCACTCCACCTGCCTGCCGTTTGTGCCTGATGATTCAAATCGGATTTCCATCCAGATTGGTACCTGGGGCCAGGCACTCTTGTTCGGTAACGAACACTGACTTTTTCAAAAATGAACAGCCCGAAATGAGAGCTGGCTGTCAATTCGGCCTTTCTGGAATGAGTGAGCCATCATGAAACACGTTGAGTACGGGATGGTTTTTGGACTTGGAGCCGCCATGACGCTCGGATCGGCGTTTCACTGGCTGCCTTATAGTCTGACCGAAACCCTGGGGTTTGTGACTGGGGCCGCCTGTGTTTATCTGGTCGTCAAAGAACACATCTGGAATTTCCCCATCGGTATCGCCAATAACCTTTTCTTTCTGGTGCTCTTTGGGCAGGCACGGCTCTATGGCGACGCCGGGCTTCAGGTGGTTTTTATGCTCCTGGGGATTCAAGGCTGGTATGCGTGGCTCTATGGCGGGAAAAATCGCACCCACCGCCAGATTGCCCATGCCACGCCGCAAATGCTGGGGCTGGTGACCGGGTTTGTCCTGTTTGGCACCTACGGATTGACCCAGCTTTTGCACCGGGTGAGCGGGGCGGCGCCACTTCTGGATGCCTTTACCACGGTGCTCAGCCTGGCTGCCCAGTATTTGCTCAATTGTAAATTGATTGAAAACTGGTATATCTGGATCCTGGCAAATATCATTTATATCTACCTGTACCTCCATCGTGGGCTGCAATTAACCGCCATTTTGTACGTTGTTTTCCTGTGCCTGTGTATTGCCGGTCTGATCAACTGGACCCAAACCTTTAAAAAACAATCCGGAACACTCACATGTCAATCCGTGGATTAGTCATCGGGAAATTTTACCCGCCGCATCGTGGGCATAAATTGTTGATTGACACCACCTGTGCCCAGTCGGATCAGGTGACGGTTCTCATTTGCCGTCGTCCTGGCGAAATGCCGCCAACTGAACAGCGAGCCGCGTGGCTGCGGGAAATTCACCCTACAGCCCAGGTTTTGATGATTGAAGACACGGTGGATTCAGATGATTCCGAAGGCTGGGCCAGATACACCATCGAGTTCCTTGGCTGGTCGCCAGATGTGGTGTTTACCTCTGAAAGTTACGGCGAGCGGTATGCCCATTTTCTCAAGTGTCAGCACGTGCTGGTGGATCAGGCCCGGATTCGGGTGCCGATTTCGGGAACCAAAGTGAGATCCAACCCACTCAGGTACTGGGATTTTCTGGAACCGCCGGTTCGAGCCTTCTACGCCCGGCGAGTGTGCCTCGTCGGCGCCGAATCAACCGGAAAAACAACCCTGGCCGCACAACTGGCCGAACAGTTTCAAACCGTCTGGGTGCCGGAATATGGTCGTGAGTATTCAGAATGGAAGCTTGAGCAGGAAGGCGGATATCACTGGCAGTCAGACGAATTTTCCCACATCGCCCGCACCCAGTGCGAACGTGAAGCCATTGCCGCCCGTCAGGCCAATCGGGTCCTGATTTGCGACACCGATGCCTTTGCGACCAGCATCTGGCATCGGCGCTATCTGCAGTTTCCCTCATCCGAGGTGGAAGCAATTGCTGCCGCCCACCGCCGCCCTGATTTGTACCTGGTACCAGATGTCAACACGCCGTTTGTGCAGGACGGAACCCGTGACGGAGAAGACATCCGACACTGGATGCACACTCAATTTCTCTCTGAATTAACCCGCCAGGCACGCCCGTTTGAGATGCTTACCGGATCATTTCAGGAGCGGTTTGACCAGGCTCAATCCTTGATTGATGGTCTTTTGCGAAACGGAGGAAGCAATGATTGAACCAGTTGATATCCCCACCCGAGAAACAACCAGTTTTCTGGCAGCACACCTGCCGCGCGAAGCCACCGTGCTTGAAGTCGGCTGCGGAAAAGGGCACGTTGCCAGAGCGTTGCATCAACTCGGCTATCACGTTACCGCCCTGGATTCAGACGTGGCCTCGCTGGATGAAGTCCGCCGCTGGGGAATCAAAACCCAGCTCGCCATCTGGCCTGCCTATCAAGGGGAAAAAGTTGATGCCATTGCCTTTACCCGATCTCTGCACCACATCCATCGGCTTGACGACGCACTGCGCCGGGCGCAGGAAGTACTTAAACCCAAAGGAACGCTTCTGATTGAAGATTTTGCCTTTAGCGAGGCCGATGGAGATACGATCCACTGGTTCGTCAAGAAGTTGCGATGTGAAACCATTCACCGATGGATCAATTTGCATTCTGGAGAATTTGTCACGACGTTGCTCGAAGCCAGTGACCCGATTGCTGCCTGGCACCACGACCACGGCCACCACATTCATTCCATCCAGACCATGACCCGGGCCGTTGCCGACCGTTTTCATCTCAGGTCAACCCTGGCTGTGCCTTATCTGTACCGGTACCTGATCCCGGTTCTGCCGCCGACTCAGATAGCTGCGGCCCTGGTTGAGGAACTTTTTCACGCTGAAATGCGAGCCGCCGAAATGGGAAACATTTCACTGATTGGTCGTCGAATCGTTGCTCACTTTTGATGCTCAAACGGTATTTTTATGGATGTAGCCAATTCTCCTGCCATTCATTAATTCGGTGGTGGGAACAACCGTCAAAAGGAGAGTCGATTGCCGATAAGCATTGGTTACAAATGACTTATCTGAATTTAAAAGAATAAGCTGAAAATTAGTTTAGCCACGGACACAATTTATTTGACCACCCTCCTGGAAAACGCTGTTCTCAGCCATCACGGTGAGCTTGTGTTTTTTGCACGGCGTCTTGAAAGTGATTGATCGCTGCTCGGGTGAACTTCGCCACCAGGTCGTCAAACGGTTGTGGCTTGTCTACCACGCCTCGACCCAGGCTGAGTTCACTGCCCGCTTGCCGAAACTCAACGTCTGGGCTGAATAATCTTTGACTGGAACGGTTCAGGAAATGGTCCTCAAGCTTTGGCGCCGAAGTCTTCAGACCCTATCTGTACCCAGGGGACCACTATTCCTATTATGTCCAGGCTATAACGCCTGGAATGTTTGTCGCCCTGCCTCCGAAAGCCGAGGAACTGTGCTTTCCTGAAACCTTTGGTCGGGGCCAAACCGATGTTGTGACGGTGAAGTGACGAAAGCCCATTCCTCCAGTATGATGGCTGCCAGATCCACCAACGAATGAATGAAGAATGAAGAATGAAAAATGAAGAATTATGAGTCAGCAGACACCAGCGAGTTGAGTGAACGGTGACCAGGTTCATCATTTGTCATTCAAAATTCTTCCTTCATCCTTGATTCAACCCTGAAATTTACCTGGAGGAAAATCACATGCCTGATATTCAAGTCTGGTTAAATAGCCTGTATGCACAACTTACGGGTCTTGGGCTCAAAATCATCGGTGCCATGGTGTTATGGTCCATTGGGCGATGGTTGATCAATTTCGCCGTTGATTTTCTGATGCGGCCACTCCGCAAGCAGCCCTTTGATCAAACCGTATTCACCTGGATTGGTTCAACCATTCGGGTGTTGCTCAATATCACGTTGATTGTGGCCATTCTGGGCTTTTTCGGAGTTCAAACCACCACGTTTGCCGCATTACTGGCCGCCTTCGGGTTTGCCGTTGGAACGGCCTGGGGCGGGTTGCTGGCCAACTTTGCATCGGGCGCTTTTTTGATCATCCTGCACCCATTTAAAGTCGGGGACTTTATTTCAGCCGGTGGGGTGCTTGGAACCGTCG
The DNA here is from genome assembly GCA_964639175.1 of uncultured Clostridia bacterium. GTDB lineage: Bacteria > Acidobacteriota > Blastocatellia > Chloracidobacteriales > Chloracidobacteriaceae > JACQXX01. The sequence continues at coordinate 6,414 of CAZXCE010000435.1, forward strand.
AAGAAATCGGTTTGTTTGTAACGACCATCAACACGCTCGACAATGTCAAAACATTTGTCGGCAATAACAAAATTTTCTCGGATAATATCCAGAATTTTTCAGCCAACCCCTACCGTCGCGTAGACCTGGTTGCCCAAATCAACCATTCCGTAGACCACAAAGAAGCGATTGCCTTGCTCAAAGCCGGGCTGGCCAAAATCCCAAATGTCGTAACCGCACCGCCACCGGATGTTGAGATCCTGAGTTTTTCCGATATGGGACCGGTTCTGGCGGTGCGTCCCTATTGCCACAACGATCAGTACTGGCAGGTGTATTTTGACACCAATCGCCTGATTCGCGATTCGTTTGGTGAAGCCGGCTTCCCAGCGCCACAAAAACACCTCACGGTCCATCAATCATAACCTTCCTTTCCGTTGCCGAAAGGTCAGTTTCGCCCGGATGAGCGCCGGCTACTATCCGGCGCCCATCCGGGCGGGAACTGTCAAAACCAGGCGACTTTTCCTTCGCAGAGGTTAAAAGTAAATATTTGCTTGAATTGGGCCTGTTACCAGGCAGGTGCCATCGGTTTGTGGTAGTTCACAAATTGAAACAGATATTCCCCACCGCACACGATCAGAGTGCCAGGATGGCAGACCGTTTGAATGTGTCAACACGTTGACAGTCATTGAACCTGCTGATTCTAAAATAGTTAAGTGGGGAAACTCTTATGAGCATCAAGCCGGAAAACCTCATCGTCAGGCGTGAGCATTTGCCGGAACGCTGCGAAATCTGCCATCAGTCAGACCAGTTTGACCCGGTGGCTAATCAGTGTTCACGGTGCAGTTTGGTTAAAACACC
>CAZXCE010000436.1:0-7246 GCA_964639175.1 uncultured Clostridia bacterium
GGGTGGCACGACTGAGCGCGTCTGCCGGGTAGGAATTGGTGACGGCGAGGCATTTCATTCCCGCCCGGATGGCAGATTCAACCCCCTGAACCGAGTCTTCGATCACCCAGCAATCTTCCGGCTGGAGCCACGGATGAGGGTTGATGAGTTCATTCAGGCGTTGCAGGGCCAGGAGATACCCTTCTGGATCCGGTTTACAACGGGTGACATCTTCGCTGCTGACAATTGTGGTGAAATGATGCCGGAGACCAGTTCCAGTCAGAACCAGTTCAATTTCGGCTCGCAACGCACCGGAATTCACCGCCAGGGGAACGGTCGTTGCCAGACGAGGAATCAATTCCATCACGCCTGGAAAAAGCGATTCCCCTCCTTCCATTAACTGGTGGACAATCCCTGCTTTGCGTTCAATCAATTCAGTTCGTTTACTGAAAGAAAGTTCCCGCCCCCAGTCCCGGAAGACAGCCGAAAAGCAGGTTTTATCATCGAAAGCCAGATACCTTTCCTGGTATTGTTCCCAAGAAATATCAATCCCTTCGGGTGCTAACGCCCGATTGAGCCCCTGAAAGTGAATGGGCTCGCTGTTTACAATCACTCCATCAAAATCAAATATCACAGCTCGGCTCATGAGCGTTGTTGATCCTCTTTCGCTATTTGGATGAATACTTTATGCAGGTTTCAGATGTACGCGGTTTCTCACTTTTGCATCACCGATCACTCATTGTTTTCTGCGGAATCGGGCTCTGTTGTGCCTTGATGCTGGGCGTTTTGGGTGGATTCCCAACCCTGGCGCAACGCCGTGCGCCCCAATCCTATGCTGGACATTCTAAATCTGGCAAACCTACTTTGCATCAGTCTGGTCGAAAATCCCCAACCAGCTCAGTGAAAAACAACACAAAACCGCTAGACCCGGTTCTGGCCAAACGCCTGGCGGACAAGCAACAACGAATGCGGTTTGATCAGCCAGGAGAAGCACTCCAGTGGGATTATCGCAAGCGAACGATTAGCCCAAACCAGCCGCTTCCGATGGAACGCTACATTCAGGCACTGGAAAAAATGGAAACCATGCCCCAGGTTTCAACGGCACTTGGAAAACGGCTTCCGTCGCGCCAGCAACTCCGACAGACACGGCTTTCCGACACCGAACGCCAGTCACTGGGCGCCTGGACTGAATTGGGGCCGGGTAACATCGGGGGACGCACCCGGAAACTGTTTGTCAATCCGACGGATCCATCCATTTTATTTACCGGGGGCGTGGGTGGAGGCGTCTGGCGATCTACCGATGGCGGTGGCTCCTGGAAATCGCTCACCGACGCGCTGGCCAATCTCGCGGTGTGTGCGCTGGCGGTGGTGCCCGGTCCAACCCTTGATCAGTTTGTGATCTATGCCGGGACGGGCGAAGGATTTCTGTCACTTGACGTTACCCGTGGCGGGAGTGGTGCATCGGGCAATGGAATTTTTCGCTCTACCGATGGCGGCGCCACCTGGCAACATCTGCCCGACACGATCAACAACTCAAACTTCGAGTATGTCAATGATCTGGTGGTTAGCCCGACCAATCCCAACCGCGTCTATGCTGCCACCCAAACCGGCATCTGGCGGACAATCAATGGCGGCGACTCGTGGCAGCAGGTTTATGCCACCGACGTGCGCGGTGGGGCAATGGATCTGGCGCTTCGAACTGACCAGCCGACTGATGTTCTGTTTGCCACGATTGGCACGTTTGCCCAGGCGGCAATCCTGCGCAATAAAGATGCGGCGGGCACTGGAAACTGGGAAACGGTGCTCAATGAAACCGGGATGGGCCGAACATCCCTGGCCATTGCCCCTTCGGACCAAAGCACCATCTATGCCATGTCAGCCAGTATCGAAAGCCGGTTTGATTTTAATTACACCAATGGGTTACACGCGGTGTTTCGATCAACCTCAAACGGCGACCCTGGTTCCTGGTCAGCCCGCGTGCGCAATACGGATCCAGTCAGGCTCAATACCGTGCTGCTCTCAAACACCATTTTTGCTTTTTTAAACGAGTGCCGGATTTTTAGCGGCCCCACCACCTTTTTCAATCAGGGCTGGTGGGACAATATCATCGCGGTTGACCCGATCAACCCTGACATTGTGTTTGCCGGCGGCATTGACTTGTTTCGGTCAAACGACGGCGGCGCCAACTGGGGCATGATCAGTCACTGGTGGGCTTCACCCGAGGCACCGCGCTATTCGCATGCCGACCATCACGACATTGTGTTTCATCCACAATATGACGGGGTGCGCAATCAAACCATGTTTGTGACCAGTGATGGCGGGATTGAACGAACCGACAATGCCCGTGGCCCATCTGCCACAGGAGATCAGGCCCCCTGTAGCACTGAAAATGGTGGTGTGTTTTGGCGTTCGCTCAACAATGGCTATTCCGTCACCCAGTTTTATCATGGAACGGCTTATCAAAATGCCCGCTTTTACTTTGGCGGCACCCAGGACAACGGCACGGTTCGCGGCGGCGATTCAACCGGAAGCAACTGGGGGCGTGTGTTTGGTGGTGATGGCGGCTATGTCGCGATTGATCCAGTCAATTTGCTGACACAGTATGTTTCGACCCCAAACGGTAGCTTTTATGTCACCAATGATGGCGGACGAACCTTTGAAATCGGGTCATTTGGACTGGCTGACCGCAGATTTTTATTCATCACTCCGTTTGCCATGGATCCGAAAAACCCAAAGCGGTTTTGGACCGGTGGTCAGCGCATGTGGCAATGTGACAACGCCATGGTTTTCTGGGATTTCGGCAGCGCCCCGCTCTATGAAGGAGACAGTTTTTCGAGCGTGAGTGCGATTGCCATTTCTCCTCAGGATTCAAACATTGTGCTGGCTGGTCGGGCTGATGGATTTATCCACCGAACCACCGCTGCTCTGAGTTCCAATCGCGAAACGGTGTGGCCGGCGGTTCAGCCCCGCGAAGGGTTTGTGTCGTCACTGGCTTTTGACCCGAAAAACCCATCTGTGGTTTATGCCACCTATTCAACGTTTGGTGGAAATCACGTCTGGCAAAGCACCGATGCCGGGGCAAGCTGGATGCCGTTTGATGGCGTTGGAAGCGGTAGATTGCCTGATCTCCCGGTGCATTCGGTACTGGTTGACCCAGGAAATAGCGCCAGAGTGTTTGTCGGCACGGATCTTGGGGTATTTACAACGCTGGATAGTGGTCGCACCTGGCTAATTGAAAATACCGGATTTGCCAACACCGTGGTCCAAACTCTGTGTCAGGACAATGGGAACCTGGTCGCCTTTACCCACGGACGCGGCGCCTGGAGGGTTTCACTGGCCTCCCAACCTGACCCAACACCAGCCATTGCTGGCTTTTTCCCAACTTCTGGCCCGGTTGGAACCACGGTCAGCGTGAGTGGTAGCAATTTGACTGGCGCCACTCAGGTTCGGTTTGGCGACGTCCCAGCCACCAGTTTTTCTGTCGCTTCAGCCAATCAACTGACGGCAGTGGTACCTTCTGGAACTCCGGGCGGTCAGCTACGTGTAACCACGCCGAAAGGAACAGCCGTGAGTGCCGGATCATTCACCGTGACTTTCGCACCTCCGACGATTACCAGCTTCAGCCCAACCAGTGGTGAGTCAGGCACCGTGGTCACCATCAACGGCACCCAGTTGACCGGAACCACAAATGTTCAGTTTGGCCAGACATCCGCCCCGTTTGAAGTCCTGTCCAGTACGCAACTTCAGGCGACGGTTCCGATTGGCGCTGATTCAGGACCGATTGTGGTGACAACGGCCAATGGTACGGCAACCAGTCAGGAGTCATTTACGGTAGTTGTCAAAATCCCGAAGATTGTCGGATTCACACCCCCAAGTGGGCCTGTCGGGACTCAAGTCACAATCAATGGCCTGAATCTGTCAAACACCGGTGGTGTCAGTTTTGGAAATGTTGCGGCAAGTGTCTTTCAGGTTCTTTCAGATACCCAGCTCAGCGCCACGGTTCCAACTGGAGCAGCCACTGGCGTCATCTCAGTCATTACGCCAACCGGAGGCGCCTCGTCTGATCGTGCATTTCTTGTCGAAGGACCGGACTTTTCACTGGCGGCAACCGCATCCAATCCAACCCCGGCCCGTGGCGGAAAAATCACGGTAACGGTCACCATTGCCCGGACCGGCGGGTTGACTGATCAGATTACCGTGACAGCACCTGCCCTCGCCGGGTTCAAATTCAAACCGCCTGCTCAAACCACGAATGGTTCCAGCGTGAATTTTACGGTCAAAATCAAGAACAATGCACCACAAGGCCAGCAAACACTTGTCTTTAATGGTCGTGATGCCAGCGGTCGAACTCGCACGGTTGAACTGATCATCACGATTCGATAACTCAATGAACTCTCAGGCAAGGAAGCAGGAAAAGCAATCCGTCAGTCAACCTGTTTCCTTGCACAACCAGTCAACTCAGTCCATATTTGAGAAAACCAGCCGGGCCTCCCCCGGTCAGCCTGTTCTTTACCGATGACGTCGGTTTTTCAGTCCAAGCTACGGCTTGCTCAAGGTGTCAGCCAGAACCGATAACCGAATGAGAAAGGAGCGGTTGAAGGGGAGCAATAGCTCAATTTTCCATCTCTCACTCTTCATTTGGTTGAGTTCTTTATTTCCTTTAGAAACCAGGGCTTATCTTCATATGCCACAATATGTACTCACCTTGTTCCGTCTACTTAGTGTGCTATTTCTGGTACTGGTTTTGATGATTCCGGCGCAGGTTGCGGCTTCGTTTGGTGGGCAAAGAGAAAAACCGCCAAAACCTGAACGCCAGAAAGAAGCCGGCGACCTGCCTTCCCCATCCGATGGTGGACGTCACCAGCGGGTGAAGGAACGAAAGGCAGATCGCAATATAGGTGATGATGGTAGCGAACATGCCAGGGAAAACACCGATGAGGGTCAAACCGATAAACGCCCAGCCCCTGGGCAACTCGAAAAACCAGACCAGCTTCCGGCTCTGACTGATGCGGCCTATCGCCAGGGATTTGTGGATGGCAAGCCTGGTGGTGATCAGGAGGCCCGTGAGCGAGGCCGTGATTTGGGGCGGGCATCAGGCCACCAGCGTGGGTTTTTAGCTGGAGGACAGCGATGTGAAGCTGACGCAAAAGAATCTGAATATAAGCGGGGACTTCGCGAGGGCGAGGATCAGAGCCGGCCACAAGGATATCTGGCGGGCGTCAAAGCTGGTGAAGACGCCGCGCGGATTCAGGCTCTCCGGGACGGCGCCCAGGCCGGGCAATTACGGGCTGAGCAGGACGCATATCAGGCAGCTTATGAAGTGGGCGCCGAAGAAGGCAGCCGCAAAGCTGAAGCTGACCGTGAGGGGATTCTGGTTCGGGCGGAATCTGAAGGGAAAGCCGCCGGACGCGAAGAAGCCCGCCGTCAGGCCGACTTGATTGAGTATCAAAAAGCACGTGATGCGTACCGTCAAAAACGCCTGGCCGAACCACCCTTTTACCGGGAATCCTATTCCCTGACCGACCCGCCACGTCCGTTTACCCGAGCCTCTCTGTTTCAGCGGCCATCAGTTGCCAAAGTGGCCCTGGTGCAATTACCGGAATCAGTGATGGCCAGCTCAGGTGACTATTGTCCGCCACCCCAGGATTCAAGCGGAATCAGCCCTGACTACCGCTATGCCAACCCAAACCCAAACTATGCCACCCAGGCTGAAAACCGGGCCTATCGTCAGGGATATCGCGAAGGATACCAGCAACGATTTCAGAACGTGTTTCCAGATGTGTTTCGCTCTGTCTACCTTGAGGCGTTCAGAATTGCTGAAGTTGAAGGCTGCAATGCCGCACGAGCCAGATCCTATGAAACCGAATATCAACGTGGACGCGAAGACGGAACCCGTGTCGGATACCGCGAAAGCTATCAAAAAGCCTATGATGAGACCTATGCCCGGCTGGTGGAAGTCATTCGCAATCGTGAAATCGAAAAGGCGTACCGGATTGCCTATCCCCAGTTTTATCAACAATTTCTCTTGAAGGGTCGCACTGATGGTTACCGGAATCGCACCGACCAACTCTATTCCCAGATCTTTAACGAGGCCAAAGCGACCGAATTCCAGGCCCGATATCCGGCTTTTGCCCGCGATGCCACCCAGCGTGGAATCGAGGACGAAATGAATGAATTTGTGCAACATCCGGTACAAATGGTGTTTGCTGAAGCGATTGAAAGTGTTCCAAATGGGTTGATTGAACCAGGCGAACCGATGAAATTGCGGGTTCAACTGCGCAATTTCAGTACCGATGTGATTCCTGCCTCAACGATTAGCATTCTGGTTCAACGGTCCGATCCAAAAAACATCCAGCTTCCCCAACCATTTGTCGTGCTCAATCAAGCCCTGCAACCAGATAGCCTGACCGATATTTCAGATGTGATGGATATCATCATCACCGACACCGCCCTGGTCGTCAAAGACCCAACCACCGGACAGCCAGCATCAGCCCCTGTCAGGGTCGAGGTCTCCGCCACCGGCAACAAACTTGCCGGGCAGCCGATCTCATTTGAACTCACGCCACATTACCAGATGAAAATTGAACTGACTGAAGTGCCGGCGTTCCGCGAAGGAATTGTGTCACCGCTGAAGTTCCGCATCACCAATCAATCAACGACCAAACCCAGCCCCGTTAGCCGATTTTCAGTCAAGTTCGATGATTTTTATGTGGAAATCCCGCAGTCGGATGTGTTGCTGGAACCGCTTGAACCTGGTGCCGCGGCTGAAATCACACTTCCGGTGTTAACCCGGCGCAATGAAGCCAATATCCTGGCAGCCCTGTCAATTGGTGTGTTTAATCAGAACGGGCGAAAGCTGGGAAAAGCCGAAGTGGTGCCACAACTCAAAGTGGTCAACAGTTATCAGTTGCTCTTCCCTGGGGATCCGTTAAAGAAATTGCGCAAGGCCGGAAAAGAAAACCTGGATGTGTATATCAACAATATCATTTCACCCAATGGCCAGAATATCGAACTGCTGGTCCGTCGGGTCGAAGACTCCGCCCCATTTCTCACCGTTACCGAACAGCCCAAAATGATTCCATTGATTGGGAAAAGCACGTCCAAAAAAGCCACCGTCAGTTTTGAAATTAGCCGTGATAACACCGGAGGACTGCTGGAATTTGAGCTTCGGGAAAATGGTGTTCCGGTGTTGATCCGCTGGGTTGAGTTTTGATTTCGGGTTCCGGGTTCCGGGTTCCGGGTTCCGGGTTCCGGGTTCCGGGTTCCG
>CAZXCE010000437.1:0-7241 GCA_964639175.1 uncultured Clostridia bacterium
GAGGTGGGGAGTAGAGTCAGTGACACTATAGCATCCCAGCATTGCCAAATGCTATTTGCTTTGATTGATAGACTTCATTTAGCTTGCTACAAATCACTCGGTAATATAAAATTACAAGTAAACCTGCGATGATCACCTTGTTACCTGAATCAATATTTTATGTTCATCTCTACTTTGTTTTCTCGCTATACTTGAAAGTGCCCACTCGCTTTTCACTTTACTTGATAGAGTCTTGATCAGCATTATTCTTCAAAAACCGGAAGTTGCTTTGAATCAATAGCATAACTATTAAATCAAAGGTTTTATGGATTGCTCTACGCTCAGAGACTTCAAACTCCAAAAAGCACCCAACAACCAGGTTCTCGTGTTGTTTACAGGAAATCAGGTTTATCAAGCAATTTTGGCGAGGGCTTTGAACAACCATTTTGTGAGCCGCGTCTTTGCAGATCGGAGTGGTCGTTTTGGATTGGGAGCCTATGTCCATAATGTTGATGAAGAAAGCTACCAACAGATAGAACTACTCCTTCAGCTTTTCCAACAACATATTTTTATTCAAGACGACCTCACCGAAACATTTGCCTTAACCTTCCATCAAGAAATGTCACACGACGGAAGGCTTCACAGAACTAAAATGGGAGAACTGGTCAATCAAGCCAAACCTTACGGGCGACCACTCACAAAAAAATACTATTCCAAAGCAGATGAACTTGCCTCTTGCTTTATCAATTTTATCCAACAACATCCAACTTACAAAAATGCTGATCTGGTTATCCCTGTTCCATCCAACCCAAATAAAAACTTTGATTTACCAACTGAAATCGCACAACGAATTGCAACAACGTGTCACATTGAAGCCGGTACTGGGTACATCGAAAAAATAAAGACGACCCATCCAATGAAAGATTGCACAACTCCACAAGAAAAGATTGATAATGTCCGCAATGCTTTTGCAATTCGGCCTGGGGTAGAGTTAAAAGATCGGTCTGTACTTCTTGTTGATGACATTTATCACACAGGATTTACCATCAATGAAGTTGGGACAACTTTGTTTAAAGCTCAGGTGAAACAAGTCCTTGGATTGGTGGCAACAAAAACCGTAAGAGACCGATGAGGTAAACCATGAATACTATTTACTATCTTCGGCTTCAAGCAGCAAAAGGAATTGGCACAGCAGCACAAAGAAAAGTGCTCAACCATATAGCAACGACCAATTCATCCTTATCTGAATTTTTTCAGGCGTCTGTTTCTGACTGGAAACAAGCAGGGCTGACCTCAAGTCAAATTGAGGCTTTGCAGACATCTGAAGAATTAGCCATAAAATGGCAGGAAGAACTGGTAAGGAAAAAAATCCAGATCATTGGGCAACTAGATGACAACTATCCCAAACGGCTCAATCAAGTCTTGACCAATCAATCGCCCCCTATTCTCTATTTTTGGGGGAATTGGAACCTTTTACAAAATCCATCTATTGGCTTCTGTGGTTCCCGCAACGCATCTGAACAAGGCATTAACATTACAAAAGATACAGCAAAACAGGTAGCACAAAAAGGTTGGACAATTGTCAGTGGTCATGCCAAAGGAATTGACTTCACCGCACATCGCACGGCTCTGGAAAATGATGGGACAACGATCATAGTTGCGCCAGAAGGCATTCTTGAGTTTCGTTTACAAGAAGAACTTAAAAAGCTTGCAGGCTCGGGAAAAATTCTCATTCTCTCTGAGTTTCAGCCTAATTCGCACTGGTCGGTAGCAAACGCAATGACCCGCAATCATACAATTTGTGGGCTAAGTGACGCACTGGTCGTCGTCGAATCTGGATTGAGTGGTGGCACCTTCGAAGCAGGAAAATTTGCAATTCGTGTCCAGGTACCTTTATTTGTCGCTGATTATGCAGAGCCTGAGGTCAATGCTCCCGGTAACCCTTACTTTATCCAAAGCGGAGCAGAGCCCGTCCGACAGAATCCACAAACTCACAAAGCAAATTTGCATCGGCTCTTCACGAAAGTTGAAAATCACTATGTCAGCTTAGAAAAACCAATTCCAAAGCAAGAAATGCTATTCGCACATTAACAACTTAAACTGTGAATATAGTCTAATACATTCATTCACAATGATTTACAATCAGTTTGGAATCAATGTCTTATACTTTCATGAGTTCGATTGGCACTTTTGAAGTATCTGCCGGGCGAGTGCTTTAAACGTCTCAACCACACCAATCCCTTTGAACGCCACAGCTTCAAAAATCGGCTCGTTTTTGCATCTCAATCTGGCAGTCAGTTCTTCAACTGAAAGGATCTCAGGGATATCGCGTTTGTTGAGCTGCAGCACATAGGGCAACGTCTCGAAATCAATGTCGAGCGCCTGGAGGTTTTCTTTCAACATCTTGAGGTACTCCAGATCAGCCTCTATTCGTTCAGGCTGGCTATCAGCCACAAAGATCACACCATCAACATTTTCCAGGATCATCTTTTGATTGGAAGGGTGACAAACAGCACCAGGTGTGGTGGAAAAATGGAAATGGAGGGTGTACCCATGTGGGGTTTTGAACATTTCGGCTGGAAAATGAAAAGTCAGTTCGCTGGCAATATCTGTTTCGTGAGTGACCAGTTGGCTTCGAAATTCTGGCCTCACCGAATTGTACAGAGCCAACACATTTGACACTTTCCCAGCCAGCCCAGGTCCGTAATAGACAACCTTGCAATGCAATTCCTTCTTTTGGTGATCAACAGCCAGCATAACTGACCTTTCGAAGGTTCATTCCAGGCATCGGAATCATAAGTACCTTGTCATAAATTTTCTGAGATATTGGGTTTGGTAAGTGCTTGATTCTTTTCCGTGTTTTCCGTGTTTTCCGTGGTTAAAATGTTTGGAAATTTTCGGTAAGGTACTTAGAAACCGTAGCCCCAGATCAATGAGTGGTGTGATGCTTCTGGAGAAACTGCTGGGCAATCGCACGAAATGCCTCGACCACACCAATTCCCTGATCAGCCACGGCCTCAATCACCGGTTCGTTTTTGCACCTGAGTTTAGCGGTAAGTTCTTCGACTGAAACAGCTTCTGGGGTGTCACGCTTGTTGAGCTGCAGCACGAAGGGCAACGACTGGAAATCAACTTCGAGCGCCTGGAGGTTTTCTTTCAGATCGTTGAGAAACTCAACTCCGGCTTCAAGTCGCCGAGGGTGACTATCCACCACAAAGATCACGCCATCAACATTTTCCAATATTTGTTTTCGAAACTGGCGCGTGTAAAACGATCCCGGCACGGTGTAGAGGTGGAAATACAAAACATACTCATTCAGGGCTTTGAATTTTCCGGCTGGAAATGAAAAGGTCAACTCCCGACTCTCATCGGTTTCGCGGGTGACAAACTCACTTCGAATCCCTGAGTTTATGGTGTCATAAAGATACCGCATATTGGTCGTCTTCCCGGCCAGCCCAGGGCCGTAATAGACAATCTTGCAATGCAGTTCCTTCTTTTGATGATCAACCACCAGCATAGAGTGACCTTTCGAATATAATTGAGGCTGAGGGCTGAAATAAAACCAATTCTTCAACCCATCTTCTTCAGCCCTGAACCCTAAACCCTGAACCCTGAACCCTATTTGACCGTGATTTCCTGGCTTGTCCCGACCCCGGTGTTGCCAGCCGAATCGCGGGCAATGATTAAAACGCGCCCGGTCTTTGTTTTTGGAACTGACGCCGGAATGGTCCAGATAAAGTTTTGAGTGCTGCCATCAAGCCCCGAAATGACCACTGTGTCAAAAGTTGAGCCATCGGCGGCAAACCGCAGGTCATGCGACATCACTCCGGTGTCATCCGCCGAACGCCAGCTTATGCCAAGCGTCGCATCCTTCTTACGGACCACTTTTTTCCGCGAAAGTGTCACGTTTGATACGGTTGGCTCAGCTTCATCAGCCCCCAACACATTCACAGTAAAGGACGTTTGAGCTGAAAGCCCGGTCGGATCAACCACCTGCACGGTCACTCGTCCGCCTTGAGTGGCAGTCGCGGGTGGCGCAATCCGCAGTTCCCCAACCCCATTTCCATTGTCAATCAATCCCACAAAGTCAGGCGATTCAAGCAAGTTCAGTCGCAAACCGCCGGTGCCGTTTGGATCAAAGGCTCTGACTTCAACCACTTGCAGGTCTCCGGCACGCACGGTTCGATCTTCGATCAAGGCCAGTGTCGGGGATCCAGCCGGTGGAGGCTCGTAATTCGCACCGTTTTTGATCACTCGAATGGCCTTGTTCTCGCGGTCCGCCAGAAATATGTTTCCCGCCTGATCAATCACCAGTGCATAGGGATTGTTGAGTGAGGCCGTCGTGGCTGGTTCGCCATCACCGGTGTAGGCTTCGCGGCCAGTTCCTGCAATTGTGGAAATAATGCCGGTTTGGGCATCAATGCGCCGGATGCGATGGTTAAAGAGATCCGCAATATACAGGTTTCCGGCAGCATCGCTGGTCACAAAGGCTGGGGTCACTCCGGCTTGTGTCGCCGGACCGCCATCGCCTGAAAAGTCTCCGTTCCCAGGTCTGCCAGCAATCGTGGAGATAATCCCGGTTTGGGCGTTGACCCGCCGAAGAACCCGGCTGCCGGCATCGCAAATCAACAGGTTGCCATTTGGATCAAAGGCTACACTTTGTGGGAAATTGAGCGTGGCTGAACGGGCTGGGCCACCGTCACCCGTGAAATTGCGGACACCGGTTCCGGCCACGGTTGAAATGCGACCCGAACCGGCTTCCACCATGCGAATGCGATGGTTTCCAGTATCGGCAATGTAGAGATTCCCATTCCGATCAAAAGCGACACCTGATGGATTAAACAACGCGGCACTCGTCGCTGGCCCACCGTCACCGCCAAAGCTTTCATTTCCATTTCCAGCAAAGGTCGAAATGATGCCGGTTCGGAGGTCAATCCGTCGAATGCGATTATTGAACGTGTCGGCAAAATACAGATTGCCCTGCCCATCGAGCGCCTGCCCACGCGGAGAACTCAGTCCCGCTGAGGTCGCTGGACCACCATCACCGTGACCTCCGGGATTGCCAGTTCCAGCAATGATGTTGATGATGCCGGTTCGCCCGTCTACGCGATGGATGTAATGAAATGGCTCATCTGAAATATAGATGTTGTTCTGTGAGTCCAGTGAGAATCCGCCCAGAAATGACAGCCCGGCGTTGGTTGCCAGCCCGCCATCGCCTCCAAACTTGGTCTTGCCGGTCCCGGCGATGGTTGTGATGATTCGAGTTTGGGCATCTACCCGGCGAAGGCGGTTGGTAAAATCAGAAATCAGCAGGTTTCCAGACCCATCAAAAGCCACCCCGGTTGGTTCCATACCGGCACTGGTTGCCAGCCCACTATCACCTCCAAAAGCCGGGTTACCATTTCCGGCGACCGTCGTAATAATGCCGGATTGCCGGTCAATGCGACGCACCCGAAAGTTGAGCCCGTCAGCAATATACAAATTCCCGGCTGGGTCAAAAGCCATCCCGCCACCGCGTTCCAGATTGAAACTGGCACTGGTTGCCGGGCCTCCGTCACCGCTAAAGCCTCGGGCGCCATTTCCAGCAATCGTTGTAATCACGCCAGTGCGGCCATCAATGCGCCGAATGCGCTGATTTCCAGCATCGTTGATAAACAGGTTCCCGTCTCGATCAAACACAATGCCGTGCGGAGCAAACAGTACCGCTCCGGTTGCCGGACCGCCATCACCACTAAATCCTGGGGTGCCATTGCCGGTCAGGGTTGAAATGATGCCGGTTTGGGAGTTGATACGGCGGACACGATTTGAGGATGGATCTGAAAAAACGACATTTCCCTGTGGGTCAATTACTGCCGTTGCGCCATACACAATTCCAAGGCTGGCTTGCGTTGCCGGAATTCCATCTGGTGAGAAGCCAAAGCCTCCGTTCCCGGCAATCGTCTGAATAATTCCAGTTCGGGGATCAATCTTGCGCAGACGATTGTTGATTAGATCAACCACATATAGATTCCCTTCTCCGTCAAATGTGGCAGAAGTTGGTCCAACACCAGCACTCACCGCGAGGCCACCATCACCAACAAAAGTAAATCGCCCGTTTCCGGCTACGGTGGTAATCACCCCGGTATTGGCATCAATCCGGCGCACACGAGCATTAAAATAATCGGATACATAAATGTTTCCGGCGACATCCAGCGTCAGGTCATTGCCTCGCAAACCGACCGTTGGGCCAGTTGCCAGGTCGCCGTCCCCAACATAGGGAATTCCACCAGCCACGGTTGTGATTTCGCCGTCAGCAATTGCATCCAGCCTTTTGGAAACCGTCAAAATTCGCTCTTGATCCACACCACCACGGGTTTGAATGGTCAGGTTGCGGTTTCCGGGAATGTTTTGCTTTGGCACGCGGATCCGAATCTGGGTTGCGCTCTCAACATCAAAGTCAGTGACTTCGGCATCGCCGATGATGATGCGCGATTCCGGGGCGAAGTTTTTGCCAGTAATGACGACTTCTTCACCGCCTTCGAGTTGTACCTGATTGGGCGATAGATTGAGGATTTCCGGCGCGCCGACGGTGACGACTTTCACGGCTTCGGCTTCGGTGGTGGCTTCGGTGTCGAGGACAAAACTTTCCGTTCCACGCACAACCACGCTGGCTGCCTGCTCAAAGCTTCCATCCTGCGCCAGTTGGACAACTTCCGGGAGCTGATTATTTGGCCGTGTGACGACGAAAGCCCCGTCCTGGTCAACGACATAAATATTGCCAGCAGCATCAATGCTCACCGATTGCGGTGCATTAAACGTGATGTCGTCTCCGGGTTGAGCCTGCTTCAAAAATCGGGTGCCGGGTTCGAAAACCGGGGTTTTGAGAATTTGAGTGCCGAGATGTGGTTCAAAAATGGGTGAACCTTTGGCGCTCGAAGCCCTACCCAGCGTAGCCACCTGTCCATCGCGGGAAATCAGCCGCACCACGTTGTTGCCTTCATCTGCCACTGCCAGAATGCGGCCATCGGTGCTCAGCGCGCCACCACGTGGACGGGTAAACCGGGCCGCGCGGCCACGTCCGTCGGCTTTTCCAGATGTTCCAGGTTCACCAGCCAGCAGGCGGACTTCACGCCGTGCCAGATCAGCATAATAAATGGCATGGTTTTCGGTGTCGGTAATGAAGAGATTCCCACCCGTATCAGCCACCACGCCACGCGGTCCACGAAATGTAGCCCGGTCAAGTGGTGTAACATCCGCCGTCATCATTCCCGGTGAATTGCTCC
>CAZXCE010000438.1:0-7217 GCA_964639175.1 uncultured Clostridia bacterium
GGGTTCCGGGTTCCGGGTTCCGGGTTCCGGGTTCCGGGTTCCGGGTTTTCGAAGGTTGGTCCTTTATGTCTTTTATGTCCCTTACGTCCTCTTCCTGACCGGAACCCTGAACCCTGAATCCCAGCCGCACCCGTGACAAATTTGAGGTTATCAGCAATGATTTGGCACACCACTCACCCTCGCCAATTCCGATTTTCTGGTTTTATGTCCAATGTTGCGATTCCACATTCAAGATTCAAAGCCAGCATTCTGGCCGTGGATGACAATCCAGCCAATCTGGATGTGCTGGCGCAAATGCTGGCCGGAGCGTCCTATGAGGTGCGGTTTGCCATCAGCGGCGTGATGGCGCTCGGCGCCGTGCGGGCTGAACTCCCGGACTTGATTTTGCTGGACGTGAAAATGCCTGGAATGGATGGCTTGACGGTGTGTCGCGAACTCAAAGCTGACCCGACCACCCGTGATGTGCCGGTCATTTTTATCAGTGCCCAGGATGCCGAAGATGATAAACTGCGGGCCTTTGAAGCCGGTGGAGTAGATTATGTGACCAAACCTTTTCAACCGGCTGAAGTCATTGCGCGGGTTGAAAGTCAGTTGAAAATTGCCCGGTTAACTGACGAACTTCGTCAGCAAGTACTGCGCTATCAACTCAATCCGCATTTTCTCTTCAACTCATTCCTGTCCATTCGGTCGCTGATTGATGAAAATCCAGAAGCGGCACGAGACATGGTGACACAGCTTTCCGATTTCACGCGTTACCTGCTCATGCAGCGTGGTTCAAGTGATATTCCTCTCTCTGAAGAACTTGAAGCGATTCAAAACTATCTGGCGGTTGAAAAAATCCGCTTTGAACACAAACTGCAGCTTGAAACTGATCTTGAACCAGGAATGGTAGATGGCTTGATTCCACCCTTTTTGTTTCAGCCGCTGGTGGAAAATGCCTTGAAGTACGGGGCCAAAACCAGTCAGCTTCCATTACGAGTTCAGGTCACGGCGAGGGCGGATGCAAAAGGACTTCGATTCCGAGTGTCCAACACCGGGAAATGGATTGACCCAGAAGCCACTCTGGATGGCCGGTCACTCCGTGAAGGACTGGGTGTCGGGTTGCAAAACGTCCGCCAGCGACTCAGCCGCAGGTTTCCAGGCCAGCACGAGTTTCTGATTTCGGAAAAAGACGGCTGGGTCCACGTTGAAATTGTGATTGTCTTTTAGAATTTATACCAGTTTGTAGTCAGTAGCCAGTAGTCAGTAGTTCACTAAGTCTATTTGGTTGAACTATTTGACTATCTCCTGATACGAGGGCTTCATTCCAAATTGGTATTAGAATTGAGAATTGAGAATGAAGAAAACCAGGGTTCAGGGTTCAGGGTTTTCAAAAGAAAAAAGCGATTTTGAAATTGTAAAGTACAGATGCCAGATAGGGTTTTCAGGCCTGCAAGGTCGTCGTTCAATAGCCGTGGTGCGAAGCCCACGGAAAGAGAATAGAAAAGGAATTGATTCGAAGACCCTGAACCCTGAACCCCGAACCCCGAACCCCGAACCCCGAATCCTTAACCCTGAACCCTGATTCCTATGACTGAAATTCGAGCTGTGATTGTTGATGACGAACGCCTGGCACGCCGTGATTTGCGGGTGTTGCTCAAAGCACATCCACAGATTTCAATCATTGGCGAAGCTGACACCCTGGAAACAGCGATTGAAGTGATTGGTCGCCTGGAACCGGATGTTGTGTTTCTGGATATTCAAATGCCTGGAGGATCAGGGTTTACCGTTTTAAATTCTATTGATCCAGCGATTCAGGTGGTGTTTGTCACCGCTTTTGACGAATATGCCGTCCGGGCGTTTGAAGTGGATGCCTGTGATTATCTGCTCAAACCGGTGAATCCCAGGCGACTGGCCAAAACCGTCGCTCGATTGCATTCACTGGCCGAACCTGCCAGCCCGACAGAATCAGAACCCTCACCCGCACCAGCCCTTGCCAGCGCCAAACCCTTGACCTACGAAGATTATGTCTTTGTTCGGCGGCCTCCGAATGCCGGGTTTGTAAAGGTCAAATCGGTGCTCTTACTTCGGGCTGCGGGGGATTATTCGGAATTGTATCTGTCGGACCAGACAAAGTGTCTGCTCAAAAAATCGCTTCGTGATTGGGAAGCGATTTTGCCCCAGCCCCAGTTTTTACGGGTCCATCGGGCGGCAATTCTCAATCTTGAATATGTCGAACAGATTGAACCATCTCCGGAAAATACCTATCGGTTTACCCTGCGGGGACTCAACGAACCGGTTGTTTCCAGTCGAAGTTACAGTACCGCGCTTCGTGAGCGGTTTTGTCCATAGTTGGAAGGCTAATGATATTGGACCATAAGCGCCAGGATAGGGTTTGAAGCCCGAAGGATGGTGTTATAGCCCTGGTGCGAAACCCACGGTCTCGGCCCGCAACACGGCCATTCACCGACGAAAACCACAGCTCGGCGACGAAACCAGCACTTCCTGGAATAAAAGTGGTCAATTCGCAGCTCATCAGCTTCACTTATTCTCACGAAGCTGAATATATTATTCGGTGTCTTCTGATCTAACCTTCCTATTTTTCCCAAAGTCCTTTGTCCATCCACATCGCTGACATTTCGCCAAGGAGCCCCTATGTCATACCGAAACAATCTCCATCTGGTCTCTCATCTTTATATGTATTCGCGAACCACGGTTTTGAATCTCTTTCTGGTTATGATTGGGATGTTTGTGCTCTCATCACCAACCCTGGCCCAATCCGTGGCGGATGGGTTCAATCCTGGGGCCAATGGCCCCGTGCGATCCATGGCAATCCAGGCGGACGGCAAGATTGTCGTTGGGGGGGATTTTACGATGCTCGGTGGGCAACCGCGTAACCGTCTTGGTCGCCTTAACCCTGACGGGACCGTGGATATGACGTTTAACCCTGGGGCAGATTCAACTGTTGGTGCCCTGGTTATTCAGTCGGACGGAAAAATTCTGGTGGCTGGACAGTTCTCCAGCCTGGCCGGGCAAACGTGTCAATCAATTGGTCGGCTCAATCCAGATGGAACGCTCGACCCGACATTTTTTACAACGACGGCGAACGGTCCTCTTTTTGGATTGGCGGTGCAGGCCGATGGGAAAATCATCGTGGGTGGGTCCTTCAACACCTTACAAGGGGTGGGAAGAGATCGCATTGGTCGGCTGAATACCGATGGAACGGTTGATATGACGTTCAATCCGGGTACTGACCAGAATGTGAGCACACTGGTTATCCAACCGGATGGCAAGATTGTAGTCGGCGGAGGGTTTACCAGCCTGGCCAGCCAACCGCGCAACCGGATAGGCCGATTGAATCCGGATGGAACTCTGGACACTGCCTTCGATCCTGGCGCAGACGCCAATGTTGCAACATTGGCGCTCCAGGTAGATGGGAAAATTTTGGTTTCAGGAAGTTTTACCAGCCTGGGAGGGCAGCCCCGCATGGCTCTTGGCCGGTTGAACCCGGATGGCACGGTGGACATGGGGTTTGCGCCTGATTGCAATGGTGCGATCAACGGGTTTTGGTTGCAAGCAGATGGGAAGATCGTGGTGGCAGGTCTCTTCTCTTTGCTGGGCGGGCAGCTACGCAACAGCATTGCCCGGTTGAATCTGGATGGGAGCGTGGATCCCACTTTCGATCCAGGGGTAGATTTCTTTGTTTCTGGCGTTGCGATACAACCAGATGGAAAGGTCGTGGTTGGAGGGTTTTTCAACGGTCTGGGTGGACAACCACGCACTAACATTGGTCGAGTGACGAACCCAGATGTAGCGATACAAAATTTGTCTGTTGATCCTTTCGGAACCACGATCACCTGGCAACGGAGCGGCAGCAGCCCCGAAGTCCACCGGGTTCTCTTTGAACAATCCACGGATGGCGTCAATTTCACGCCCTTGGGAACTGGCACCCGCATTACCGGCGGCTGGCAACTCACGGGATTGACAATTCCTTTTGAACAAAGCCTCTTTCTCCGGGCGCGTGGGCACTATACGACAGGGACGGCAAATGCTTCGGAGTCCATCACAGAATCAGTGGTCAATGTCTTTCTTCCCTGTGCTCTGCCGGCAACCGTCAGCGGCGGAATGGCCTGTCCAGGACTTCCCTCACTCATCACCGTCATGGTTTCCGGAGGCGTCGGCCCCTATACCGTGACCCTCGACAATGGCGGCGGTACCCAGACCGGAAATGGACCGGTTTTCAATTTTCCAGTGACTCCGGCAGCCAACACAACCTATTCAGTTCAATCCGGAAGTGACTCAACTGGATGTGCCATCGTCGGGACCAGCAGCGCTACGGTCACCGTGAAGCCAGTGGCATCCGTTAACCCAGTCACACCACCTGCGATTTGCGGAGGGACACCAACCAGCATTGCGCTGACCAGTGTACCGGGAGGAGCCACCTTTAGCTGGACGATTGGGCCAGTCACCGGCACTGTCACGGGTCAGGCGGCGGGTTTCGGCAGCACGATTTCACAAACACTCAACGGCAGTGGAACAGTCACCTATCTGGTCACCGCAACCCTGGACGGATGTCCAGGCCCGACGACTAGTATTGTGCAAACCGTCGAGCCTCGGGCTACAGCGAATGCCGGACCAGACCAGACCGTCTGTGCCAGCAGCCCAGCCGTCACGCTGGCTGGCGTGATTGGCGGGAGCGCCAGCAACGGCACCTGGAGCGGTGGTGCCGGCGTCTTCAATCCAGGCCCTGGTATGTTGAATGCCATGTACACCCCGTCAGCCGGCGAAATTGCGGCTGGATTCGTGACCTTGACGCTCACCACCGATGATCCTGCTGGAGTGTGTGGGGCAGGTTCTGACACGGTGACGATTTCCATTCTGGATTGCACGGTTTCCGGTCTGCTCATGGTGGCTGACACGACCAACAACCGCGTCCAGCGTTTTGACGGCACGACCTGGACGGTGATCGGTGTTGGAACGGTCGGTTCCGGAAACGGCCAGTTCCGGACTCCCGAAGCCGTCGCTTTTGACGGCACCGGTCGAATTTATGTCGCTGATACCGGGAACAACCGAATTCAATGGTCAACCGATGCCGGCACAACCTGGGCGAACTTTGCCACACTTGGGTCAGCTCCAAATCAGGTTCGGGCGCCACAAGGACTGACCCTGGATTCAAATGGCAATCTCTATGTTTCAGACACTGGCAACGGTCGGGTGGTGCGCTTCAACGGCGGCGTGCCGGGAGTAGCAACCGTGATTGCCTCAAATGGTAGTGCCAGCGGTCAGGTTGGAAGTCCTCGTGGACTGGCGATTGATTCAGCCTTCCGTCTGTTTGTCGCTGACGAAACCAACAGTCGTATTTTGCGCATTTCAAACGCCAATACTGTCCTCACCGCGACAACCGGCACAATCATCGCCACCAAAGGCACCAGTCTCAATCAGGTCATGAGCCCACAAGGCGTCACCCTGGAACCAAATGGGACGCTCTATGTTGCCGACACCGGAAACTCGCGGGTGCTGCGCTGGGTGAACGCCAACCCCAATACCAGCACCACGATGGCGTTGATTGGTTCACAACTCGGTCAGGTCAATCGTCCTGAAGGCGTCACGGTCAAGTTCTTCCAGACCGGTTCGTTTGCCGGCAATCTCCTGCTGGTGGTCGGAGACACGATGAACAACCGCATCCAGGGCCGGTTTCTCTCCACTGGACAATCTGGACAATGGAGTTTGATTGGCGCGCCAAACGGCTCTGGCACAACGGTGGGTCGTTTCCGCAACCCGTCGAAACTCCAATGACTGGGCGAACCCCGGCTTTTCCACGATAAGATTCTGCATCCTCCAAAAAATTCTCCCGCCTTGTCTGACAATTTTGCGTTTTTGGCTGCGCGTTTCAAAACAGGGGCACACTCAGATGTAATCCCCGGTTAAACAGCGATTTTGGAGGATCTTTATGACAGCAATGAAAATGGCCCTCAACCCAAAGGGCACGAAACGCATTGTGACCTGGAGCCTGACGCTCTGGATGCTTTTAATTTCCGGTATTTCCATTCAGGCACAAGGGCCGCAACGGCAAGAAATCTCCCTGACACAATTGCCTGGAACCGTAGCCACAATCAATGGCGATCAATTTCGATTGAGCACCGGGTTTTCATCGAAACTGGCGGAAAGCTCAGGGCTTCCTGGTCACGGAGGCCAGGTTCTTTCGGCCCAGTTCAACCAGTTCCCAGCCTTTACCAAAAAAAGCGAAGATGGACTCAATTCGATCTTCCGCAGTAAAATCACCGCCATCAATGGCAACACGATTGAATGTGAAGGCGGTGTCACCGCCAGTATTGCCTCAGCTTCACTCTATCACTCAGCCTTTCGGACCACCTCACGGTCTGAACTCACGGTCGGTACTCACGTCTGGCTCAATGGGAAGTTTGTTACCTCGCCACAGGGCAATTCATACCTTGATGCTGGATATTGTTTGATTGAAACCGATACCACGATGGTGATTCGGGGAATTGTGCAGAAAGTTGATGCCAAAAATCAGACGCTCACAATCTTGAATCAAACCGTCAAAGTCAGTCCTCAAGCCGACATTCAAAATGTCATCAACCCGAAGAAATTGAAACTGTCGAGCTTCAAACCCGGCCATGATGTTTTTATCGGCGGCGAAGTCATAAACGGCACGCTGGTCGCAAACAGCCTGGTGTTGCGCGACAAACCGAAAGATCCAGATGATGGCGAAGGCTATCTGATTGGAACGATTCGGGAATTAAATAATGACATTGCCCGATTTGATGGTGGGTTTATTTTTGATGTCTCGAAATTCAATGCTGCCAACGCGCCGCTTTTGAACCTGCAGGCTGGACGTCGGATGGAAGTAGACTTTAATTTTGATGATGTTCCAACCACAGCCACGCCGATTGAGGTCGAAAACGGAGTGCTTCCACAGGACCTGGATCACCGACTGTTTGGGCTGGTTCAGGATGTCAACGCCGCCACCAGCACCGTCACCGTCTTCAACCAGAGTTTGATGATTCCGGATGGTGTGTTTTTGTTCTTTCCACCACTGCCGCAATCAGTCAGCCAGTTAACGGCGGGGCAGGATTTTATTGGGGTCTCTTTTGAGATTACCGATGCCGGGTTTGTTGGAACCTCGGTGTGGGGATACGGACGACGGTAAACAGGCAGAATGAGGCAAGTGGTTAGTGATTAGGGAGCGTTAAAAATCAACTTCCCGTTTTCGTTTT
>CAZXCE010000439.1:0-7117 GCA_964639175.1 uncultured Clostridia bacterium
ACCCGGAACCCGGAACCCGGAACCCGGAACCCGATTTGAATTTCCTGATGGTTTCAGCCGCCGATTTTGTAGATAATGCGCTACACACTCCACGACATCCATTTCACCACATCCAGGAAGGGAATTTTGCTATGCAGACTGCTCCGCACGCTACTCCAAAATCCGTTCGTGAACAGGTATCAGCCGAAGAATGGCAGATTCGGGTTGATCTGGCCGCCTGCTACCGATTGGTGGCCCACTATCGCTGGGACGACCTCATCTTTACACATATTTCCGCCCGTGTTCCAGGGGCTGACCATCATTTCCTGATCAATCCCTATGGCATGATGTTTGACGAAATCACGGCCTCCAGCCTGGTCAAAGTTGACATCAATGGAAATATTGTGATGGAGACGCCTTATCCGATTAACCCGGCAGGATTTACCATTCATAGCGCTGTTCATGCCGCCCGCGAAGACGCCCGATGTGTGTTACACGTCCACAGTTTGAATGGCGTCGCCGTGTCCGCCCAGAAAAACGGATTGCTTCCGCTCTCGCAACAGTCACTGTTTGTACTTTCAAGCCTTGGCTATCATAACTATGAAGGCGTGGCGCTGAATGAAGAGGAAAAACCCCGGCTGGTGGCGGATCTTGGGGAAAATAAATTCCTGATCCTGCGCAACCACGGCCTGTTGACCTGTGCTGAAACAATTGCGGATGCCTTTTTATATATGTACTTGATGGAAAGCGCCTGCACGATTCAGGTCCGTGCCCAGTCAGGAGGCGGGGAATTGATTCCAGTCCCGACGCCGATTTTACAGGGAATCCAGGCTCAGGCCAAAGTCGTGACCAAAAGCGTTGGCGGTGCATTAGCCTGGCCCGGCCTGCTGCGCAAACTTGACCGGATTGACCCTTCATTTCGGGAGTAAGATTGTGGGCTGAAAAAACCAGGGCTGAAGAAAACGGGTTCAATACCCTGAGCCCAACTTCTTCAGCTCCCAGCCCTCAGCCCTAAGCTCCAGGGTTTCTCAGCCCCAGTTCGGAGGTATACATATGTCAGCGATTGCACCTGCGACGGTTCGCTATCAGAGTTTTCGCGAGTTTTATCCTTTTTATTTAGGCGAACATTCAAACCTGACCTGCCGGCGACTGCATTTTATTGGGAGTTGTCTGGTACTGGTCCTGCTTGGTGTCACGATTGCTATGCGAAACCCGTGGCTACTGCTGGCTGTGCCAGTGTGCGGCTATGGGTTTGCCTGGGTTGGGCATTTCTTTTTTGAGAAAAACCGCCCGGCAACTTTTACCTATCCGGTCTATAGCCTGATTGGCGACTGGGTGATGTTTGGGCAGATTCTGACCGGAAAAATTCCTTTTTGACGTGAGGCGTGATGACCTATCAGACCATTTGTGCCAATGGCCTTCACTTTGCTTTTCTGGAAGCTGGAAAAGGGCCGACAGTGCTTTTGCTCCACGGGTTTCCGGACATTGCCGAGACCTGGGAATATCAAATCCCGGAACTGGTACAGGCTGGGTTCCGAGTCGTGGCCCCGTACCTGCGCGGGTATCCACCAACAGAAATCCCTCAGGGCGGATATTATGACCGGGCAACACTGGCGCAAGACATCAAGGCATTGATCCTGGCAGTTGGGAATGGTGAACCGGTCTTCCTGGTCGGTCAGGATTGGGGTGCCGCTATTGCCTACGGTGTGATCGCCGCGTTTCCTGAACTCATTCGCCGGGCAGTAGTGATGGCGATTCCACACCCAGGCATGATTTTGCAAAGCCTGGCCAATCCCGAACAGGTGCATCGGGCCTTTCACTGGTGGTTTTTTCAGGTGCCCGATTTGCCTGAAAAATCAGTTGCCGCCAACAATTTTGCTTTTATTGATTACCTGTGGAAGTACTGGTCTCCAGGCCACGAGGATGCCGAACACATCAGCCAGATCAAGTCCATGCTTTCAACCCCCGGCGCAATCTCGTCAACCATCGGCTATTATCGGGCAATGTTGAATCCGGCGAACCAGGACCCGGCGCTGGCTGAAATTCGGACGGCACTCGAAAACCCAATCCAGGTTCCTACGCTGGCCATTTGCGGCTCAAAGGATATTCGCGGAGAGGTTCTGGAAGCCCAATCAGTCTTTTTCAAAGGTGAGTACCAGTCAGCCATCATTCCCGACTGTGGACACTTTCTGCATCGTGAGCAACCAGCCGAAGTCACCCGTCTGATTCTGAACTGGATCTCATAAGTATTTGAAATTACCGAAGATAAGCCAGGCCATCGAAAAAAGAATGGTATTAAGTCAGTACCACCTGCGTGAGCGGTGGGTTGTCAGGGCGAGGAAGCTCCACTTTTGGAAAATGGTGAACCCCGATAATGTCTATTGAAGATAACCATTTTCTGAGCAGGTTGATCCTGGTGAAAAGAAAAAGAAGATTACTGTAATTAAGAAAAAATTCTAGTTTTTCAGGAAAAATCCTCTTGTAAAAAGTACAATCCTCTGTCACAACATCCGGACCCAATTGAGAAAAAGCAGGGAATGCTTTCAATTCAGGATGGTTGGAAAAGGATATGAGGATTTTGAATCTCACACAGAGACTGGCAGGAACAGCGCATCCGGTATCATTGCGAAGAAAATTGTTTTGGCTGCATCACATTCTGTTTGGGCTCATTGCCCTGAGTTTGATGGGAGTGATGGCTTCTTTTTCACAGGAATTGACCCGATCAAGTTCCAGCGATCAGGCGGCGCTGGCGGTTGAAGTATTCCGGACCAATCCAAACATGTTGCGCTCGTCCCGGCTTCAGGCCGGGTTTCGTTTTTTTGAAGGAACGGCTGAAGGATTGGAAGTCCCAGCCGAAGCACTCCGGTGGTTTGATACCCATCCAGGTGAAGTCTGGCAGGGCAATGAAGGAACAATAGTGGTTTATGTGCGGCGAAGCTCAGAACCTGGGCTCTGGCAGATGGTGATTTATGATCGGATGTCCACCACACGCATGGTGCGCAAGCTTCAGATTCACACCGGGATTGTGTTGGGTGTGATTTACATGTTTGCCGTGCTGGTGATGGATGGGTGGATTCTGCCGCAGTTTGTGTATCAACCAATTCGACGGTTACTGGAGGCAGATAAAGCACTTCAGCAGGGAAATCGGGCTGAAGAACTCATTGATGAAAGCCAGATTTCTGCAGATGAATTTGGTCAAATTATGGTCTCGCGCAATGAAACCGTGCGTCAGTTGCGCCGCCGTGAAGACGATTTGACCAACTCGTTCAAGCAGTTACAGGAAATTACGGCAGATGTGAAACGAAAGAATCAGATGCTTGAAACCGCCCGGCAAAATCTGGCTGACCAGGATCGGTTGCTGAGTTTGGGGCTGCTCAGCGCCGGAATTGCCCACGAAATGAACACACCGCTGGCGGTTTTGCATGGCACACTCGAAAAGTTGCTTGAATCTGTTTCCGAGACAGTGCTACATACCCGCTTGCAACGAGCCTTGCGAGTTACCACGCGCTTACAAACTCTGAGTGAGAGCCTGACTGATTTTGCCCGAGCCCGAACGACTGAAAAAACAATGGTTCCGGTCAAAAAACTGGTGGATGAAGCCTGGACGATGCTCCAGGTGGATTCACGAACAGCGGGCGTTCACTTTGAATGTGAAGTCAGTGAAACCGATGAAGTTTTTGGCAACGCGGACCGGTTGTTACAGGTCTGGGTCAACCTGTTCAACAATGCGCTTCAGGCCATGGAGTTTCAGGGAACGCTGATTTTTCGCTCAATGGGGCGGACATCGGGTGATTCGCAACTGATCACACTTCAAGTTCTGGACACCGGGCCTGGGATTTCACCGGAACTCGTGCCGTACATTTTCGAGCCGTTTGTGACCTCCCGGCTTGATTCAAAAGGAACAGGATTGGGACTTGCCGTGGCTCAGGGCATTGTGCAGGAACACGGTGGCACCATTACGGCCACCAATCGCGAATCGGGCGGGGCCTGTTTTGAAATTACTTTGCCGACATCTGACTCACCACTCTGAAGTCACCCAACTCAACAAACTGCACCAGAATTTCTTCAACCATGAAACTTGCTGAAGCCTCAACTTCCGAAAACCTCCTCCCGCGCCTCACCATTCTGGTGTTGGACGATGACCTGGATTTCTGCCAGTACCTGGAAGATTTGCTGGCGGATGACGGTCATCAGGTGCGGACGGCAAACGACCCGGACGCCTTCTGGCAGCTCTTTTCAAAGCATCCGCCGGACCTGGTGTTACTGGATATGAAAATGGGTGCCGTGCGGGGTGAAGAAATCCTGGCTGAATTGCTCCGGCGCGATCCTGAGTTGTGTGTGATTGTGGTAACAGGATTTCCAGACCTGGCCACTATGCGCGCCACGTTTCAACTGGGTGTCTTTGACTATATTGCCAAGCCATTTTCTTTGAAGCAGTTACGTGAATCAATCCAGCGTGCGGTTGATGTGAAGGGACTTGGGAAAAACCCACTGACTTTGTTGCGGGAACGATTGGGGCATCGGATCAAAATCCTGCGGGCTGAACGACGATGGGGGCTCAAAGATTTGGCCGAACACAGTGGAATCAGTATTTCCCAGTTGAGTTCGATTGAACGTGGCGTCCATCTCCCGAGCGTCGACGCGCTCTATGCCATTTCCAAAGCCTTTAATAAGAAGATTTCAGTGTTGTTGGGGGAGATTGATTTTTAGGAACTGGTACTTCGCTTTTGGTACCTGGTGACTGGTTCTTTGTTCTTCGAAATATCTGGTTCCCAGGCACCAAGCACCAATTCCTACAGCAGAGCCAGCATCCGGCGGCGGGTGGCGGCGACCAGTTCGGGAAGCGTCTCGACCGTTGGCACGCCATAGCGCAGGCACACCACCTCGACATTGCCCTTGCGCCAAAACCCTTCGGGACAGCACACAATCAGTTTTTGACTACTGGCAAACAGTCCCAGTTCGAGCAGTGTGATCGGAGCGTGCGTTTCCGGAGCAAAATACATTGCAATGGCGTCCGCTTTTTCCTGGGCATCGAGTTCCCATTCAACCTGACCGCGAAAGTTTGGATTGCGAAGGCTCTGTTCCCAACTGGCATCCCAGTCATCACGGCGCGGATTGAAGATGGTCACGTCCAGGTCGCTCAGTTCCTGTTCAAACAGTGCCTGCCAGTGCACTGCCCGGCCCATTTCAATCGAACCAGCGAGAAACAGACTTGGGCAATTTGTATCAAAATCAAGCGGTTGCGGAGGTTTTAAAATGAAGACCATCGGTGTATCACCTCACTGAAAAAGAAATTGACTCAGGTTGAATCAGCTTGTGAATGGTGGTAACGGCTGGGATTATTGCAAAACTCTCTGGTCTTGAAAAATTTAATTCATTGTTGTGAGGAATGTATGTTTAAAAAATCGCCGGAAGCCGATGATTCAGTAAAACAACCTGTCGTGGACGACTCATCAGACGCGTCTTTGGAGGAAGGGTTGGTGGTTGAATTTCCTGAAATTGATCCTTTTCCAATTGTTCGTCAGGGGAATATCGTTCGACTCAGTACTGATGCCTTGAGTGTAGAGGCTCGGGCAGCGATCCACGCTGAACTGGCTGAAGAAAGCGGGCAGACTTTTTTTATTGGAAAGATAGAGAATGGGTATTCTCTCCAGTCGGCGCGCCATCCAGACCAATGCCCCAGGTGCCAGTCGCCAACAAAAACCCACATGGCGAGCCTGATCTATGCAACCAACCGGGGCCCCAGAGTTTTGACAACCAGAGGCGTCCATTTTTGTACGGCCTGTCCCACGGTGATTGTGGATGAAGACATGGTCGAGCGAAGTATTGCCGAAGAATTTGAATACCGGGGGCTCCTCGGGCTTGATTTTGATGGGAAGGCTGACCCCTGTTTCTTTAAATACTGGAATGAGCAGGAAATGATTATCCTCGTGGATCAGGAAACCGGGTTAATGGAATTGATACCAAAAAATCAGTTAACAATGTCCAAACCCGTGATGGGCAAAGCGTCAGCCCGTCAAGCGCCGAAAAAGAAATCAAGTCGAAGCGCCATGGCCAAAAAATCCCGCAAGCAAAACCGGAAGAAGAAGTAAAATTGGTGAACAGAAAGAGCTACCATGAGTTTTTCTTCCAATGAATTCCAAAGCTCTTTCAATAACAGAGCCAAATCAGCACTCAGGCACTTTTGGAGAACCGTGTATGGCAACGCCGGAAATTGCATTTCGAGACATCTACAACGAACTCACGCCACCACCAATGATGAGCTTTGGTGAGCCCTTGCCACCAGTTGCTCAAGCTCTTGAGAACATTCAGGCGCTCATAGACGATGGAAAAGGGCAGAAACTGAGCTTTGAGCTTGAAGTAAAACACGATCCAGTGACTGGAAAAGGCGGGTTTACTCTCCATACTGAGAAAATGACTGCTCAGGCTGGCATCGAGCAAACCCGATTTGTGTATTTGCTCCAGGAAAGCCGCGAAATGTATCTGGTTATACCGGGAATGGATCAACCACTACAAATCGTACCTGATCCGCTTTCAGAAGATGAAATGAAGACCTTGATCTACCGGGCCCGTGTTTTTCGCAAGCTCCGATTTCTGGAAATAGCGCTTGGTGTTGAATTCCCGATTCCGCCCGTGATGTCGAATGATGATATTGCCACGATTGATACGGTTTTCCGTGGACTTACACGAGGCAATGTATTCTCAACCATGGATTCGGTCACGTTAGTCCGAGAAGACATAACTATTGAAGACATTGACTTTGTTTTACAAAATGTTGATACCCCAGTGTCTTTTGAACGGATATTCACGGTGTTTGATATTTTGGTTCCAGTTGGAACAGTTCTTGGGGTGGTAATGGATCCCATACTTGGGAACATCCCTGAATTGAGTACCTTGGCCGAAAAAAAACGAACTGGCGAGGAGGTTGAATCCGCGACGATCATTTTAAAATCTCGTTCTGATCAGGTAACTTTTCATTTCAGGGATCAAGTGCAAAGGTTAAAAACATTCCGGCAACAGGCATTAGGTTTTTATAAAACTCTCAGCGAGAGTGAACCCGAAGAATTAGCTCAACAGGTTTTGTTTCCTATGACTGGGGAAGTGAAGCCACTCGAAGTTGCTGAAATTGCGATGGCAC
>CAZXCE010000440.1:0-7111 GCA_964639175.1 uncultured Clostridia bacterium
AACCATTCAAAATTTGAGCGAATAACTGGTCATTTGAAATCATACCCTGGTTCTCAGTAGCTGACTCTGATTCCGAATTGAAACTGCCGGGGGGCAAACGCATTACGAAACCGTTCAGGCGGGGCAATATAACGACCATTTTCCTGCGACGGCAGGATGAACTGTCGCTGCGGATTTGGCTGAAAGATCCGGTTGATTTCGCTGATGTTGGTGCGATTAAACAGGTTAAACGATTCAACCAGAGCTTCAATTCGAACTCGCTCACCAATTGAGAATTTTCGGGTCAGTCGCAGGTCAAACCCGGCAAATCCGGGCAACATCCCCGCATTTCGGGCAATGCCAAGCGGACGGTCGCCAATCGGGAAATCACCATTGCCGTTAATATCAACGGCTGACAGCAAGTTGTAAGGTGAGCCGGATTTGAGATTTAAAATTCCGGACAGTTGAAAATCCTTCAAGATCGGGTTGGTGGTGTAATCCAGGTTCCACAACCCACTGATCACAAGCCGGTGACGTGCATCCTGGGATGACAACCCGCGTTCCAGCCCCGGTTGGAGCGGATCATTGGTTTCATTCTCGCCAATGAAGATATCGTCGAAATTATCAATTGATTTTGAAAATGTGTAATGACTCAGGAAGCTGAACCGACTGGCAAACCGCTTTTCGAGGCCAAGCGTGACCCCGTGATAGTAACTATCAAACGCCGATTCGGTTTCCAGGATGCTTCCCTGGGTTGGATCAACACGGCCATCAATAAAGGCTTCAAGCTGGTTTGGTCGTGGGCGAACCACCGGGTTGATATTTCGAACTGAGCTTTGCCTGATCCCTCGCACAAAACTATATCCGGCAGACAGATTGAGTGTGGTGGTGAGGGCATAGGTCAAGGTGAGATTGGCCTGGTGAGAGTAGCTATTCTTCAGGTCAGGCTGAAAGGTCGCTATTGTTCCAAGTTGTGGAATAAATGGCCGATCCGGCGGAGGTGTGGCACCTTCAGGAATTCGTCGCTCTGGGGTTGCCAGAGGTAAAACCGAGAACGGGAAGGGGATGCCTTGAACATCAAGCCGTTTGTCCGCCGCCAGTTTCGCTGCCCCGGCATTGGCTGCCAGCGGTCCAATCACAAAGATTCCATATCCGGCCCGAAGGGTTACTTGACGAAGCTGAGTTGGTTGCCAGGAAAGCCCAATCCGAGGACTGAAATTGCCGTTGGTGGCGTCAATTCCGAGAACCTGATTCCAATCATAACGGGCGCCAAGCCGCACCAAAAATGATGGTGTGACTTTGATTTCGTCTTCAATAAAGGCCGATGCCGAACGGGTTCCAAGTCCGCTCACATTGGGATTCCCAAACGACTGAATATACACCAGCGGGAGCGGGAGTCGGTCAAGCGGGACATTTTTGGGAAAATTCGGAAGGGTTTGCGGAAGTGTTTGTGACAATTGCTGGAGAGCCAGGATTTGGGCCGGAGTTCGTAAGCGTGGATCCAGTGTTTGAAGTTCAGTGATAAATGGCAGGTTTCGATTTCCAATCAAGGCAGCTAAGTCCAGACCGGTGAAGCGCATCAACCCGCCGACCAGCAACGGAATTGTGGCTTCGGGTTGGTGAAAGAACTGAAGGTCTCCGCCAAATTTCAGGGTCTGATTTCCACGCGTCAATGTGACCGTGTCTGCCAGGTGGAAAATGTGTTCTTTTCGGGTATTGGGCAGCAAGGTACTGCGGCCAAATTCAACCAGTCCAGCCAGGCTGGAAGATTGGACGTGAGGACTCCGGTCAAGTGGTTCAATGGATTGGTCGCGATGGCTATAGAGAAATCGGGTTTCATTGACATAGTTATGGGCGCTGCTGGCATAGAGATTTCCAACGGCGACCGTGTGTTCATTTAAATCCAGTAGACCGCCGCTGGATTGGGCAATCAGGCCGCCAAAGCGTTCATAGGAACCATCTGATGCAAATCCGCCGTTGTAGCGAACCCAAAAAGTATCCTGCGATGAAAGCTGGGTATCCACCCGGGCCAGCAGGGCCGTCCGGCCAACTGAAAAGGGAACTGGGCCATTTTGAAATGCATATCCGGCGCCTGCAGCGGCACTCACGATTCCATTTGGAATGGTGACAATGTTGTTTTGCTGGATATTGAGTCGCTCAAACGATGTGAAAAATGATGACCGATCCCGGCGAAGCGGCCCGCCGAAGGTGGCCCCATATTGATATTGAGAAAAAGGCGCTTTGGTTGCCGTGAAGGCATCACGCGCACTGATGGTGTCGTTGCGGTTAAAGTAAAACAGATTGCCGTGAAACTCATTGCTCCCGGTACGGGTGATAATGTTGATAATCCCACCGGTGGCCCGTCCAAACTCAGCGGAAAAACCATCGGAAACCACCTGAAACTCCTGAACGGCTTCCTGACTAAAGGTGGTTCGTACGGCGCCCGAAACCCGGTCATTGTTGTCGAGTCCATCAATTGAAACGTTGTTGAAGCGTGCGAGCTGACCGTTGAACGAAATCCCTGAGGTGGCGAGCACTCCCTGGCCTCCGATTGGGTCAGGGACTGCCCGGGCCGTGGTCTGGGCAAAGTCGAGAAAATTCCGCTGATTGATTGGCAGGCCATCAATTTGCTGACGATTGATCACGCTGCTGCTTTCGGTCTTTTCGCCGAGAAAGTCAGCATCACTGGCTCGAACTTCAATCACTTCGTTCGTTCCGGCTGGTGTCAGTTGAAAGATCACCAGACCGGTAGTTCCAATTGCCAGCGTGAGTCGCGAAGTTTTGGTGGCAAACCCATCGCTTTCAGCTTTGATTTCATATTGACCGGGCGGCAGTCGCAACAGGGCGTACTCTCCACTTTCTGCCGTTTGAATCTGTCGAGTAAACCCGGTTTCAAACTGGCGAGCCAAAATCGAGACGCCACCCAGATTATTTCCCTGGGTATCGGTGACTTTTCCAATGATTTCTCCGGTTGTGGCGCCGCCGGATTGGGCAAGCACCGGCAGATTATTGAAGAAGTGAAATCCGATCAAACACACACAGGCGGCAAGAACTGCTTTGATCCAGAAAGCCATAGTCACCCTTTACAGATGTGGAGTGCAGCGGCTTGACGCCGCTGTATCGCTTTATTTTCCAGACTGCTGAAAGTGTCAAGCCACTTTCTGCCAAAGTGGTGTCAAGCCGCCGCACTCCACAGGAGTCCGCCAAAGAGACAGGCTTCAGCCAGACGCTGGATGAGTCCGCGCAGGGGGCCGACTTCAGGAACTGACAGCAAAATGGCAGCGGCGCCGACAATGACAGCAGCTATTTGGAATGGCTGGCCAAGGTGTTCGCTGATTTTCCATAAGGCAAAGGCGCCACCAATGTATTCGACGGCGCCTCCGAGATTATGAACCGACTGACGCGTTGTTCCTGTTACAGGCGACCCAGGGTCGCAGGGGAAAAACACGGCAACGACATAGCCAATCCCAATACACAGAGCCAGCAGGGAACGTGGTTCACTGGAGCGCATCAGAAACGCCGCCGTGAGCAAGAGCGCCCCAATCGGGAGAAACACCCCAAAGGCGACCAGTCGCTGGTCGGGGGCGCCGACTTCGCCAAGTTCGCTGATCGTGTGGCGAAGGTGGGAATATCCCGGTTTTCTTGTGGCCAGAAAAAGAAGCGAAACCAGGAAAAAACCAGTTGTCAGGAGCGTCAAAACAAAAGCAGGAGTCATGAAGACCAATCAGGGTTTGGGGTTCAGGGTTGGGGGGAAATACAATTTTCCCGATATGGTTGTGAGTGGCGTAGTCTACCATGCTCCCACAGAGTCCCCAGGGAAGTGAGCTAATAAGTGCCAGGATAAGGGTTTTAGGCCCGAAGGGTGTCGTTGTTTAATGGCCGTGGTGCGAAGCCCACGGTCCCAGCCAGGACGAGACCCAGGCCCGGTTTGGATTATGCCGTCAGTTTTTGAAGCACTGCAACCGTGAAATCGTCAGGAAAATGTCCCCGATGAAGCGACCGTACCGTGTCAGTCAAGTTTGAAATCAAATCGTTCCCATTGCTTCGTTGCGAAAGTGTAATCAATCGTTCCCAGCCGAGATATTTCCACACACCATCGGACATAACCATCAGTTTCCAGGGAACAACCAGCGGCGAAGAAAAACACCGGAATATCGCCGCACCAGATCCGACCGGCGGATTTTTCGCCTGTTTTTCAGTCAGAATCATTGATTTCCCATTCATCAAGAGCAATGCCGCGCTATCTCCTGACGAAACGCCGCACACCTGGTCTGTAGAGATGGACAGGCAGACCAGAGTGGTCAATCCGGCCTGCGGGTCATTCTGAACGGTGATATCTGCCTGGCGAGCAACTCTTTCCCAGGCGGAGCAGTCGGCAAGCTGGTTGGCTGAAAGCGCTCTGGCGCTGGTGATACTGTGAGAAACAGCCAGATTTGCGGCTGCAAAACCTCCACTTCGTCCACCTTGCCCATCAGCCAGCGCGCAAAGCCAGATTCTGGAATCAGATGGATGGGGTTTGAGGGAAACCGCGTCTTCATTGATGTGAGAGGCGCCGCTTTCGGAAAAGGTCAAAGTTTGGATCATTGTTTTGATACCATTTTGGAATAGGATTCTTGCATTAGAATACGGTTAAGTACTTCAATCAAATAGACTTGGTGATCTACTGACTACTGACTACAAACTGGAATTACTCCAAAGGGTGTGACTTAGGTCACCGATTTTTGTTCGAAGAGTCTCTACTGTGTTCACAACAGAAATTTCGAATTGTGAATGATGAATGAGGGACACACTATGAACCATAAAAAGCTTTGGATCACGCTTGGCTGTGTCGTGGCGATTTCGTTCGCGGTACTGGGTGGTGTCGGATACAAAACCATTTCCGAAGCACCGCCGATTCCGATTCGCGTTGTCTCGGTTGATGGCCAGGAAGTCATCGCTCCCGGAGAAATCCAGCGCGGGCAGGCTGTCTGGCAATCGCTTGGCGGACAATCAATTGGCTCGATTTTTGGACATGGGGCCTATGTGGCACCCGACTGGTCAGCCGACTGGCTGCACCGTGAGGCCGAATACATTCTCAATCGCTGGTCACAGGAAGCCAATGGAACTGATTATGCCAGTTTGTCAGCCGAACAACAGGCGGCATTTCGTGAACGACTCAAGCAGGAACTCCGAACCAATACCTATGATCCAGTTAAACAGCAAATCACGGTGAGTCGGGTTCGGGCCGAAGCCTTCACTGTGTTGTCCCAGCACTACAAAGGTATTTTCGCCAGTGGCAAAGACGCCTACGCCATTCCGCCCGGCGCGCTGACCGATGCGACCAGGGGCAGGGAAATGAGTACGTTCTTCTGGTGGACGTCGTGGGTGTGTGCGACCAATCGTCCGGGCGAAGCCATTACTTACACCAACAACTGGCCACACGAACCATTGATTGGCAATGTACCGACCGCCAGTGCCGTGATGTGGAGCATTTTTAGCGTCATTTTACTACTGGCCGGGATTGGCGCGCTGGTCTGGTATATGGGTTCAGAGAAAAAGGAATCTGAATCAAACGAAATACCACTCCGTGACCCGTTGCTTGGCATGAACGTGACGCCTTCACAACGTGCCACAATGAAATATTTCATTATTGTCACGGCCCTGATTGTGGTTCAGGTGATTATGGGGGCCATTACGGCGCACTACGGTGTCGAAGGCAACGGCTTTTATGGCATTCCACTGGCCAAATATTTGCCGTATTCGGTGGCCCGGATCTGGCATCTCCAGATTGGGTTGTTCTGGATTGCGACCTCGTGGCTGGCGACCGGATTGTTTGTGGCGCCGGCGATTGGCGGCAGCGAACCCAAAGGACAGAAGCTCGGTGTTGACATTCTGTTTGGGGCGCTCATTTTCGTGGTCGGCGGTTCGCTCATCGGAGAACTTTTGGGGGTGCATCAAAAGTTAGGTGAATTGTGGTTCTGGTTTGGAACGCAAGGCTATGAATACGTTGATCTTGGGCGGTTCTGGCAGGTTGCGCTCCTGGGCGGAATGGTGTTCTGGTTGTGGCTGGTCTGGCGTGCGATTAAACCCGGGTTGCTGGCAGCCAAAGAAAGCAAATCGCTGCTGACGCTGTTTGTGATTGCGAGCATTGCGATTCCGCTCTTTTACAGCGCCGGGTTGATGTATGGCAAACACAGCCATATCGTGCGGGCCGAATACTGGCGCTGGTGGGTGGTTCACCTGTGGGTCGAAGGCTTTTTTGAAGTCTTTGCCACGGTCGTGATTGCGTTTCTGTTTACCCGGCTTCAATTGTTATCAATGAAAACCGCCACCAAAGCCGTGCTGTTTTCAACCATCATCTATTTGACCGGAGGCATCATCGGGACGTTCCACCATCTGTACTTTACTGGAACGCCAACGATGGTGCTGGCCCTGGGGGCGACCTTTAGCGCGCTGGAAATCGTGCCGCTGGTGCTGGTCGGTTTTGAAGCCTGGGAAAACCTCCGATTGTCAAAAGCGGCTGAATGGCTCGCCGCCTATCGCTGGGTGATTTACTTCTTTGTCGGCGTGGCATTCTGGAATCTGGTCGGTGCCGGGTTGTTTGGCTTCCTGATCAATCCGCCAGTTGCGCTGTACTATATGCAGGGATTGAACTTAACGCCAGTTCACGGTCACACGGCGCTGTTTGGGGTTTATGGAATGCTGGGAATTGGCTTGATGCTGTTCTGCCTGCGGGCCTATCAGCCGGAAAAAATCTGGCATACCAAATCGCTGGCGGTAGCCTTCTGGTCAATCAATCTGGGACTGGTGTTGATGGTGGTGTTGAGTTTGCTTCCGATTGGTTTGCTCCAGACCTGGGCGGCGATTGAACAGGGCACGTGGTATGCACGTTCGGCGGAATTTCTGCAAACCGGCCTGATGGATAAACTCCGGTGGTTGCGCGTAATCGGAGACACGCTGTTTTCAGTCGGTGTGTTTGCACTCGGCTGGTTTGTGTTCCGGTACTTTGTGGACCGTCCATCGGCACAACTGGTCGAAGACCCTTCGCGCCGGCCACATCTGCCGGTTGGCCAGGCTCAGCCAAATACGGGAGACTGAGCGAAATGAAGAATGAAGAATGAAGAATGAAGAAAAAAGTTCAGATTATCTTACC
>CAZXCE010000441.1:0-7103 GCA_964639175.1 uncultured Clostridia bacterium
CGGTGCCGCCGCTCACGGTGACAGTGACATTGGTGCTGCTGCCAGAGCAGATGGTCGCCGTTCCGCTAACCGTGCCATTGATCGTCGGGCAGCTTGAGCACGATGAACAAGACGGTGTTGAGATTGAGACGGTATCCACACGCCAGTTCGGGCTGGTATTGGCGGTTGAGTCGTCCCAGCCCCCGCGCCAGCGCAGTTGGATGGATTGACCATTGAGGCTCGCTGGAAGCGTTGCCGTCGTGGTGACAAAGCCGCTTTGGGAACCATTCCAGGCTTGCCGTCCACTCAATGGATTGGGAGAGCTGTTTAACGTGGCCGAATACCCGCCAGCCGAGAAGGTGGCTCCAAGGGTCACGGCATCGGTCCAGGTTGAACCGCTGTTGGTGCTGATTTCAAGCACCCCGCCATCCCATGAGGATTCAAAGTTCCACGCGTGGCGGAAGCTCAATGTGACTCCTGTGCTACCAGCCGGGAGCGCAATGGATGGTGAAATCAACGCATTTGAAGCCGTTGTGGTGATACCGTTGGTAAATGTGGTATTTGCCGCTGTATCGGGGTTGGTCGTGGTGGTGGCCCATCCCGCAACTGATCCGGTAAGGACTGAGGTGGTCCAACCTGATGGCAGTGCTGGTGCTGTCACACCATCAAAGTTCTGGCTGAAGATGGTATTGAGTGCGCCGCCGCCCAGTACAAATTGATAAGTGACGGTTGTGGTATAGGTTCCGTCAGTGACATCAAATGTTGCAGTGATGGTATCACCGCAGTTTCCGCTCGCTGTGAAGGTAAATGAGCGACTGACAGCGCCACCGCCACTGGTTAATTGCCCATAGTTTTGAGCTGCGCTTGGAAGGGTTACACCGCCAGTTGCTCGCAGCGTCGCCGTGGTATTGGCGCCGGTATTGGCACTGCCCACGTTTTGCAAGGAGAACGCAACCGTCACCGTTTCACCTGGGTCAATCGCGGTTGTCGCGGGGCTTCCACAATTTCCGTTGGTGATGCTGGAGCCAGCCGCAATCACAGACGGTGATGGAACCGCGTTGTCAGTGATTTTGGCAGTCCAAATTTCTTCACGACCACCACTGCGGCGGTCTGTCCAGCTTGGGAAAAATGTTCCTGCATATCCCGACATGCCGTTGTAATCGCCAAACTGGTTGCCGGAATCGGCGCCACTAATTGTTTCATCAGTGGCGGCGGTGGTGACCTTGACTGGGGTTTCCCAGGTGACGCCATCATCATAAGATGATTGGTACCAAACATTGACCGTCCGACGTGTTGAATCACCCACGGTGTCGTAATAGATCACCCCGATAGTGCCATTGGTTTCATCAATGGCCATCCAGGGGTTATGTTGATCGTTTAATCCTGCCTGGTTGTTGATCATGGCTTTGGCTGACCAGCTCGTTCCGCCATTGGTTGACCGTGAAAACCAGATTCGGGTCTTGCGAGCTGAAGAGGCATTTGATCCCGGTTCAGACCCGGAGGCATCCAGGTCGGCCCAAATTGCATACACATTGTTTTTGACCGCTGTCCGGTAGGCCCCGCCAGTGACATAAATCAACACCCGCCGATTGTTAAATGATGGAACCCCAATATCATAGCTGTCAAAGGTAGTGGCAACTTGAATCGGAGAACCATAGGAACTTCCACCATTGGTGGATTTCACCATGTAAATACCCCGACTGCCCGTATCTGGCCAGAAACCAAAAACATCGCCAAACGCATTGGTTTTGACGTCTGATCCAATGCCGGTGCCGGTTGTTTCACTGCCACTGACCTGGATCGGGCTGCCCCAACTGCTGACACGGCGGCTCATATACACCGGCGCGCCGTTGTGCCAGATGGCATACTGATTGTTTTGGAACGAAGAGGAACTGCTGTGGTCAATCCACACCATTTGTTTGTCAACCGAGGTTTGGGAACCGCTAAATGTTCCGTCCTGGGCCCAGCTTGCCCCATTGTTGGTCGAAACATAGCTGCGACCTCGAAGTTGAGTTCCCGCACCATTAATGCCCAGCGTGGTTGACCAGGCACGACCATCTGAGGTCCAGTCCACGGTTGGGTCAGAGTGGAACGAATCACCTGAAAACAGGCTGAGGCTGGTTTGTCCCCAGGTCGCACCACTGTTCGTTGAATAAAACTGGCTCTGCATGCCGCTGCCGCCAATATTGTTGGAAGCCGCAATCACTTTGGTTGGATCAAAGAAATTGATTCGGATGTCTGATTCGCTTTGTGGAACAGATTGCGAGCCAGAGATTCGCAAGTTGGTGCCGATCACTGGCGCCCGTACTTCGTCCGATGGGGCGACTGGCGGCTCTGGAGTGCCAGGGAGCAAATCTGGGTGAGATTGCATCCATTCAAACACTTCCTTCAGCACAAACGGGTAGCCTTTCGTTGGGTCATTCGCCAGTTGGCGGCTTTCCGGATGGGCTTTGCGCCAGATCACGCGCAAAAACAACGGAACTCGAAGAGTGTCATTGACTTCAGACGGGTCGAGTTCGGCAAAATCCTGATTTTCCCGGATCAGTCGTTCCAGGGCACTTCCTTTCGGAGCACGCGCATTGACCAGTTGTTTTTCCAGCGATGGCCAGATTGAGTTCTGGGCTTGATTGGTTGATGGTTGCTGGCCTGGAAGGGAAGCCGAAGATGTCGGTTTTTGTCTTTGGGATTGTGGTTTGGAGGCAGTGGTATTCCCAAACGGGTTCACCAGGACTGCTCCACAAATGGCAACAAGCAGGAGCACGACGTAGACCGTGCGTCGGGTACGATGGTACATGGGCAATTTCCTCTTTGGATCGAGCAAAGCAGGCCACAGCGGGCCCACAGCAAAAGCGTTGGATTTGTTTGTTATGAAAAGCAGTGACGCTTGGCGCAAAGTGCGACTATAGACTGGTCTGACGCCAGCTTGGTTTTGGAAAAAGCGGGTAAATTTGATTTGGCCTAGTGCTGGTGTTTCCTTGTGAGGGGGCAGGTGGCTGAGGACCCAAACACGACAGACTCACCAGGGCGAGCGCGGGCATCGGAAAAAACTGAACAGGTGTTGATATGGATGAAAGGCAGGCAGGATACCCCCTGGACCAAAAGAAAGTCCAAACTGTAGCAGTCTGCGATTGAGTGGATCAAGTCAAAATGCAGAAGCTCAGCTTTTATTACGGTTTAACTGGCTCTCCCAGTACCCGAAGGGCACGTGATTGCCCGCAGTTGTTGTCAGTCCATTTGATTTTTCCCTGATCGAAATTTGTCTCACTGGACAATCCCGTGTTATAAGGGGTTGCCAGCCTGCACGCATCTGGTCTCCGCCACTTTTATCCCAGTTCAAATGAGAAGACGCATGAAACTTCGCCACATCTGCACGATGAGCATTCTGTTTTTTTTTCTAGTCATTCAGGCTGGTTGTCTGGATTTTGAAGAGAAAATTGATGAGGGGGTCGTCATTGCTGACAAGGTCGAGGTCATCAGCTCAACGGCGTTGATTCACACCAAACTGGGGCAGGTAAAAAAAGGAGATCGGCTCGATATCTCTGACCGCATCAACGCGAACGGAATTGATTATGTCAAAATCCGTTTCCAAAACCCCCAGGGCCGCAAACAATATGGTTGGATTGAAAGTCGGCATATCGTGAGTCAAAAAATCCTGGCCAGATGTCAGGAATTGCTCCAGAAAGAGGGCGAAAACCTGCCTACCCAAATCCAGGGAAAACTCAAAGTTCAATCCAATCTTCGTCTGTCTGCCAACCGGGACGCTGAAGTGGTGGTGTTGCTGCGCAGTGAAACCGCCTTTGATGTCATCAAACATCTGCGAGTTGAGGAAAAACTGGTGAAATCCAACTCAGATGATGCGGCTGACCAGCCTGATGACGATGATGCTGATACCCGGTTTGTTGACTGGTATCTGGTTCGGTTTCCGAAAGAATCCATTTTTCCAGGTGGCTGGATATATGGGCCGGCGATGGAGTTAATTGCGCCTGAGCCCCTTCCCAGTTTGGTTGGTTCGGGCCGACGCGTCACAGGATGCGTTCCGATTGGGAGCACCAAGGACAAAGACGGCGTGCTGCAAACCAATTATATTGTTCTCGACAAAAGCACCTTCAACCGCGATAACTCAATTGACTTTGATCGGATTTACATTGTCGAATGGGATCCAAAGCAAGAGGAATACACCAGCATCTATCGCGAACCAGACGTCCGCGGTACATATCCGATTTTGTATCAGGTTGGTGATGGCCGGACCGAATTTACTGTGTCGTTGCTCAATAAGCAAAACCAGCCTGTGCGGACCAGATATGAAATTCGACGTGATTTCAGTAGCGGATTTTTACAGGTGAAGAAAGTGAGCGGGGCTTAACACGAAAATGTCAGGAAGTGATGAGTCTACCTGTTCGTGACTTTGAATGAGGAATTTATTGAAAATAAATGGCTTATATGTGTAAAAGCCATTTTTCAACTTTTGATTTCTCATGATGTACAAAAATATTCACACCTCGGGTTGCCGCAACCGTTTTCGCAATCATGTTGGTACGTTCTTTATCTGCAACAACACCAAGCCGAAAAAGCGAACCTAAGTGCTCAGCCAGATAGAAACCAGTTTTGAATCTGGTTGATGAGTCTATATTCCCAATACTGCCAGTCAAATCAATCAAAATACTGCAGGTATTTCTTTTTTGAGACTCTTCTTTGATCAAATGCACCAGTTGGAACATCGTTTTTTCTTCAACTGGCCCGAAATATTTGATCTCTAAAAACTTTGGCCGTTCAATCAACTCAACTGTTCCATCTTCCATTGTATTCACCTGATATTTTCAAGCGGTGTATCTTTTAGTGAAAGTATTGAAAATAAAGGAATTTTTGTGTTTGACAGTTGTTGTGTAATCCCAGGTTAGGTTTACTTCCTGGGATTTTACGGCCTGACAAAGCGGAGACGCAACTCAAACTGAATAGAAAAAAGGCCAGGATTGAATAACTGGAAATCTTCAGGTACGTGAGCTTGAGAAATTGACCTGGCGTTTCTTACGATCAATCATTTTTGTG
Organism: uncultured Clostridia bacterium; assembly: GCA_964639175.1. GTDB lineage: Bacteria > Acidobacteriota > Blastocatellia > Chloracidobacteriales > Chloracidobacteriaceae > JACQXX01. The sequence goes on from CAZXCE010000441.1 coordinate 5,026, forward strand.
GTTGCCACGTCGCTGCATCCAGATTTCAAAAACGGCTGGCAGCACTGACAAAATAACAATCACAATGATGACCAGCGAGAAGTTTTTCTTCACAAACGGAACATTCCCAAAGAAATAGCCTGCATAGAGCAATAGGCCAATCCACAAAAGCCCTCCAACCACGTTGTACACCAGAAATCGGCCATAGGTCATGCTGCCAATGCCTGCGACAAACGGGGCAAAGGTGCGGATAATTGGGATAAAGCGCGCTATAATGATGGTCTTGCCCCCATATTTTTCATAAAACCGATGGGTTCGTTCAAGGTGAGCTTTGTTAAACAGGCGTGAATTTTCCTGGCGAAATACCTTAGGGCCAATCTGGTGGCCGATTCCATAATTTACGGTATCACCCAAAATCGCACCGATACTCAACAGGACAAACAAGAAATTCACATCCAGTACCTGACTGGAAGCCGCCAGTGCCCCGACGGCAAACAAAAGTGAATCGCCTGGTAGAAATGGCGTGACCACCAGACCCGTTTCCAGAAAAATAATCAGAAACAAAATACCATAGGTCCAGAACCCATACTGGCTCACCAATTCGTCCAGGTGCTTGTTTAAGTGTAAAATCAGATCAATTAACGAAGAGAGGAATTCCATAGGCTTGATGACGTGTCCTGACAAGGGGCGGGGATAAAAGCCGCGCATTCTAGCATCCTCTGATCAGAAAGAAAGTCTCTCTTTCCAACCAGAAAGTCGGATCTGTAAATCAGGCTGCCTTGATTTTCAGAAATTAAACTCTGAATCTTCACCAAATACAGGTGACATATGCCAAAGGAAAAAGCCCAACTGACTGAAATCAATGGAAATGAATCTTCAACGCCAGATCGTGAGCGGCCAGTCAAAGACGCCCGTGACGGGCGACTGATACCCGAAAAAATGTCTTCAGCAAAAGAACTGATGGACCTGTTAGCTCAGCATCGTGGCGAGCGACACATTGTCGCGATTCAAAATTTTCCAGATCCGGATGCGATTGCCTCTGCCCTGGCCCATCAGATGCTCTCGGCTGAATTTGGAATCACGGTTGATATTGTCTATGACGGATTTATCAGCCATCAGGAGAACCTGGCGCTGGTGCAATTACTCCATATTGAATTGCTGGACTATGACGAAAACCTGGAGTTAGGACAGTACCAGGCCAGTGTTTTTGTCGATAACCAGGGCACCACTACGGGGCTGACTGGTAAACTCAAAGAGGCCGGCGTCAAACCGCTCGTGATTGTTGATCACCACGAACGGCAGGGCATTATCGAAGCCCCATTTACTGATTTGCGCAAAGTCGGAGCCACGGCCACCATTTACACCGAATATCTCAAGGATTCACCCATCGCGTTTGAAAAATCAAACCCGCAGCATGTCCGGTTGGCGACAGCGCTCATGCACGCGGTCCGAAGCGAGACCAACGGCATGATTCGGGCCCGAGACGCTGACTTTTGGGCGGCTGGCTACCTTTCCAACTTTGTTGATCAATCTCTGTTGAGCGCCATTTTGAATGTGAAGCGTTCCAAGCGAGTCATTGACGTGATTAAAGCTGCGCTTGAAAGTCGAATTGTACGTGATAATTACAGCATTGCCGGTGTTGGGTATGTCCGCTATGAAGATCGCGATGCGATTCCGCAAGCGGCTGATTTTTTGCTGACTGAGGAAAATATCCACACGGCAGTGGTATACGGCATCATTACCAAAGAAGGCGAACGCGAGGTGATTATCGGGAGTTTGCGTACTTCAAAAGTCACTCTGAATCCAGATACTTTTCTCAAATCAGCTCTCGGAAAAGACACGCAGGGGAATTTTTACGGGGGAGGGAAATACGAAGCGGGAGGGTTTGAAATCCCGATTGGTTTTCTATCGGGCACCTATGACGACGAGTTTATGCGTGCCAAGTGGAAAATTTATGACTCGATGGTCAAACGTAAACTCTTTGAAAAGATTGGGGTTGAGAATATCCAAACCAATGCTCACCGCAGTTCAAATCAGGAACGGCAGAATGAAGAATGAAGAATGAAGAATGAAGAATGAAGAATGAAGAATTGAGAATG
>CAZXCE010000442.1:0-7101 GCA_964639175.1 uncultured Clostridia bacterium
GGGTTCAGGGTTCAGGGTTCAGGGTTCAGGGTCATAAGCGCCAAAATAACAGGTAACTGCTCCTGCTGGAGCGCAAGCGGCTGGGTTTCCTTATCCTGGCGCTCATGACCCTGAACCCTGACAAGGTGACCGAATGACAAGGTGACAAGGTGATTTTTTCATCCCTCATCCCTCATCCCTTCGAAGAACCCTGAACCTGATTTCAGTGGGATTGTATTTTCTTCCGGGTCCCTAAATTGTCAGGACAAAAGTGTTTGATTTGACTCCGCCAATTGTAACGATGATCTGGTTGACGCCAGATTGAAGCTTGAGTTTTTTCGGTTTCCCCTTGAGCGTGATGGTGGTCGCGTTCTGACTTTTGATGAATTTGCTCACGTCCTGACCGTTGATCGTTACCATCGCCCCTGACGTGCCAAATCCACTTCCGGTAATCACCAACTGGGGCGACGCATAGGTGGCATTGGTAATCAAGGCTCCGCCTCCGGTCTGAACCGTTACCTGGAATGAAGTTTGCGCGACGAGCCCGCCGGAATCTTTTACCTGAACCACGATCTGTCCGCTTTGTGTTTCGCTGGCAGTGGGTGCTATCCGAATGATTCCCACGCCATTGCCGCTATCGGTGAGCGTGACATAGGTCGGGGAAGCCGCCAGAGACAGCGTCAATCCAGAATCTCCGTCAGGATCGGAGGCTGAGACGGGGATCATGCGCACTTCGCCGGCCTGAACGGTCTGATCGGCAAGTGGGGCCAGGCTTGGCGCCGAATTTGTGGAAATCACATTCACGATCACGGTCTGGCCGTGGATTTGGGAGCTGGCCGTACCTGTCACCTTTACGGCATAGGTCCCGGTTGGAGTTAAACTGGTGGTCGAAACCGTCAAGGTGGCTGTCCCTCCGGGAGTGACCGTTCCAGTTGAAAAACTGACCGACACATTGGGGTTCGGCGGATTAATCGCTGCACTCAATCCGACCGGCTGGGAAAATCCATTGATCCCCGGCACCATAACCGTGAATGAAGTTGATTCTCCGCTTGCCACCGTTTGTGAAGACGGACTGGCGGTTACCCCAAAGTCCACCACGGTGCCGAGCCTGGTAAATCCTTTCACGGCCCGGATACAGTTGTTAAATGTGTCTCCAATCAACAGATTGCCTGATTTGTCAATGACGACGCCATTGGGTTTAGAGAGACTGGCACTGATCGCAGACTCTCCGTCGCCACCGTATCCGACACCACCGTTCCCAGCAACCGTGGTAATGATTCCGGTTTTGGTATCCAGACGCCGGATGCGATTGTTAAAGGTATCCACAATCAACAGATTGTTGTTGCCATCAACAAACACTCCCCGTGGTGAGCCAAGGCTGGCGTTGATGGCTGGCCCCCCATCGCCACCAAATTTTTCCAGGCCGTTTCCGGCGACCGTGGTGATGATTCCAGTTTGACCGTCAATGCGCCGGATTCGGTTATTGCCCGAATCCGCAATAAAAATGTTTCCGGTGGAATCCACGGCAACGCCCCCAAAGAGAAAAAAGTCGAGGGTGGCGTTTTGCGATGGGCCGCCATCTCCGGAAAATGAGGCGCTTCCATCGCCGGCAAGAGTGGAGATTCGTCCCGTGGCGGCATCAACCCGCCGGAGCAGATTTGAGGACGTATCCACAATCAAGAGATTGCCAGCGGCATCCAGAGCCACGGCTGAAATATCTGTCAACTCGGCACTGGTCGCCGGGATATCGTCGTCGTTGAATCCGAAATTGCCGGTTCCGGCGACCGTTGAAATTCGACCGTTGGTGTCCACCCGCCGCACCCGAAAATTAAACTGGTCGGCAATATAGAGGTTCCCAGTCGAATCGAACGCGATATTGCGGGGAAAATTTAATCTGGCACTGGTTGCCATCCCGCCATCCCCGCCGAATCCTGAAACCCCGTTGCCTGCGACGGTCGAGATCAGACCGGTCAGGGCATCCACCCTCCGGATGCGGTGGTCAAACGCTCCGGCAATCAACAGGTTGTTGTTCCTGTCAACGGTCAAGCCAAATGGGCCGGCCAGGTCGGCATTGATGGCGGGGCCGTTATCTCCGTTGGAAATCGTAGTCCCAACGACTGTGGTGATTATTCCAGATGAATCCACCATTCGGATGCGGTTGTTGTCCGTATCGGCGAAATAGATATTCCCGCTACCATCAGCCGTTACGGCGTGTGGTGAGGATATTCTGGCGCTGGTGGCCGGACCTCCATCCCCACTAAATCCGAAGGTGCCGTTTCCAGCCACCGTGGAAATGATGCGGGTCCTGGTGTCCACCCGCCGAATCCGGGCGTTATCAATGTCAGCAATCAACAGGTTTCCCAGATGGTCGAGAGCAAGACGGTACGGAACCACCCCGGCGGAAGTGGCTACTCCTCCGTCGCCACTAAATCGGAAGTTGCCATTTCCAGCGATTGTGGTAATGGTGCCGGTCGTGGCATCCACCGACCTGACCCGGGCGTTGTCAACATCGGCAATCAGCAGGTTTTGGTTTTTATCAAAAATAACCTCAAACGGGGTTCTCAAGGCCGCGCTGGTCGCCGGGCCGCCATCTCCTGAAAAGCCGAATCTTCCGTTTCCGGCGATGGTGGTGATAATTCCGGTCACGGCATCCACCCGGCGGACGCGGTCATTGAACGAATCGGCAATAAACACATTTCCAGCCAGATCAACCGCCACCCCGCCAGGCCGGTTGAGGGATGCCGCGGTTGCTGGACCCCGGTCGCCTGAAAATCCTCTGGTGCCATTTCCCGCGATGGTGGAAATGGCTCCGGTTCTGGCGTCAACGCGCCGGATCCGGTGGTTGAAAACATCAGCAATAAACACATTTCCTTCCTGGTCGAGGGCAATTCCTTCAGGGGAATCGAGGGTGGCACCAATGGCTGGTCCGCCGTCCCCACTAAACCCAGCCTCTCCGTTTCCGGCAATGGAAGTGATGACACCGGCGGCATCCACCCGTCGCACCCGACTGTCAAGGGAATCAACGACCAGCAGGTTGCCCAATGCGTCCACCGCCAGGCCTCCAGGCAGGTTCAGCCGGGCGTTTTCGGCGCTCCCGCCATCACCGGTATACAACACTCCTCCGGCGATGGTGGTGATTTCTCCGTCCGCCAGTTCCTGAAGCGGTTTGGCGTTGATGGTGAATTCCCGTTGGGCCACGCCCCCGCGGGTAATTACCGAGAGCGTCCGCTGTCCCGGAGCACCCTGAGGCGGAACCTGAAATCGAATGGTGGTGGCATTTTCCACTGTTGCCCCCACCATGATGGAACTTCCCAGGATCACCTGACTTTCCGGAGCAAAGTTTTTGCCGGTGATAACGACTTCCGAACCGCCTTCGAGACGGTCGGTATTCCGGCTGAGGGAAAGGATTTGGGGGGCTCCAACCGTGACGACCTTAATGGCTTCAGCCTCGGTTGCAGCGTTGGCATCCAGGACAAAGGTTTGTGTCCCTCGAACTGTCAGGCTGACTGGCTGGCCAAAACTGACACCGGGTTGGGCCAGCGCAAAGAGTTGCGGCGCCTGGCCGATTCCGCGAGTAACGACAAAAGCCCCGGAACTATCAACCACATAAATGTCTCCTTCGGGGTCGAAACAGACCGACTGGGGGGCGGAAAACCCGATTTCAGCCGCCGGCTGAAATTCACTCCCGGAATTTGACAAAAATTCCCGTGCGGCGGCTTGTCTTCCAAGCGTGACCACCTGGCCATCGCGAGTGACCAGTCGGACCACATTGTTGCCAGTATCTGCCACGGCGACAATTCGCCCGTCGGCACTGAGCGAAAGTCCGGTTGGACGGGTAAATCGGGCTTGTCGTCCGCGTCCATCGGTTTTTCCGGCTACGCCTGGCTCCCCGGCGAGCAATCGAACTTCCTGACGGGCAAAGTCGGCATAAAAGATGGCGTGGTTGTCTGTGTCGGCGATAAAAAGGTTTCCGCCAGTATCGGAAACCACTCCCCGAAGGCCATTGAACATTGCCTGGGAAAACGGGGTGACATCGGCGGTGTTGATTCCCGGTGATCCTTTTCCAAGCACCGTGGTGACCTGTTCAGATGGATCCAATTTGCGAATAGTGTGGTTGAGCGTATCGGCAATATACACTCCGCCTTTGGCGGCGTTATCCATGGCAACCGCCGTCGGTCCGGCAAACCTCGCCTGGACCCGTGGCCCATCGGTTTTCCCTGACATCCCTTTTTGGCCGGCAAAAACTACGGCAGCGGCGGTCAGACTGGGTTTTCGAAAGATCACATTGCCCAGGGGGTCGCTCAAGTACACCCGTCCAGTGGAATCGGTTCGGGTATCACCCTGGATCTTCACTCCGGCGCCTTTGCCGACTCGGGTCACGACGACAAAAATTGAAACACTGTCGGTTCCCCGACGGGCTGTGATGGTGGCAAACCCCTGCTGCACCCCAGTGACGCGTCCGGTTTGGGGGGCCACCGAAGCAATATCAGGGCTTCCTGATTCCCAGGTAACGCCGGTGACAGGCTGACCTGAGAAATCGATTGCCGATAGCGAAATCTCATTTCCTTCATTTACCACCGGATTGCGTTCTCGGATGAGAATTGCGGAATTTTGACGGCTGACACTGCTGAGCATACCAATCCCGGAGGTTCCTGGTTTTTCCGGGGAGAGTATTCCGGGCACTGGCACCGGAAGAATGAACAGGATCGAGAGGAAAATGCACTGGCAGGACAGGAAACGCTGATGCATAGAGACCTCGGGGAAAGCTTTGGTTGAAAGTGTTGTTCACACCTCCAGAGTGGAAAGATCGAATGACCAACCATCATTCGCGATACTGGCAGGCGGTCTTGAACGGACAGAGTAAGAAATTTTGAGTTGAGTGTGGGGTAACGAATTTGGAGAAAATTCTTGAATAGTTGTCGGGAAAGGGTACTCCAGGAATGTGCATTTTAACAGGCTGATGGATCATGGCGGAGGTGGTCAGGAGACAGCTAACGAGTTCCGGATAGATTGGCCCATTCACCCGATTGAATGAACGAGGCCCAGTAAAATGGGTGCTGACGGCGTGGGTTTTTGAGCATGTTGAGTTGCACGTTGCGCAGGGCCTGGGAACGACCTTCGCCAGCTTTGAGACGGGTGTAATAGTCTACCATCAAGTCACGTGTCGCCTGGTCTGAGACTGACCAGAGACTCATCATCTGGGATTCGCTGCCAGCCAGGACCAGCGCCCGGCGCAGACCATAGACGCCATCACCATTTTTGACATCGCCAAGGCCAGTATCACAGGCGGAGAGCGTGACCAGTTTGGTGCCCCAGAGATTGAGCTGGGCGGCTTCGAGGGCCGTCATCACGCCGTCGTTGTCTTCGGTGCCTCCCTGGTTGGCCCCGGTAAAAAACAACCACGAACGCAAAAGCGGATTGCTGGCTCTCAATTTTTCAATATCGATTTGTTGGTCTTCAACTGATTCGACCTCTGGGCTGTCTTTGACTGCCGACTCTCCTTTGGCGTCCGGCAGAAAATAACCGTGGGTTGCGATGTGAACCAGTACTGGCCTCCTGGCCTGTTTCAATTCGTTTTCTGTCGCCCCCCCTTTCATTTTCAACTTTGCGTCCGGAAAGAGGTTCTTTAGTTGTTCTCCCTCAATTTGGGTTCCAGGAAGCCGGTTTAACCGACCAATTGGATTACCCCTCATCTGTGGCCCAACTCCTTCGCCATATTCCGGGTTAGCTATCACGAGCGGGCGGTCCTCATTCCTAATTTTTACTTCCAGTCGAAGTAAATCCCGCCCACTGGTCACATAAGTAATGGTGTAATTCTCCACGAGAAACCTGCCTTGCTCATCCATGAGTGCCGCAAACGGAATCAGATTCAATACACCATCGGGTGAAATCAGAAGATGTTTGGCGTTTCCAACCAGCCCGCGCACTGATTTCATAACCATCTGGTCCAATCCCTGAGCTGCAGGTTTGATAACTTTGATAAGGCTGGTTCTAGGTTTGCTCAACACGGTGCGCAACGCGGACACCGCCTGTTCAATCGGAGCTGCTTCGCCTAAATCCGCCCAGTTGATGTCACCCGCCCGGTTCAAGGTATAGACGGCCAGTCGGGAGACCCCCAATGTTTTTGTTTTGGCGTCAGTGGGTTGGTAGTAAACGAATTCGAGCAACACTCCATCGGCAGGAATTTGTTTTTGAATGTTTTCCAGGGTGATGGGAGTGACCTGGGCCTTAAATTCTGCACTTTTGAAGCTGATTTCAGCTTCCAGCTTATCTTTTTGGGCTTCCAAATCTTTCAGGTAAACCAGATGGTCTTTCGCTGGTTTGGTTCCCGGCCCTTTTAGCGTCAAGACCGAGATTTGGGCTGCCAGGCTCGCATAGGAATCAAGCAATTGTTGAATCTCAGGTACTTGTTGGCTTCGCAGGGTCTCAATGGCTGTGGTCATAGCATCCAGAGCGCGACCTTTGCGACGCAGCACCACCGTCAGGGCAGCCCGCCTGGCTTCAATGGAATGAGGTGCATTGTGGAGATGGAATGAAATGGTTTGATCCGTATGATGGGCTGTTTTTTTGAGGTAAAGGGCCTTTTGGGTCTCGGAACCGGCTGCGAGATTGCCCTTCAAATCTCGCTCGCTCGCCTCGTTGCACCGAATTTGAAATTGAATCGCTTGCGGGATGTCCCCTTTGACAAGGTAAAGCAGCGCCAGATTGTTGAGGCTTACAACTGTATGCGGGTGGTCAGGGCCCAGCCGGGTCTCTCGGATGGCCAGAGACCGTTGGTTGAGGGGTTCGGCTTGTGAATAGTCATCTTTTTTCCAGTAAAGCGCCGCCAGATTGTTGAGGCTTTGGGCCACATCCGGGTGGTCAGGGCCAAATTGGGCCTCCCGGATGGCCAAAGACCGCCGGTACAACTGTTCAGCTTGCTGGTAATCGCCTTTGGCTTTGGCAAGTGAAGCCAGGTTGTTCAGACAGTTGGCGACCAGCGGATGATTGGGATGAAATGCCTTTTCCCAGATGGTCATGGAACGCTGGTACAGAGGTTCGGCCTGCTGGTAGTCGCCTTTGATATGGTAGAGCCGAGCCAGGTTGTTGAGGCTGAAGGCCGTATCCGTATGGTCACGGCCA
>CAZXCE010000443.1:0-7096 GCA_964639175.1 uncultured Clostridia bacterium
GGCTGAGGGCTGAAGAAAACGGGCTGAAACATCTCGGGCTCCGGGCTGAGGGCTGAAGAAAACGGGCTGAGGGTTGAAGTTCCATTTTCTTCAACCCTCAGCCCAATGTTTTCAGCCCCGAGTTTGCGAGGCTTCAGTCCGTTTTCTTTCGCCCAATGTTGTTTCAAACCGGATCCTGTGTCAGTTTGGTATGCCGGTCATAGGCTTGAATGATCATTTGGACCAGTCGGTGGCGCACCACGTCGCGGTGGGTAAATTTAATAAATGAGATGCCTTCGATTCCCTCCAGGATCTGCTGAACCTGGATCAGCCCTGACGTTTTTCCGAAGGGAAGGTCAATTTGGGTCACGTCACCCGTAATGATCGCCCGTGAACTGTGACCAATCCGAGTCAAAAACATTTTCATTTGCTCTGAAGTCGTATTCTGCGCTTCATCCAAAATGATAAATGCATCTGACAGGGTTCGACCCCGCATAAAAGCCAGCGGGGCAATCTCAATAATTCGCTTTTCCAGCATCTTGGCAATTTTATCGTATTCAGCCAGGTCAAACAGGGCATCATAGAGTGGCCGGAGATAGGGATCCACCTTATCCTGCAAATCTCCAGGCAAAAAGCCAAGCCGTTCCCCGGCTTCAACTGCTGGCCGGGTTAAAATAATGCGGGTGACCCGTTTGTTCCACAGCGCCTGCAACGCCATGGCCACCGCCAAAAAGGTCTTTCCTGTTCCGGCTGGACCAATTCCAAATACAATATCATTGGCATCAATCGCTTCCAGATAGCGCCGCTGGTTGGTAGACCGGGCTGACACCATTTTCTTCCCGGTCGGGTTAAATCGTACCGTTTTGGTGAAATAGGTCCGCAGCGTCATGGTCCGATCATCGGCAATCTGTTTAAAGGCCGTTTTCAGTTCGTCGCTGCCAGGTGTGACACCTTCATTCATCAAACTGATGAAGTCTTCCAGAATCTGTTCGACCAACCGTGTATCTTCGTCGCTTCCCTCCACCATCAGGTCGCTGCCACGCATGCCAACACGGATATTGAGTAAGGTCTCAAGATACTTGATGTTTTCATCATAGGAACCAAACAAAACTTCGATGCCTTTTTCAGGAAGGAGCAATTTCTTCAATTGAATTTCCTCACAAAACCCTTGAATCAAGGGGGTTGGGGGTTAATGTTCAGGTACCGGGATGGCGTTACCGACGATCAAAACCTCAGAACTGATGGGGTGCTGAGAAGTCGGATCTTCCGGCATCTTTTCCCAAATATCCCAGGCCCAATATGAAAAGAGATGCTAAAACTAGCTAAAGGTTGGACTTATGTCAACGAGGAAGTCAGGGATGTGTCCAAATCTCTGCAATTTTACAGCCTGATGCGGGGCTGATAGTCCAAAACTTCCAAGTGCTGGAAAAGTCATAAGTTACCGGGGCACCTTTCAGAATCAAACCTGGCGCCAACAATACAAGAAGTGCCTTGTCGGCTGGAAGGGTTTGGACCATAATCACAGACCCGTGTAACGCAGTCATTAACTCATCTCACCATGCAGCCCTGAAGCCATCCCCGAAAAATCCAGGTTTTTCTATGCCGTGCTCTGACTCATTCCAAGTTGTTATCGCCCGTATCGGTTTGTGTTTATTGTTCCTGTTTGGTCTGAGCCAATCGGTAGCCGGCCAGTCACCCACCATTACCTCAATACAACCAGACCGGGCCTCAGTTGGCCAGATTCCCGCCAAAGTGGTGTTAAAAGGAACCGGGTTTGAAGCCAGTTCGGTGGTGGTCATCAATACCACCCCAGTGGCTGCCAAAATAAAGTCTTCGGGGAAAAAAATCGTGATCAAGGATCTTCCGGCTGAATTTTTTCAGACCAGCGGAGTGCTTGAAATAAAAGTGATTCCAGCGACTGGCCTGGAATCAAATAGCATCCGGCTGACGGTTGGAAGTCTCGACACGATCCAGCTCGATGCCTCAACCGAACTGGTTGTAAATGTTGGCACCACGGTTACCCTTCGGGCTCAAGTGCTGGATGCCCAGGGGGCTCCGCTGCCAGATGCCGTGATTACATATTCAAGCCTCACACCCGATCAGGCCACCGTCGATCAGGCCGGAGTCGTGACTGGGATTCAAACCGGGGCCGCGACGATCCGATTGACTTCGGGCGAGGCCATCCGAGATCTGGTCGTGACGGTCACCGATGTGGCGAGTATTCCTTCGGGAATTGTTGGAGATGGTGATATTAAAGTTGATTCCCAAAACCGTGTTTATGCCACCGACCTGCGACGGCATATCATTCGGAGCGCTCCTGTTGGCCAGCCACTGGCTGAATTTGCCGGTGCGGCTGACCTGCCGGGAAATATTGATGGTGCTTTAACGTCCTCGCGGTTTAACGGCCCGCTCGGGTTAGGCTTAGGAAACAATTCCCAGTTTGTCTATCTGGCTGATACTGCCAATCAATCCGACGCTTTAATCGTGACACCGGAACTGTCGAAACGGTTGTTGGTCTGGCTGATGTGGCGGCAGTGGCGAGTGTCGATTCCTGGGGACCACGTGGGGTCGTCGAAGCCCAACCTGGGGAACTCTACGTCACAGATGCTGATAACCATGTCGTGTGGAAAGTTCGGCTCGGCACCACAACTGAAGTTTCAGTTTTTGCTGGAACGGTTGGCCAGCCAGGGCTTCTGGATGGCACTGGAAACAACGCGCTGTTTAATGGGCCGCAAGATCTGGTTAGCGGGACACAGCAAAGTATTCTGGTCGTGACAGACCGCGGAAACCGTCTTGTGCGATTGATTGCCTTACCTGACGGTCAGGTCACCACGGTCGGAACTATTGCCAGTGCTCGTGTCTTGACCCGGACCAACACCTATGTGCCGAAACAAAGCGTGACGTTTGGCGATCCACAAGGGGTGGAAATTGACTCGATTGGAAACTTGTATGTCACGGATGGAAACACGGTCCGGGTGGTTGAACTCCAGGATACAACCTTTGTCGTCAGTAATTTAGCCCAAAGCGGCACTTTCCAAAATGCCACGGGGATTTCCCTGGCCGGTGGTTCGGCCTATGTTCTGGATTCAGGGAAACAGCAGGTTATCCGGGTCGCGCTCGGTGCGCCACCTTCAATTTCCGAACTCAACATCAACGAAATCAAAGCCGGTCAAACAACTGAGTTGACAATTAACGGGTCAAACTTCATTCCAAACACCCAGGTTAAAATCGGGTCTCAGTTTGTGTATGCCGTGCGGGTTGAAAACGCTTCCCGGATTCGATGCCTGCTTCCGCCACAACCGGAAAGCGGCCCGCTCCAAATCACGGTTCAACATCGCGGAGGCTCAGCCACCACCACGGTAAATGTGGTGAGCGCACCATTTTTCCAACTGGCACTCGAACCCTATGAGCGATCTGTAACGGCAGGTCAAACGGTTGAGTACAAAGTGCGGATCCTGCGAACCAATTTTAATGGGAATGTTGCTCTGTCTCTCAGCGGACTCCCGGCTGGCACGCAGGCCCGATTCCTGCCAAACGTGACGAGTGCTGGTGAATCAACCTTGACCATCGCCACTGCCGCCACCGTTGAACCCGGCAAATATCCAATTCGTGTCAGCGGGTTGACCACAGGTGTTACTGCCACGACAGATGGATTGCTGGTGGTGACTCGACCCGAGCCGGGCAGCGTTTCACTTGCGGTTAACCCGTCAACCAAAACCATTACTCCGGGGCAAAATGCAACATTCCAGATTACCCTGAACCGCTCGAATTTCGTGGGCCCCGTCAAATTGCTGGCTGAAGGTGTGCCAGCCGGTGCCCGAGCTGATTTTGCTCCGTCTGAGTTGACCGGCAACAGTTCAAATCTGACCCTCACCACACTCACCAGTGTGGCTGAAGGTACATATCGGATAACAATCAAGGGGCTCGCCGATAACACACCCGTTCAGGCGAGCACGTTGACGTTGACCATCCAGAAAGCTGCAACCGGGTCCGGCGTGCGGATTGTGGCCACTCCGGCTTCCCTCACCATCAATGCCGGTCAATCGGCCACCTATAATTTGGAGTTGCAGCGCACAAGCTTCACTGGCGACGTCCGGTTATCGGTATCTGGCCTTCCATCGGGGGCCGTGGCGAATTTTCGGCCGGAAAGTACCACCGGAACAACCTCACAATTAATCGTCACAACAGCGGCCAGTACCCCGACTGGGACGGTCAGGCTCACGATTTCAGGTTCTGCCTCGGGTACTTCGGTGACACCGACCTCGGTGACACTGGCCATCAACTCAAGTGGCGGTGGCGGTGCCAGTGTGCGGGTTTCGGTTTCTCCTGAGACCCGAACGATTCAGGCCGGGCAGACCGCCAGTTTTGCTGTGAATTTGCTTCGCACCAATTTCACGGGCGAAGTCCGATTTGCGCTGCTTGGCTTACCCGCCGGGGCACAGGCCAGTTTCAACCCGGACAAGACCACTGGCAATTCGACGACCTTGACGGTTGCCACTGCCGTCAGCCTCACCCCTGGCAGCTATGTTCTGACGGTTTCCGGGACCGCTTTTGGGGCCACGATCAGTCCCGCCACCACCACTCTGGTCGTTTCGGGAAATGGAGGTGGCAACGGCAGCGTTTCCCTGTCCACCAATCCCGTCAGCCAGACGGTTCAAGCCGGAGACACGGCTCAATATTCGATTCGATTGACTCGAACCAGTTTTGACGGTGAGGTCAAATTTGGAATTGGTACCTTACCGGCTGGGGTCACGGCCCGTTTTGATCCAGATCGTACCACGGGAAACAGCTCACAACTCACGCTGCAGGTTGGCGGTACCGTTGCTGGCGGTACCTACCAGATTCCGGTGAGCGGTCTGGCCTCTGGAGCTACGGTGACTGGCACCACGTTGACGTTGATTGTCAATGCGGCCCCTCAAGCGTCGGTGACAATTTCAGTGTCACCGTCTTCGCGAACGATTACGCTGGGTGGGAGCGCATCCTTCTCGATCAATCTGGCCCGGATGAACTACACTGGCGCGGTCTCACTGAGTGTCACTGGTCTTCCGGCTGGTGTAACGGCTGTATTTAATCCCGAAAGCACCCTTGGCAACAGTGCTGGATTGACGCTTTCGGCCAGAACCGATGCTCCGATTGGCACCTACACGATCCGCATCAATGGTGCCACCACTGGCGGCGTCACCATCAATCAGGCAACCATAACCTTAACCACCCAACGATGAGCCCCAAAGCCAAACCGGTTCAGACTGAAACCGAATCACATCAGTCACTTGCCTCACGTTCCTGGACGCTTGACCAGGCGTTTGAACATTGCCGCCGGGTTGCACTGGGGCACTATGAAAACTTTCCGGTGGGGTCGCTCCTGATCCCAAAGGCGCACCGTCCACATGTCTATAGCGTCTATGCCTTTGCCCGGGCAGCGGATGACTTTGCCGACGAAGGGACCTTGAGTCAGGCCGAACGCCTCAGCCTGATGGAAAACTGGCGCGAGCAACTTGTTGCCTGTGTCAACGGGAAGGCAACCCACCCGGTGTTTCTGGCACTGGCAGAGTCAATCAAAGTCAACCGGTTACCACTCCAGCTTTTTCACGACTTGCTCGACGCCTTTACGATTGACATTGTGCGGTCCCGCCACCAGACCTTTGACGCCTTGCTTGACTACAGCCGGTGTTCAGCCAATCCAGTTGGGCGATTGATTTTATTGCTGTTTGGGCATCGCGATGAGCAACTGGCCCGCTGGTCAGATGATATTTGCACTGCCTTGCAACTCACCAACTTTTGGCAGGACGTGCTGGTTGACCTGGCCAAAGATCGGATTTATATCCCGTTGGACGAAATGGAACGTTTTGGCTACTCTGAGCTGGATCTCAAAGCCGGTCGCTATACGCCGGAATATATTGCCCTGATGCAGTCGCTGGCTGATCGAACCGCAACCCTGTTTGAACGTGGCAAACCATTGTGCTCAGCCGTGGGAGGCCGGCTGGGGTGGGAATTGCGGTTGACGTGGCGCGGAGGAACGAGCATTTTGGAAGCCTGTCGGCGCAATCAATTCAATGTATTCCAAAACCGCCCCGTCATTGACACCCGGCAGAAACTCAAAATTGCCTTGACAGCCTGGCTCCCGCTATGAAGAGTCTCCCCCGATTCTGAAGTTCTCTGGTTGCCAAACCCGCTTTTTAAACCGCCGCCATGTCTCAGACCATTGACCAATCTAACCAAACCGCTGAAGTCATCACTCATCAATCGAGTACTAATTTTCTGTACTCCTTTCTGGTCCTGCCCCGCCCCAAACGCGAAGCGATTGAAACGGTTTATGCCTTTTGTCGGGTGGTTGACGATATCGTGGACGACGAACACCCGGCCACTGATCCGCGAGAGGATCTCAATCGCTGGCGTGAGGAAATTGTCAGGTGCTTTGGCGGCCAGACACCGACAACCCAGCTCGGACGTGATATCAAGCGGACTGTCGCCCAGTTTCCGATTCCTCAGCACCTGTTTGAAGCCATGATTGATGGCATGGAAATGGATCTGGACCAGCGTCGGTATGCCACATTTGACGAATTGGAAGGCTATTGTTACCACGTGGCGAGCGTGACCGGCCTGATGTGCATTGAGATTTTTGGGTACCGCGAGCCGAGCGCCAGAGACTATGCGATCAAACTGGGGAAGGCGCTCCAAATGGTCAACATTATGCGGGATTTGAAAGAAGACACCCGACGCGGACGGGTGTACCTGCCCCAGGATGAACTTGCCCGGTTTGGATATTCTGAAAAAGACCTGGCGGCTGAAGCCTACAATGCAAACTTTATTGCCCTCATGCGCCATCAGGGCGAACGCGCCCGGACTTTTTTCAAACAGGCTCGCGAAGCACTGCACCCGACTGACCGTCCACAGATGGTTTCAGCCGAAATTATGGGGCGGATTTACTTCAAAATTCTCGAACGGATTGAAGCCGCCAGCTACAACGTCTTTGACGATACCTTCAAATTGAGCAAAGCCGAAAAAGCCCTGGTCGCCATCAGCACCTGGTTGAGAATGCGACTTCGATGAATGAAGAATTGGGAATGAAGAATTGAGAATGAAGAATGAAGAAAGTATCTGGTACGTAGTGCTTAGG
>CAZXCE010000444.1:0-7083 GCA_964639175.1 uncultured Clostridia bacterium
GCCCGAATGCTTCACGATGTAGGTGAGGCATTCCTGCACAATGCGGTAGAAAATGATCTCCTGATCGGCGGTAAACCAGCCGTCCAGATTGTCCAGGTCGCTGGTAATGTCAATGCCAGAGGAATCGGCGATCTGATCAATCATAAAGCGGAGGGTTTGAGTTAACCCAATTTTGTCGAGCTGATATGGGCGCAGATCATACACAATCTGGCGGACTTCGTTGAGAGCGGTGGTTGCGGTTTCAGAAATTTCGTCCAGTTGGCTTCGGTTCGGGGCATCAGGCGGAGAAAGGGTCAGGCCAAGCACTGCCCAGTTTTTGATCACCAGTAAATGCTGGCCCAGGCTATCGTGCATTTCAGCGGCAATCCGTTTGCGTTCAGTTTCCTGTGATTCGATCAACTGTCGAGAGAAAGCAATTTGGGCCTCCTGCTGCTTTTTTAATTTGACGACACGTGCCCTGAAAAACAGCAAGGTCATTCCGGTTACACTCAGACCGCACATCAACCAAAACCATCCTTTTTGCCAGAACGGTGCCAGAACCTGGATTTGGATCCGGTCGCCTTCCAGGTTCCAGAGGCCATCACTGTTGGCAGCAATCACCCGAAATGTATAGGTCCCTGGTGGGATATAGGTGTAATAGGCTGTGCGCCGGGTACCAGCATCTACCCAGTCTTCGTCTTTGCCTTCCAACTTGTATTTGAACTTGACCTGTTCGGACTTGATAAAACTGAGTCCGGTGTAACTGATTTCGAGGTCATCCTGCCCTGGCACGATGGTGATTCCGTTTTGAAAAGTGACAGATTCCCGTTCCACAACCACCGATTCAATCAGCACTGGCGGCGGCAACGGGTTACTGACAACGGCCTGGGGATCAACAACTGCCACGCCATCCTGCGTCGGAAACCATAACTTGCCGTCAATTGCCTTCATTCCAGCCGGTTGCCCACCGCCATTGCACTCAGTTGTGCGCATTCCATCCTGCCGGTTATAAGCCGTGCAATTTATTGTCTTCAGGAGGCCAGCGGCAAAGGCATTGAGGTCCTGACGGCTGGCCCGGTAAATCCCCCGGTTACAACTCATCCAGAGCCACCCTCGATGGTCTTCAAGAATACAAAAAACGCCATTGTCAAACAGCCCCTGGTCAACCTGATAGGTAAAAAACTGCCCGTTGCGGAGCCGGGTGAGTCCACTATCATAGGTCCCAATCCAGAGGGTTCCATCTTCATCCTCGTACATCGAACGCACCCGATTGCCAGACAGCCCATTGCGTTCGGTGTAGACCTCCCATTTCCCATCAACCAGATGTGCCAATCCGCCATAGGTGCCAATCCACAAGGTGCCGGCGTGGTCTTCGTGGATAATTTTGATGTCATTACTGGGCAGACCATCCCTGGTTGTGTAGTGGGCAACCAGCGCCTCTCCACGGAATTGAAATAATCCCTGATTGGTTCCAACCCAGATGGTTCCAAAACGGTCGGAAGAAATGACCACCGGAGTACAAACCTGGGGAAACGCAGCCACCGGCTTGAGTTTTCCATTGCCCCATCGCAGAAAATGATCTATGGCGCCAACCCATACCGTTCCTTCACTGTCTTCCCAAAAGGCAGTCACGGGAATGCGCAGGTGGGGTGGATCAACAAAATAATTGGTAAAGGTTGTCCCTCGAATCTGTGTTACTCCGGTTGAGCCAACCCAGATATCGCCATTGCGAGTTTGAAGAATCGGGTAAACTTCGTGGCTCACGAGTCCGCTTTCGAGTGAATAGGTTTTGATGGGCTGCGACCGCAACCGATTCAACCCATGGCTGGTCGCCAACCAGACGGTGCCTTCACGATCCTTAAACACCGATAAAATCCGATCACTGGACAGACCAGCATCACGTCCCCAGGCTATAAAATGACGATTTTTAAACTGGACGAGCCCAATCCCTGGATAATCAGCATCACCAGTGACAAACCACAGACTTCCATCAGGTTCCTCCCAAAATGAATGAATTGGGGTGTCGGACGGAATACCATCTTGCTTGCCATAAAACGTAAGCGTACCTTGATCCAGGCAGTACAGCCCCGACATATCGCCCAACCATAACTTTCCCTGCTGGTCTTCATACACGTTGTTGCGATCCTGGATGTTGGGAAGCGGAATGGCCAGGCTGAGGTTAGGAAAGTTAACCTCCAGGGGATAGGTCGTCAGATGCCCATCTTTTGAGGCGGACACGGCGTGTTCGGTCACCGTCCATTGGGTTCCGGAAGGTCCAAGATAGATTTTGCGCTGTTTATTCGGATCTGCGGCCTCCACGAAAATGAATTCCTGGCCGCGCAGTTGATACCAGCCGGTGGCAGATCGTATCAAAACTTCACCCTGTGGGCCGGGTTTGAATTCGAACACATGTGTACCGCCCACCCCTTGAGGAAGACCATCGGCCTGAGTGTAGGAAGTAAACTGGCCCTGGCGATAGATCGTCAGCGACTGATCTTCAGTCGCTGCCCACAGACTGCCCTCTTGATCCACGTACAGATTGGTAAAGCGATTGCTGTGGATCCCTTTGGAATTGCTCCGGTTAAAGACTGTAAACCGAACCCCGTCAAAACGCACCAGTCCATCAAAGGTGGTGAACCATAAATATCCATCCGGGGTTTGCACAATCGCCCGCAACCCGTTTTGAGGCAGTCCATTATCCGTTGTCCAGGAATCAAAAGAGTACTGGGCACAGGCTGGAGGTGATGAAAAAAATACCAGAACCAGCAGGCCCGGAAGAATCGGCCAGGCCAGCCTCCAAAACCTGAAACCAATAAAGGACAACAACCCATTTCGCATATCCGGCAGTAACTGGCGTTGACAAAATAAAAGGCTGACAAAAATAACAGAAGGCACACAGAACAGGAAACCAGGGAGATTCAGAAGGGTAGCGCCTCAGATGCCGCCGATTGGGCCAGTCCGATTGACGGATTACAGGCAATGGCGCCAAGGAACAGCCAGACAAGACCGACCATCTGACGATTGTCCAAAAGAACTCGCAAGGCAGTGGGTTGGGTCATGGGAATATCCATGATGGAAGAATTTGAAGGGAGGGCCGTGCGAATGATTGAACCGGATTTTTCCTGGCTTGTCACGGCTTCAGCAGAGAAAATGAGTGGTCAAATCTGTCGGGCATCAGGCAAGTGGAAGAGAGGTCTGATTCAGAAATGCCCGGTAGTGGCGGAGATTTTCGCGGGTAACAAGTGAGAGTTCTGATTCTGAGGGAATCTGATCGAGGGCAAACCAGCCGATTTCGCTGCATTTGCCCGGTTCACAGATGCGTGGTTCGCCGGCAATAATTCGACAAACATAGGTCGGAGAAACCCAGTGCTGACCTTCGTCTGGCAACAGATGGTCCACCACATCGAGCAATGGTCCAACGGCGAGTTCGATGCCAAATTCCTCGCGCATTTCGCGTACCAGGGCATCAGCGAGGCGCTCGCCAAATTCGACTGAGCCGCCAGGAAATTCCCAGCAGCCACGTTCGTTTTTGGCCAGCGGGCCGCGTCGTGCCAGAAAGACCTGGCCTTCCTGATTGACGATCACCGCACCGACACCGACGCCGATGTAATCAATTCCCCGTTTCATCATGGGCTGAATCTTCCGCCGGGATTGGGTCTTCAGGTTTGATTGAATTTTCTTTAGCAGTTTTTGCCTGTTTGCGCGCCTGTTTGGCAGTGCTTCGGGCTTCTTTCCGAGCCTCGCGCTCCTCACGCTGCATCAGCCCTTCTGCTGTTTCAAGAGCTTCTGAAAGTGAGCCGACTACCTGAGCAGCAGCGATCCGGCTGTAGAGTGTCTTGGTAATCGGATGATTGGGCGCCGCATAATTCAGCATTTTGTAGAGCAACCGCGCAATGTCGAGCTGGTCTGTCTCGGTGTAATACAAACCCATTAAGCCGTTAAACAGCACAAACTCTGAGATATGAAACAGTTTGCGTTTGGGGTACAACATCTGCAGGTCAAATTTGTTGTCAAAAACCTCGGCAAACTTTTCAAGCTCTTTGTTTTCAAGCAAGATATGTCCAAATGCCAGTCGAGCGTACAGATAGTCCGGGAACTTCTGGTACATTTCCAGCACGGTTTCTTCGGCTTTGCCTTTCTTCCCAATCTGGCTATAGGCCGCATAGAGAAAATTCCAGAATACCGGCACATTTGGGTAACTGGCCATCAGTTGCTGGAGTTCTTCGACGGTGTCTTTCGGGCTGGTTGCCAGGGTCTGTTCCAGTTTGCGGACACGCGCTTTGACGGCAGCCGGCAAAAACCGCATGCTCTCGTGCTCAATTGCCCGATAGGTCACGGAATACGAAGACGTTTGAGCTGGTTTGAAATCAGGCAATTTAGTAATGACCGGAATTGATTCAAATGGATTCTTTGGTTTCACAATGATGGCTTCCTGAAAAAACAAAAATAAAGTGGCCGGCTATTGTTCCTAAGTTTGGCGCAAGGTGCAACCCTTTAGGCTTGGGGTTCAGGGTTTGGGGTTCAGGGTTTGAAAGGATGAAAAAGACAAAACGGACAAAAATTCGAAAATCCCGAACCCCAAACCCTGAACCCTGAACCCCGAACCCTGAACCCTAATGATGTCTCCCCCATCTGTCCCTCTCACCTGGCATCCACGAACCACCCCGCTTGCGCCGGTTGGGGTTGCTGCCGTTGGCGAAACTGCCCGGCGACTGGCTCACCGACTCCTGGCTGGTGATGACGAATCACTCGACTTGCTCGAAGGTGTTGCCGGATCAGGCTGGCTGGTGGTGGTTGGACCCGAAGCCTCTCTGCCCTGGGTAGATGGGGTGATATATCTCGGACGAGACCCGGCGGCGCCGGCACTGTTGTTGCCGACCGTCCTGTCGCCTTCGATTCCGGTCACGCTGGTGGAACAGGCATTCCTGGCGCAGTTTCCGACCCTGCGACCACCACTGGCGATTTTTCCACAACCTGGAAACGTCATCTCACTAGGCACTGCCCGCCGGATTGCCCGCACGACGCTGCTGAAATGGTTGGAGCGTGTTGGTTGAATTAGGGTTCAGGGTTCAGGGGTCAGGGTTTTTGAATCAATGATTGGTTTTGCTTCCGTGGGCTGCGCACCACGGCTATTGTACGACGCCCGTGCCGGGCTAAAATCCCTATCCTGGCGCTTATGCCCCGGCCCTGTCTTTTAAACCCTGAATCCTGAACCCTGGTTTTCAAACCCTGAACCCTAACCATGATCCAGCTTCCAACTGCCCTTCAACCCTGGGCCGAACACCTCGAATTGTTTCCGGCTGAACTCCAGTTGAGCCTTGGTCAACTGGTGCGCCGGTTGGACCAACTGATCGGACCCTTGCACGTCAACACCCATCAGTTGAGCGGTGAACCGGATGGCTTTGACGGCATCGCTCGCCGGGGAAGCTATGAACGGCTGTTGCTGTCGGAATGGGTGCTGGCCGATGAGGTGCCAGATGAATTTATCCGCCGGGCTGCCGTTGGTGAACATTCATTTTTCAACCTTGCCCGCCGCTCTCCCGCCGGCGCCACGGTTTCAGTGGCGTTGTTTGATGCCGGCCCCAATCAACTTGGACAACCACGACTGGTCCATCTGGCGGCATTGATCGTTTTAGCCCGTCGCGCCGCCCAGGCCCGTACACCGTTTCAATGGGGAATTGTCCAGTCTCCGGAAACACCACTGTTGACTGGTGTCACCGAAGCCAGCGTCATGGCGCTGCTCAAGGCACGGAGCCAACGGGAAGTGACCGAACAGGACCTGGAAACGTGGTTTTCAACCCTTGGAATTTCATCTGCACCTCAAGATTTCTGGCTGGTCAGCGGTCCCCGAAGTCGCCAATTTTCGCGACTGTCACCCGTTTCCAGGCTGGAAGTCAATGATCTGGTCAGTACACCCAATCGGGTTCTGGTTACGATTGCGACTCGCACCCGGACGATCCCAGAAATCGAACTTGAATTACCTGATGACCAGACATCGGTTCGCCTGCTGCGCGATCCATTTCAGGTTTCGCGGCTACCATACAAACTTGTTCTGGGGAGTCAGTATGTTCCAGCGTCAAATTTTGTCTTTAGCTTTAACCACACCAAGCTGTTTGCCCGCTCAACACAAGATGAGTTGATTGCCTATCCGATTCCAAATTCACCACGTGCCCCGGTGGGAAAACCACGGCTCTATCACAGCAAATCCAAATTGACGATTGCCGCGGTTGGGCGCATCAAGAAAACAATGTGGGTGATTACCAGCACCGGAAAAGTAATTTGCTCAGAGTCGCTGCGTGGAGGCTGGGATGGCTTTCTGGACACTGATTTTGCAGTGCCGGACTGGGTTGAACCGTTTCAAACACCAGCAAACACCGGCCCACTTCATCAGATTTTTTACCTGACCAGCCCGCATGATGAACTCCTGACGCTGGACAGGGACGGGCGACTTTTTTCCCTGACGCTCCAGAACGGTCAGGGACAGGCGGCACTGCACGGGCCGTATGTCAAAGCGATTACTCAACTTGGATCAAAAATCATCTATATTCGCCAGCTTCAGAAAAAAGGCTGGGGGGTGGTGTCAGTTGAAACCGATCAAAAATTCACGCACATTGTCGAAGGCGAAGGTGAACAGGCGTTTTTCGGATTTGGCTATGGTGATGGAGATTCGAAAGTCGGACTTTTCGCCGTCCACCGGGGCGGCCAGGAATGGGTTATCATGAACCGCACGGGAGAGCAAATCTATCGCCAACCAACCGGCACGACGGTCATCGGGGTCATCGGCCCCATTGCCCGGTTGAGCCGCGAAACCCCGGCGCTGGTGGTGCTCGATGACGACCGGCGAACGATTCACCTGCTCGGCAGAAACTGGAGCCACAGCCTGCCGCGCTTTGCCCATCCGATTGATCAGGTCACGCTTTCGACCACTCACCCAATGATGGCCTATTCAACCGTGGTCGGCGAAGTAGGACTCTATTCATTTTTTGATGAGAAGATGTTTACGTTGCTACGCGGGGTTGAGAAATAGGGCGGAAGAACTCGGGCTAAGGGCTAAGGGAGCGTTAAAAAATAAGTTCCTGGGAGCACGGTCACCCTTTTAGGTCC
>CAZXCE010000445.1:0-7071 GCA_964639175.1 uncultured Clostridia bacterium
GACTACTGACTACTGACTACTGACTACTGACTACTGACTACTGACTACTGACTAACTTCAGTAGACCGGTACCGTGGGATCAACGTCGTGCGACCAGAGGTCAATCCCGCCATACAGGTTGTTCAATTTTTGGAAACCATTGTGGTACATAAACATACACGCCTGCTGGCTGCGCATGCCGTGGTGGCAATACACCACATATTCTTTGGTTTTATCAAGCTGGTTGACCCAGGTGTGAATCTGGCTCAATGGGCGAAAGACCGCGCCTTCAAGGCGGTTAAATTCAAATTCCTGTCGCTCGCGGACGTCGAGCAGCACGATGTCATCACCAGCATCAAGGCGGGCTTTAACTTCTTGAGGTGTGAGTTGTTGAAAACTGGCCATAGGATGAGGGTTCAGGGTTCAGGGTTCAGGGTTTTCGAATTTATGTCCTTTTCGTCTTTTATGTCCTTTTCTTTGCTGGAACCCTGAACTCGTCAGCCATTCTTCACCAAACCAGCCCGATTCTTCAAGAAGGCATAGATGGGAACACCGCTCAATACAATCAGGAGTCCCGGCCAGGTCGTGGCTGGACGGTAGATAAAGAGCACCACCAGGATCACGCTCGCACCAATCAAATACAGGGCTGGAACAAATGGATACCCGACGGTTTTGTATGGTCGCTCAGCATTTGGGCGCGTCTGGCGCAACCGGAACACCGCCAAAATGGTCAGGATGTAAAACAACACCGCTGCCGACACAATATAATCAAGCAGGTTGCCATAGAGGTTGCCATAGGTTTTGCTTTGAACGTCAAAGGTTCGCGGCAGCACCAGCGTCGCCGCCCAAACTCCCTGAATCATCAATGCCCAACCGGGGACTTTCGCGCTATTGAGACGCCCAGCCGCCGCAAAAAACAGCCCGTCTTTGGCCATGGCATAGTAGGCCCGTGCCCCAGCCAGAATAATTCCATTCAGACAGCCAAAGGTTGAAATCATAATCGCCACGGCCATCACCATGGCGCCCATCCCAGGGAAAATGGCGTTAATGGTGGCGGTCGCAACGCGGTCCGACGGTGCATTCTGGATTTGCTCCAGCGGTAACACGGCCAGATAGGCGACATTGGCCAGCAGATAGAGCGAAATCACAATCAGCGTGCCAAGTGCCAGCGAAAGTGGCAGGTTCCGTTGTGGATTGCGCACTTCGCCAGCCGTAAACGTGATGTTGTTCCAGGCATCGGCTGAGAAAAGCGACCCAACCTGGGCGACGCAAATCCCGACAAAGAGGCCGAAGGTTGTCGTGACATCCAGCCCAGGAACAATCGGTGTGAAACTGCGCGGCGTCCAGAGATTCCCAAAATTCGCATTGGCCGCCGTGGCGTTCCATCCAACCAGTAAGCCCAGCAAAATCAGCCCCAGCAAGGCGCCGGTTTTAGTGATGGTAAAGATATTTTGGACAATCTTGCCATATTCCAGCCCACGGGAATTCATCCAGGTCAGAAACACAATCACCAGGATTCCAACCAGTTGGGCTGAGGACAGGGATACCGCATAGCCGCTCGTAATGTGAATCGGTTTAATCAGATAGCTGGCTTCTGACACCGGAGACCACAACACGCCCAGAAATCGAGCAAAGGCCACCCCCACCGCCGCAATCGTCCCGCACTGAATGACCATAAACAGCGTCCAGCCGTAGAGAAACCCCCACATTGGCGAAAACGCTTCACGCAAATACACATACTGTCCGCCGGCTCGTGGCATCATGGCAGCCAGTTCGCCATAAGACAGTGCTGCGGCAATTGTCAGAATGCCCGTAACGACCCAGGCCGCCAGCAACCAGCCAGGGCTGCCAAGGAGTCGTGCCATATCCGCCGAAACAATAAAAATACCGGAGCCAATCATGACTCCGACCACCACCATCATCGAATCAAAGAGTCCGAGACCTTTGGCAAATTCTGTTTCTGAAGACGTCTTGTGGGCAGTTGACGGGGCTACCCCATCGGTCGAAGTGGACATAGTGTTGTGATTCCTTCCAGGCAGAGAGTGAATTTTTGAAGACAGCGAAAAAAGTTCAGAGTTCAAGCTGTAGCTTGCTTGTTCGTTTAGGATCGGGTAACCCAAGGTTAATCAAGAATTTAAATTACCCGCTGGAAAATCTTTGCAAGCTGAAGCTTGAACTCTGCACAAAAGATATTTTTCAGGCTATAGCTTTTCAGATAAATATTTCCTCGGTCCGTGTTTCATTGGAATCTCGGAAGTCATTGAAGAATTTGAATTTATTTTCTGTGTATTCTGTGTATTCCGTGGTTTTTTGGTCTGAAAATCTATAATTCGAACTGCATTCGCGGGAGTGTTCGCTCAGGTTGTTCGGGAACTGGTGCGGGGGTTGTGCCAATCTGGCGGGCACCCATTCGCTCATAAAACGGAGCCGCAAACGGGTCGGCATCAATCAGCAGGCTGGTCATTCCAGCGGCGCGGGCCGTTTCAATGGCGTGTTCAAACAACTGGCGACCGATTCCCGTGCCGATGGATTCTGGTCGCACCCAGCAATGTTCCAGAAACCAGTCTGGTCCATCCTGGGTAAGTGCATAGAATCCAAGGATTTGATGGTCTTCATCTGCCACAAAAATCGGATGGCGAGCGATGAATTCCGGCGTGATGGTCAGTGATGACTCCCACACTGCCAGCCAGTGTTCCGGATAGTTCCAGTACCGTTTGGCAGCGTGGGCAAGGCTGGTGAGCTGATTGGCGTCTGAGGCAATCGCCTGGCGAATGATCATGAGGGTTGGGAAGGCCAGGGTTTTAGGGTTTAGGGTTCAGGGTTCAGGGTTCAGGGTTTCGAAAATTGAGTCCTTTTGGTCCCTTATGTTCTTTATGTCCTTTGATCTGGCCCGGTTCCAATCTGGCGTCAACCAGCTTTCTGAAAAAGACCGCACACGGCACCTGCCGGGTCGCGGATGACACAATATTTTCCGTGTTCGCCGGCTGCTTTTGGGGCGACGAGTACGGCACCGCCGAGTTCAACACAGCGGGCGATACTTTGTTCCAGATCAGCCACCGTGATGTAAATCAGCCATTGCGCGGGCAATCCAACGTTGGTGCCGCGTGCGTGGCAAACGCCTGCCACCGGAGCACTTCCCGGCGGATGCATGCAATAATCGTTGTAGTCGCCCATGCTGATGTCGCTGGTTTCCCAGCCGACAACTGATTTATAAAAATCACGGACACCGTCGGCATCCTCAATGGTCAGGTCAATCCATCCGATTTTGCCGAGTTCAATTTGTGGAGTTTCGCTCATAGGTGGGTTCCTTTCGATACTGGTTTGAGAGTTCCTTTGAGATACTGTTGCCGCCGATCTTCGGGGAAGCGCTCGATGGCGTACCGAAGCATCGTACGTGGCATAACGCAGTAATGTTTTTGAAGGAAGTCTTCCAAAATTGCAAGGTCCCGCTTGCCCATTTCACGAAGCATCCAGCCCACAGCCTTGTGGATGAGGTCTTCGCGATCAGAAAGGAGTTGCGTGGCAATCGTGAGTGCGTCGTCAAAATGATTGCGCCGGATGAAGTAAAACGTGGCAATCATGGCAATTCGCCGTTCCCAAAGGCTTTGTGACACCGCCAGTTCAGTCAGGCGCGAACGATCAGGTTGTTCAAACAGCCAGCCTCCGACGATAGAGGTGGCCGACGCATCCACCAGATCCCAGTTATTGATCAGGCTGGTGTTTTGCAGGTAGGTGTCATAGATCGTTTTTTTGGTTTGAGCATCGCCTTTTTCAAACTGGCGCACCCAGATCAGCAGCGCCAGCATCCGCTCTTCGTGAATCTCAGAGGCCAGCAGCGCCAGCGTGTCATCCATGAAAAGCGTCTGGAATTCACGCACAACCTGACGCAAAAAAGGCGTATTGAGGCCCAAAAACACGTCTCCGGCGCCATACCCGCCAGGGCCGGTTTTGAAAAACCGCTGCAAAATTTTGGCTTTCTCAGGGTTGGCAGCTTCCCTGAGCCTGAGGTGAATGGCGTCGAGCAAGATCTTTGGAACTCCGTTGGGATGTGACGGTTAGCCTGAACGGCAGAAGGTGCGCCAAACAATACTGAAGTGACCGGTAAGGCGCAAGTCATACCCTTGATGGAGGCTTGCTTTCTTTTACTGGATTGCCTGACAAACCAATCTATAGAATTCTTCAGCTTAACAATTTCCCAAAAACATATACTCTGCGGTATTTGGTCAGGTTAGAATCCACCAAACCCTGACCCCCAAACCCTGGCGGGATGACAAATGACAGAATGACAAGGTGATTTATTTCATCCCTCATCCTTCATCCCTCATCCCTTCCAAAAACCCTGAACCCTCAATTGTCTTATGCAGCACAACACGACTCGCTCTTACTTTGCTTTGATTGGAACTGGTGTTTTTTTTCTTGCCGGCGGATGGCTCCTCGGCACCTGGATGCATGGTGTTGAAGCCCGCAGCCTTACTCCAAAGGCAGTTTTGGCTCAGGATGCCCGGTTTGATACCTGGCTTCGCGATCTGAAAGCGCCGGAACGCGAAACCCGTCGCCGGGCCGTCGAAGAACTCGGACGGTCAGGCGATGAACGGGCCGTGACGCCACTGGTTGAGGTGCTTCGCAAGGATGCCGATTTCCTGGTTCGGTCAGCCGCAGCGGAAAGTCTCGGGACGCTCCGCAGTAAAGCTGCCGTT
Organism: uncultured Clostridia bacterium; assembly: GCA_964639175.1. GTDB lineage: Bacteria > Acidobacteriota > Blastocatellia > Chloracidobacteriales > Chloracidobacteriaceae > JACQXX01. Next base: position 4,677 of record CAZXCE010000445.1, read on the forward strand.
CAACCGCTCCTGGAAGCGATGTCGAGCCAGCAGAGCGAAGTTCGCGGCGCCGCTGCCCTGGCGCTTGGCCGACTTGGCGATCAACAGGCGGTGGTGCATTTGCAGGCGGCGCTCCGGGATACAGAAGCCTTTGTGCGTTCCAGTGCCCTCAAATCATTGGGAAGACTTGGGGCCGCCAGCAGCGTGAGTGCCATCGCTGCGGCGCTCCAGGATGCCGAGCCCGAAGTTCGAACCAGTGCCGCCGAAGCGCTTGGATTTATTGGGAATGCCTCCGTAGTGGAACCGCTGCTCAAAGCCATGGCGGATCCAAGCCCCTATGTCCGCAGCCGGGCCGCGCTGGCGATTGGAAAAATCGGCGATGCCCGCGCGATTGAACCGCTTATCGAAGCCTTGAAAGACAGCGACCGGATTGTGCGCTCAACCGCCGCCGAAGCTCTGGCCGGATTCAAAGACCGCCGGGCGGTTCGTCCGCTGGTTGAATTGCTCTATGACCGTGATGTCTTTGTGCGAACCAATGCCGCGTTTGCGCTTGGGAAAATTGGCGACGAAGCCGCGGTTGAAAACCTGACGGAACTGCTCCGCGATGAAGATGTTCGGGTGCGAACCCGTGCCCTCGATGCCATCGGAAGCATTGCGGCGCCACGCAGCCTGGATGTTGTGCTCGAAATGCTCAAAGACAATGACAAAGTGGTGCGGGGAACGGCAATTCAGGCGCTGGGGAGCTATTCAGATTCCCGTTCGACCGATGCGTTGCTGCAATCACTTTCTGAAAGCGATGCCGGGTTGCGCCGCCGGGCAATTGACGGGCTTGGGAAAGTCGGTGATGCCAGAGCGTTGCCGGCGCTCCAAACGGCGTTGAGCGACCAGAATGCCAGTGTACGAGCCGGTGCGGTGCTGGCCTTTGGGAAAATCGGTCGGGAACAGGCCATTCCAAACCTGCTCACTGCATTACAGGAAACCGACGTTCAGGTCCGAAACGCAGCGGCCTTTGCCTTGGGGCAGATTCGAACCCCCGAAGCGCTCAAAGGTGTGTTGACTCTGGTTGGAAAAAGCGATGCCGGACAGCTTGCCCAGGGACGTGCGACATTCGATGCTTTCTTTAAAGCTTATGGCGAAAGCGCCAAAGATGTTGAATCGCATACCAAAGCTGCGGACCCGGTGCTGCGACGCGGGGCCCTGGTCGCGCTTGATACGTTGCTGAATGCGCCTGAAGCAACTGGTGCGCTTCAGGCGGCTTTAAAAGATTCGGCCAAAGACATTCGCCTGCTGGCAGTTGATGGGCTCCTGCGGCGCAAAGTTCAGGCCAGCGGAGACACTCTGCTTGCGCTTCTGACCAGTGAGAAAGAAGCCGATGTTCGCAGTCAGGTGGCAATTGCCCTGGGTGAACTGGCCAATCGAGACAATCCACGATTGCCAGAGACCCTTCGGCGAGCACATCGAACGGATGCCAGCCCCGACGTGCGTGAAAAAGCGGGAATGGCACTCGACCAGCTTGGGATTGCCCGGCTGGATGTGCCAGGGGTTGGAAAAGAACCAAAAGTTGCGGCGGCAATGCCTCCGGTAACGGTTTCAGGTGAATCTACGTTGACGCCGTCGCGGCCACAGCCACCCAAACCACAGCCGCCCAAAGTTGAGCCGCAGCCAGTTCCTGACTCGAAAACTGAACCCGCTGAGCCAACGACTGACATTGCAAGTTCAACCACGCCAACTACAACTCCGGTGACCAAATCACCTAAAACCGGCACCGCCACCTTGCCGCCAGCCGTTTCAAGTTCAAAACAACCAGGGAAGGGAACGCCAGCAGCGACCAAACCAGCTTCGTCCGGAACTGGAAAAGAAACTGCGCCGAAAATTGGATCAAAACCGGCTACCAAACCTGCCGATGAGCCGCTGATTGCGCGGGCTGAACCACCAAAACCAGCCCCAACCCGTCCAGCGACCAAATCAACGGCTGCCTCACCTGGAGCCAAACCGGCAACCAAACCGCTTCCGTCGCCACCTGCTGCTTCGACGGCAGCCACCCGAGCAGCAGTGATTGCCGCCAATGAAGCCGCGATTTTGGATGTCATGCGCATGTTGCTTGAAGCCGAGGAAACCTATCAGGCGGGCGCGGGTGAAGGGGAATTTGGTGGCGTGCTCGATCTGGTGGCCGAAAATCTGATTCACGAAGAGTTTGCATCAGGCGAAGTCAGCGGCTATCGGTTTTCGCTCTATGTGAGCCAGGCCACTGACCACACCAAAGCGAGTTTCTTTATCCTGGCAACGCCGGTTGGGTTTGAAGAAACCGGACGCCGGTCATTTTTTATGGATGCCTCCGGAATGACCCGCACCCGCGACACCAGCAACGGCGTCCGATTGGAAGAAATCTTCGGCACCTGGCCACAAACGGCACTCA
>CAZXCE010000446.1:0-7063 GCA_964639175.1 uncultured Clostridia bacterium
GGGGGTGGCGTTGGGGTTGAGTGAAGAAAGGCGGCTGGATCGGCCAGAGTGACCGGTGTCGTTGGGTTCACCGATGGAAGACTCATTCCAAAGTAAATAACCGCCCGTTGGAGCATATCCCGCATCCGGATGACGGTTTGCAGATTCGCAATATTTTTGCTGTAGTCTCTAGTGACCCAGGGCGCCGGTTTGACGGCAAATTCCATCGCCGCGACCACTGAAGTTTCTGAAGATTCCTCGGGGATTGTGGCTGGATTAACCCGCAACTGGCGAAGTTGCTCGGAAAGATCCTGCATTTGTTTGATGACTTCGCCATAGAGTTTTTCAAACTTGTCGTGCATTTCAATGTTGAGTTGCACGTTTCGGGTCAGAAGCTCAGGGGAAGTGCTGTTTTGGTGAAACAGTGAATGCAGTGCGCGTTTGGCCGGGAGCTGATTTCGAACCAGTTCATCAAAGGTGCTGGTGCGTTGAACCTGTTTGAGCAGGCTTCCACTTCGATCCAGAATTGATTCTTTTTCCAGGTAATCAACAAATTTAGGCCGGACGATGAGCGGGGTGATGGAGTTGATGAGTGTGACTTCGTCTTTGGCACGAATGCCAACCCCGGTTTTGGCATCGGGTGAAAAGGCTCTGGTCAACAGAACATTTAACCACTCCCAGTGCTGGTTGGTCGGTAATCCCCCATTGAGCGCCGGGCTGGCCAAATTCAACATTTGATCGGCCCGCAACCGGTGTTGCTCCAAATATTTCCGCAAATCATAGGGTGACGGAACAGCACTGCTCATAAAAAGTCACACGGCCACGCGGGAAAAATTGCAACCGGCATCAATGGTTGCAATGCCTGATAAACCCTGACTGGAGTGAAACCAAAAAACTGCCAACCCCTGGAATGGAATCTGATTGTTCGTTACAAGGAGGCATTCAACGGGAACGTTCACCACAATTGAAGAGAGTGAACTCTCTGTTGATCAGCTTGGGTGCTTTGGCCTTTGAAAAGGTTTGATTTCAAAGGAGTTCAAAGCATATCGGGATCAGGTGAACCCCTGTCAACAGTTTTGATCTGGTCGTGCGGCCTGGGCAGGTGTTATCCACCAAACCGATGACCACAACCAGAGCAAAACCGTGCCCCAAGGGGGTTCATCAACCCACAATCGGGGCAGGTTGGGCTGGAACTGGCAAACGAGTCAACCACTGAGCCATTCCCAACCCTGGTTCCACATCGTGAACAAAACATGGCACCAGTTGCCAGAACTGTTTTACATGAGGCACAGCGTACCTCGACAGCCGAAGCAGGGGGAGGATAATAAGTTGGAGAGGTATATCCAGCCGGTGGTGGGGGAGAGGAATATGCCGTTCCGGGCGCTGGCGCGCCATTTTGCCGGGCTACAAACGCTTCAATTTTTTCCCAAACATCTTCCGACAGCTTAAACTGATTGATTGCGCCGACGATTGGAAGCAAAATGAGCGGCGCCAACAACACATAGCCAACCAATCCAATCGCTGCTTTATCGAGCCACTTGCCATTGCCAACCTCGACGCGCAAACCATCAATCTCGCGGGTCAGGCGCACGGTCAGGGCCGAAGACTGCGCTGTGAGATTGCTCAGAGTCGATTCTTTTTGAGATTGCAGAATATGACCGTTATTGATCGGGATGATTTGAACCTGATGGCCGTTTAAGACAAAAAACTGCCGCAATTCATCCAGCAATGGGTCAAGCGAAATATGAAAGGCATTGGGAAGCCGGTAATATCGGTTCTGCATAGGAGAGTGGCTCTGGGAAAATTTAAAATACCAATCAAGGATGTGAAGTCGGAAGCCACATTGAAAAGACAGCCGTAGAGGTCGCAGTCGCATCAGGTTTATTCTCATCAGAAAACACAGCCGTGGCCTTGCTGCATCAGACAATGGATTCCTGACAGTGCTCAAATTCAAAATCTCATTCTTCAAACAACAAACTATTTCGAAACTGCGAGATGGAGTAAAAGATACCATGAAAATTCATAAATTACATGCCCGGCTGGTTTCGCTTTCTCTGGCCGCATCATTATGGGTAGCTGGCTCAGCGCTTGTTACCAGAGGGACACCGCTGGTTGACCCGACTCGGACGCCAGATTGTCCAGGCGTGGCGACGATGGATTGCACCGGTGTTCCAGAATTAATTTGTAAAACCGCCTGCAACCAGCATCAATCGCTGGTGATCCGTGACCGATGTAAGTATCGGCAACGGCTGCACATGGAACGCTATGAAAAACCAAAAGCCCCTGGTCTTCCTCCTGGTGAACGCAAGCAGTTCCGGGATACGGAAGTTGAAATCGGGTACCAGGTGGATGAAAACGACAAAACCAATTATCTGGTTGTCCCAAGAGTTGTCGCTGACACGGACGACAAAGGCAATCCAAAAACCAAAGTCAATCCAAAAGAAAGCACTGGCCTCACGTCACAGGCTTTTTTGGATTTGATTTTCTTTCCCTTGCTGCCTGAAAAACTGCCGTATTACGAGTTTGAACCTGCTCCAGCCGAACGCGAAGGCGAGCGAGCCTTCCGCTTTAAACCCAAAGCGAATATCAAGAGTGTTCCGCTGGCCGTTGGCATTGTCTATGTCAATGGTACCACCGGCGATATGCTCACGGTTCAGGTTGAAGCCATGTACAATCTGCAAGTTCTGGACAAGCACCTCAAAGACATCGAATCAATCAGCGCCACAGTTGATTATTCAGAATTCAACGGTCGGTTCCGAATGCCCACCCTGGCCCGTGGGGAAGGCATCTCCAACGTCACTAAATTCAAAGGGTACTTCAAATTCAATTTTGAAGAATCCGCTTATGTGCCAGCTCTGACCTTGCCAAGCTGGTCGGGAATTAGCACCAATAACTAAGACGACGGGCTGAAGAAAGCGGGCTGAGGGCAATTGAAGGGATGAGGGATGAGGGATGAGGGATGAAAGAAAACCAGTTCTTCAACCCGAAGTTTTCAGCCCCAGCCCCAAACCCTCAGCCCGAAGTTTTCAGCCCCAAGCCCAACTTCTTCAGCCCTGGCCCTCCGCCCCAGGTTTTTCATTTGACAAGACCCAGACCGGGGAGTAGTATCCGTCCCTTTCCAGGACATTCCAGTTTGACGGGGCGTGGCTCAGCCTGGTAGAGCGTTCGGTTCGGGACCGAAAGGTCGGAGGTTCAAATCCTCTCGCCCCGACCAGGTTATCCTAAAGGAAGGCCATCCGTTCACTTCGAATTGATGGCCTTCTTGCATTTCTGAGAGTGGGTTGAGGTGTTGTTCTCATGGCCGTTGTGGCTCGGCGTTTTGTGATTACTGGCCGTGTGCAGGGAGTTGGGTACCGTTATTACACGCTTCGCGCCGCCTGTCAGTATCAAATCAGAGGATGGGTGCGAAATTTACCTGATGGCTCAGTCGAAGCCTGGGTTGAAGGCACCCTTGATGCCATTGAAAAGCTCAAACACGATCTCGCCTTTGGTCCGATGTATGCGGAAGTTCGAAAAATCAGTGAGACCGCCGTCGAACCAACCGGACATTTTGATACATTTCGCATTAATGGATAGGAATTTTGCTTTATGGATGCTCTTCGTAAACTTGTTCGTGAAGTCCCGGATTTTCCCAAACCCGGCATTTTGTTTTATGACATCACCACCCTCTTGAAAGATCCTAAAGGGCTCAAGCGTGTCATCAACCGCATGAGCGAAGGCTTTGCCGGGGAAAAAATTGACGTAGTGGTTGGGATCGAAGCCCGTGGTTTTATTTTTGCTCCGGCTATCGCCTATCACCTGGGCGCCGGTTTTGTTCCGGTTCGGAAACCCAAAAAGCTCCCAGCCGAAACCGAACGTGAATGCTATGACCTGGAATATGGCAGCGATTGCCTTGAAATCCACAAAGATGCGATTCAGCCCGGCCAACGGGTCCTGATCGCGGATGATTTACTGGCGACAGGCGGAACGGCCCTGGCCGTCATCAAACTGGTTGAACGCCTTGGTGGAACCATCGCCGGTGTGACCTTTGTGATTGAACTGGACTTTCTCAACGGTCGTGAAAAACTGGCCGGGTATCACCTTGAATCACTGCTGCGCTATGATTCATAGCCCAGGGCTGAAAAACCTCGGGCTGAAAAAATTGGGCTGAAGACGTTCGGGTTCAAGTGAGTTGAGTTTTTCATTCTGTATCTTTCGAGATTTGCTCGCGTAGCTCAGTGGATAGAGCAACCGCCTCCTAAGCGGTAGGTCGTGGGTTCGATTCCCGCCGCGAGCACCAGCAATGTGTCGTTCATCATACTGGAGATCGGTTTTGGTTCCCTCAAAACCATCTCCAGTCTTGTTTTGAGGGGGCTGATATCGTGGAGACAGTTGATGTCAGTATTTTGATTTCCACCCGGAATCGAGCGTCCGTTTTGCGGCAAACGTTGCAGTCGTTGCGCAATCAACACTTGAATGGGATTCGATGGGAAATTGTAGTCGTTGATAATGGAAGTTCGGACGACACGGCTCAGGTTTTACACGAAGCCCAAAGCTGGTTGCCGTTGATTCCGCTGACAGAGCCAACCCCAGGAAAAAATCGGGCATTGAACCGGGCACTTGATGTGGTGACGGGTGAGTTACTGATTTTTACTGATGACGACACTGAGCATACGGAACAATGGGTTTCGGAACTGGTCGCTGCCTCGAAACAGTGGCCGGAAGTTTCAATTTTTGGCGGTCCGGTGATCCCGTTACTGCCACCTGAAACGCCGGAATGGATTCGCCAAAATCGGCGGATTACCTCGATTGCCTTTTCCCATTTCGACCTCAATCACACCGAAAATACCCGGCTTGAAGATCCAACCCTGCCATTTGGACCCAATTATGCTCTGCGGGCCGCCGCTGTTGATGGAAAGCGTTTTTCATTAAGTCTGGGCCCCCAGGCGGCGGACCCACAATCACCCCTGGGAGATGAGACCGAGTTCTTAGCCCGGATTTATGAAGAAAATCAGCAAATTGGGTATGTTCCCAGAGCGAAGGTCTTTCACCGGGTTGAAACGCATCAGCTTGAATCAGCCTGGTTGTTTAACCGGGCGTTTCGATTTGGACGTGGGTTTGTTCATTTTGCACCCAACACCACCTCATTTCGGTTGGGTGGTATCCCGGCTCGATTGATCGTTGTCTTCTGCCTTACCTGGTTGTTTCACCACCTGTTCTTCTTTCGGGCGGAGCCGCAAAAGTTCAAAACCAGTTCAACTCTTCATTTCCTGCGCGGACAGATATTTGAATACCGCCGGCTGCACCGGTCAGATCAGTCAAATTCATACCGGGCCTGATACCATTTTATATTTCTTCCTCCCGATGAGGAGAAGCTGAAAGAGTTGAGAGAATTGCATTTCCCTGAACCCTGCAACCCCGTAACCCCACAACCCTGAATGGTATGACCTCCCCTCAACTTGATCTCAGCGTGTTGATTGCCACCCGTAATCGGGCCCGACTCCTTGGCCCCACCCTGGCCTCTCTGGCCCGTCAGGAGATGAATGGACTCAGATGGGAAGTCATCGTCATTGACAACAACAGTACTGACGACACGCCGCAGGTTTTGGAGCAGGCGCGTCGCACACTTCCCCTGATCTCGCTTTTTGAACCCGAACCTGGAAAAAATCGAGCTTTGAATCAAGGACTTCAGGTTGCAAAAGGTCAATTACTGGTTTTTACCGATGATGATGGCACCCATTCGTCACGGTGGTTAGTTGATCTGTATCAGGCAGCTCAACGGTGGCCGGACTTTGATATTTTTTGTGGCCCAATTGAACCCACATATCCGCCCGAAACACCAGCCTGGTTAAAAGAAGAACTTTTCACCTCAACTGCTTTTTCAAAGTTCCCTCCGGTATGGATTCCGCCCATGACCGAAGAAGCCCCATTTGAATATCGCAATATTTTACCTTTTGGGCCGAACTTTGCTGTTCGTCAAACAGCGATGGAGGGAGTTTGCTTTGATCCTCAGATGGGTCCTCAGGGCAAGAGTTACCCAATGGGCGGGGAGACAGAGTTTCTTCAACGGTTGAGAGCCAGGGGATGTCAGATTATCTATGTCCCGACAGCGCAAGTAAGCCACAATGTAGATGTGGGTCAGGTTTCATTTGACTGGTTGTTTCGTCGGGCTTTTTTATATGGGCGGGGCCGGGCGCGGATGGACTCTGAACGGGCCTTGCTGCAAATCCTCAATGTTCCCGTGCGGCACTGGCTCAGGATTCCGCTGGCCTGGGTTCAATTTGGGCTAAGCCGGTTTCAGAGCCCCTCCCAGCGATTTCGAGCCGGTGTCAGGTATCATCGGCTCCGTGGCGAATTTTACGAATATCGCCAATTGGCGAACCAACGAAATAGCGAAGTAGCGAAATCGTGAAAAACAAAGAGTTGAGGGACTGACAGGAAACAATCTGAGCTGTAAGGCTGAGCTACTTCGCTACTTCGCTACTTCGCTACTCATACTATTTTGGAATGAAATTCCCGCATTGAAAAATAGTCAAGTAATTCAATAAAATGGAGTTGATGAACTACTGACTACGAACTACTGACTACAAACTGGTATCACTTTACTTGATGCCCAGCAATTCAACTTCAAAAATCAGGGTTGAATTGGGTGGAATGGGGCCAATCCCACGGCTTCCATATCCAAGTTCAGGTGGAACCGTCAGTTTGCGTTTGCCACCAATTTTCATGGTCGCAACACCCTGATCCCAGCCTTTGATGACCTGACCCACTCCCAAAATAAACTCAAATGGGCGGTTGCGATCTTTGGAACTGTCAAATTTGACCCCATTGGTCAAGACGCCAGTGTAGTGAACCACCACTGTGTCACCGATTTTTGGCGAAGCGCCTGACCCAACCACGATTTCTTCAATGCCTAAAGTTGCACTCATGCGTTTGTTCTGTCCTTAACTAGATGAAGATAGAGAAATTCAGGTGTTTAGGGACCCGGAAGAAAATAAAATCCCAATGAAATCGGGTTCAGGGTTCAGGGTTCAGGGTTCAGGGTTTTAGGGGATGAAGCGACTGATCCTACTCAAGATTGAGGACTGGGGAACCAGCAGTTACC
>CAZXCE010000447.1:0-7050 GCA_964639175.1 uncultured Clostridia bacterium
TGGTTTTTTAAGTCAGCATCATGATGCCCGTTTTATTCAGACCTGAGCCCTGGGTTTTTCAGCCCTGAGCCTTCAATCTAAGCCTAATTTTTCAATAAGGAGCCGGAGCAAGCGTTATGGACTACGATGTTTTGGTTATTGGAACCGGACCCGCCGGGCAGCGAGCGGCGCAGACAGCCGCCAAGTACAAACCCAAAGTGGCCGTGGTCGAACGAAATCCACTCGTGGGCGGTGCCTCACTCAACACCGGCACCATTCCATCAAAGACCTTGCGGGAAGCTGCCGTTTACCTCTCCGGTCGTCGGTTGCGCGATGTATATGGCGAAAGCTACACGGTGAAAAAAGACGTCACGATGGAAGATCTTGCAATCCGATCTCGCCACGTCACCCAGGCTGAACGCGAAGCTGTCAAACGCCGTCTGACTCACAGCCATATCGAAATTTTTCAAGGCGTGGCCTCGTTTGTTGACCCACATACCATTCAAATTGCTGGGGCTCCACGAACTCAAACCATCACGGCAGAAAAAATTATCATCGCCACCGGGACACTCCCTCGCCAGCCGCCAGGGATTGAATTCCGACGCGGGCACATTATGGATTCCGATGCCATTCCAGAACTCACTGAAATTCCACGCAGCCTGCTTGTGATTGGCGCCGGGGTGATTGGCGTCGAATATGCCACCATCTTTGCTTCACTCAACGTCGAAGTCACGCTGGTGGATGGGCGACCAACCATTCTCGATTTCGTGGACCGCGAAGTAATTGACATGCTGATGTATCACATGCGCGATTTGGGAATCACCATTCGATTGGGTGAAGCTGTCGCCAGCGTCGAATGGGTCCGCAATGACCGAATTGTTGCCACACTTGAATCCGGCAAACGCATTATTACTCAGAGCATTCTGGTTGCCACTGGTCGCCGGGCCGCAACTGACAACCTGAATCTGGCGGTGGCTGGGCTCCACACGGACGATTCAGGACGATTGAAAGTCAATGATTACTTTCAGACTGAAGTCCCACATATTTATGCCGCTGGCGATGTAATCGGCTTTCCATCACTGGCATCCACCAGTATGGAACAGGGCCGCAATGCAGCGCGGCATGCCTGTGATCGCGAAGTCTTCCGGCTGAACGAAGTCTACCCTTACGGCATTTATACCATCCCGGAAATCTCAACCGTCGGTAAAACCGAAGCTGAACTGACCAAAGCCAAAATTCCTTATGAAACGGGCGTGGCGCAATATCGCGACATCGTTCGAGGACGCATTCTGGGCGACAAAGCCGGGATGCTCAAAATTTTATTTCATCTGGAAACCCATGAAATTCTGGGCGTTCACGCCATCGGCGAAGGCGCCACAGAACTCATTCACATTGGTCAGGCAGTGATGGCTCACGGTGGGAAACTCGACTACTTTGTGGATTCAGTCTTTAACTATCCGACACTGGCCGAAGCCTACAAGGTCGCCGCACTGGATGGAATCAGCAAGCTCAGTTTTGCCTGAAATCCTTATCCTGGCACTCAGTCCCCTGATAACCCCTTATTTCGAATAAGGATGCCGGTGCAGGATCGTGTAGGCCCGATATACCTGCTCAGCCACCAAAACCTGGGCAATTTCATGGGTAAAGGTCAATTTTGAGAGCGACCAGCGCCAGTTGGCACGTTTTCTGACGCTTTCAGCCACACCGGAAAAGCCACCAATGACAAAATACAGATCTTTGGTGGCTTCGTTCTGGTGGCGTTCAATCCTTTCCGCCAGTTGTTCAGACGAAACCATTTCCCCTCCAACATCCAAAAGCACGACATAGGCACTGGCTGGAATTTTTGCCAGAATCGCCGTGGCTTCCTGTTCCTGAGCCCGTCGGACATCGCTGGCGGTTGATTCAGCGGCCTCCCGCACAGTTGTGACTTCGCATCGGACAAATCGCCCCAATCGCCCCAGGTAATCCTGGGCCAAAGCTGCCAGATGTGACGATTTTAGCTTGCCGACAGTGATGAAGTGGAGTTGCATAGGCTCTAAGCACCCACCCGCTCACGCAGGTGGTACTGACTATTTTTTCTGGTTGTACGGGATGTCGTAAGCGCGCATTTTTTCATACAGATTCTTGCGGCTGATGCCCAAGATTTCAGCAGCCCGGCTCTTTTGACCACGGGTTGAGCGCAGCACTTCACGGATGTAGAGGGCTTCGAGCTGGGCCAGCGTCGGCTGTTGCTCGCGGGAACGGATGATCGAAACGGCTGATGCGACCTGGGCTGGAAAGGCTTCAAGGCCAAGCACTTCCGAACGTGTCAGCAAAACTGCACGCTCAACCAAATGAAAGAGTTCGCGCACGTTTCCTGGAAACGCATACCCTTTGAGCGCCGCCTGACTTTCCGGAGTCAAGGTACAGAGCGGACGGGCATGACGGCGGGCAACCAGTTCTAAAAAGTATTGTGCCAGCGGGAGAATGTCTTCGCGCCGTTCGCGCAGGGGAGGAAGTTCAAGCGGAATCACGTTTAGCCGATGAAACAGGTCAGATCGAAAGGCATGGCGGGACACAGTTTCAAGCAGATTGATATTGGTCAGGGAAATAAGTCGGGTGTTGAGGGAAAGGAGCTGAGTACCGCCAAGTCGGGTAAACCGACGATCTTCGATGACACGCAACAACTTGGCCTGAGCCTGTTGCGAAAGTCCAGTAACTTCATCGAGCACCAGCGTTCCGCCTTGCGCGGCTTCAAACCGACCGGGTTTGGTGGCCGAAGCGCCGGTAAAGGCGCCACGTTCATATCCAAAAAGTTCGGCTTCGAGCAGGTTTTCAGGCAATGTGCCACAATCAATTTTGACATAGGCGCCTGATGCCCGAAGGCTGTGTTCGTGAATCCAGCGGGCGAGTAAATCTTTGCCGGTCCCGCTTTCGCCGCTCAGGAGAAGGTTAGCTTCGGTGGGCGCCACTCTGGTGGCCCGATCCAGTAATTCGCGCATGGCCAGCGACTCAGCCACGATGACAATTCCCGGATCGGCCTGTTCATCCTTTTTCATCAAACAAAAAAGTTCAGAGTTTTGCCTTCAGGCGGGTTAAAAATTTAGATCCGAAATGAAAAAATGAGTGAACTCAGTTGAGCCGCCGTGGAGGCGGAAGGCTGAACCGGTGTCCGGAGCCGTCACTGACCTCATTCACTCTCATTTGGAATGTTGATCCGGCGGCCATCACGCCAGAGACGTTCCAGGTCATAGAATGCGCGGGTTTCTTTGGTGAACACGTGGATGATGATGTCGCCATAATCAAACAGAATCCATTCACCAGCACCTTCTTTGTGATTGGTGTAGGTGCCCTGCTCACCAAGTTTTTTCTCGATTTCAGAGGCAATGGCTTCGGTTTGACGGGTTGAAGAACCGCTGCACAACAGAAAGTAATCAGCAAAGCTGGTTACCTGGGAAATTCCTAAAATAACAATGTCAAAGGCTTTCTTTTCTTGCGCTGCCCGAATGGCAGTCCAGAGACGCTCATCCTGAACGTCACTGGGGGAAGAAAGCACCGCATCCAGTTGCGAAGAGGGAGTTGGCATCAATTCGGTCATGTGATCTTGATTCTACTTTTCTCGGTAAAGCTGATAAGCGTAAATGTAGCGTTCCACCATCGGTGGAACATATTGCGCGATAGATTTTCCTTGACTGACGGCAGCGCGAATTTCCGTTGCGGAAACATCCAGCGCCACCAGATCCGTCAGAAAAATCCGTTGGTTGGGGGCAGTCAGTTCAGTTGAAATGGTTGAGAGCGAAAAACCATTTCGAAAATCAACCACCCGATTCTCGCCAAATCGTTCGCGATGGAGTGCGGCATCTCCCAGATCATATCCTGGACGCGACATCACGATGATGTGGCAGAGGTCAATGAGCGTCTGAAATTTATACCATTGGTGGAGCATTCCAAACGAATCGGCACCCATAAGAAAGAAAATATGGGCATCCGGTCCATAGATGTTGCGAAACGTGCCCACCGTTTCAACCGTGTAGGGCTTTTCCGGCGCAAACAGTTCAATGGTTGAAACTCGACTGTGTTCCGAATGGAGCGTGGCCAGTACCGTCATCGTGTGGCGGTGATAGGCAGTGGTCACCTGCTCAAATTGTTTGTGAGGTGGGCTGTAGGTCGGAATAAACAGCAACTCATCAAAACTAAACAGTCCGATCAGGCTTTCAGCCAGACGCAAATGACCATAATGGATCGGATCAAATGTCCCCCCAAGCAGCCCAATTCGGCGCGGTGTTGGTCCCATAGCCTCACTCTTCGACAACCGTGGTGACAACGGCGACCGATGGTTGAAAAATTGATAGAGGTGCGGGCTGTTTGGCTTTCAACTCCGTCAATTTCTGGTCAACCCGATAGATCAGCGGTTTGACGCCTTCACCCGTAACCGATGAAATCACAAAGAGTTCCAGCCCACGGGCTTTGCAGAAATCACTCAGGGCGTCGGTTCGTTCGGATGACTGCACCACGTCATGCTTGGTGGCGACCACGATTTGCGGACGCTCGGCAATCTCAGTGTTGTAAAAGCGCAATTCGCGCATAATCGTTTCATAATCCTGTATCGGATCACGACCTGAAAACTCTGAGACATCAATTAAATGGAGCAGTAACCGCGTTCGTTCGACGTGGCGCAAAAACTGCAGGCCAAGGCCGTGGCCTTCGTGGGCACCTTCAATCAAGCCCGGAATATCAGCCACAACGAAGCTGCGGTAATCTTCCAGTTGAACCACGCCCAGATTCGGCACCAGGGTGGTAAATGGATAGTCGGCGATTTTGGGTCGCGCCGCAGAAATCACCGAAATCAAAGTGGATTTCCCGACATTTGGATATCCGAGCAAGCCAACATCCGCCAGAATTTTAAGTTCAAGCTGCAGATAGCGCATCTCGCCAGGGTATCCAGGTTCGTGCCGACGCGGTGCTCGATTGGTCGAAGTCGCAAACTGGGCATTGCCGCGTCCACCACGCCCACCGGCAACCACCAGCAGTCGCTGACCCGGTTCCATCAAATCCGCCAGGAGTTCATTGGTATCAAAGTCAAAGACCTGGGTACCAACTGGCACTTTGACGATCATATCAGCGCCGCTTTTGCCGTGGCAGCAACTGCCCTCGCCGTGTCGGCCACGGTCAGCTTTGTATTGTGGGTTATAGCGAAACGAAAGCAGGGTGTTCATCTGGTCGGAAGCTTCCAGGTACACGGAGCCTCCGTTGCCCCCATCCCCCCCGGATGGCCCGCCACGGGGGACAAATTTCTCACGTCGGAACGCCAAACAGCCGTTCCCACCGTGACCGCCTTCGACGTAAATTTTAGCTCGATCAATAAACATATAGCAAAAAACACAAGGGCACGGGACTGCTCTGGTCAGCCCGTGCCCGTGAAGAGTGGAAACCTGTTAGGACAATGAATACTGGAAAAATTAGACAGCGGCGGCAGCCTGTGGCGCCACGGCTGGCGTTGGATACACGCTGATGTATTTTCCTTTACGTCCCTTGTCTTCGAATTTGACATAGCCGTCAACACAAGCAAACAACGTGTCATCAGAACCGATGCCAACGTTGTTGCCGGGCTTGTACCGAGTCCCGCGCTGACGCACCAAAATCGAACCACCGGTCACAAACTGACCACCAAAACGCTTTACACCGAGGCGTTTTGCATTTGAATCGCGACCATTTCGCGAGCTACCAACACCTTTTTTGTGAGCCATAACAAAAACCTCTCTCAACCAATGCGAAATCTTATGATGTAAAATTGTCTGTGAGCAGCACCACGGACGCCATTAGGCGATGGATTCAATGCGCACCGCGGTAAATCCCTGGCGATGGCCTTGTTTCCGCTTGTATTGCTTGCGGCGCTTGAATTTAAAAACGATGACCTTCGGGCCGCGGCCCTGTTCAACCACAACACCCTTCACGGCTGCACCGTTGACGGTTGGCTGTCCAATTTTGATTTCTGAGCCATTGGAAAGGACCAATACCTGGTCAAATTCGACCGATTCTCCAACATTGGCTGCCAGGGATGGAAAGCGAACCACTTCCCCTGCCTGAACACGAAACTGCTTGCCTCCAGTTAGAACGACTGCGTACGACACAAAGGACTCCCTCCAGGGTTTTGATCAACCCTCTCGATGTGATGATATCTTCTTCTGTATTGAAGCGAAAAAGTGTGCTTTTTGAGAAAAGGGGCATTATCAAACGAAAAAACGAACTTGTCAACCTCAAGGGACAAATCAGAAGTTTCAAAAACTCTCTGGAAAAGCCTGAAATTAGACTGAAAAATTTACTGGAACCTTTCATTGACTCAAGCGTAAAGGCTCTTCTGAAACTTTTCTTTCCATTTCAGCACTAACTCCCAAACAATCCGTGAGACAAAACTCCAGGCCATCTTTTATCGTCCCGGAGGTGTAATTTGACTCAGTTTCCTTTGTCAAATAAGCCATTATCTACTGGAAGTGTCTTCCCGATCACATATTCTTGGATGGAACCTAAACCTGAGATCACCTCGATGGTCACGCCACAATCCATTCTTGGGGTCAGCGCCTGGGCACAGGATGCGCGTTCGATTCTGCACGCCCACGCCTCGCATGACCGTCCCCTGATTTTGATCGGGGAGCCAGGCACGGGAAAACGCTTTCTTGCACGCCAACTTCATCATTTAAGCCATCGGAGCCATCAGCCATTCATTGCCATTGAATGCCAGACCCTGTCACCAGCTTCACTCCGGGCAGCATTACTGGGATTGTCCACGATGGGCGCCAGCACAACCGGGCAGGGGTTGTTGGAACTGGCGCGTGGTGGCACGCTCTATCTCGGTGGACTGGTTGCCTGGCCGGCTGAGTTGTCTGATCTGCTGGCCCGAATTGACAGTTCGAGCACGCTCCTTCCGCCGTTTCCAAGACCGGCTGCCAGTTTCCAGCCACATCTGGTGACATCCCAATCCCAGGCACATTTTGATGTCCGCCTGGTGTTTGGCCTGCTTCCAGTGGGCGAAGCTGATGCCCGCGAAACCTGCATTGCCCAGGCAGACCGGCTGGTCATTCCACCACTCCGGGA
>CAZXCE010000448.1:0-7050 GCA_964639175.1 uncultured Clostridia bacterium
GATGCTCAATCCAAATGCCTTCCCTAAAACGAAAACGGGAAGTTGATTTTTAACGATCCCTAAACACTGGTTGATGCCAGGTTTGGGGTTTTCCGTTTGATTGAGCAAGTTAGACGCAACCTGTTCAAAAAAAATCCTGGAAAAAACTTTTCTTCACTGGACTATGGTGTTTTTTGGCGAACAAACCTATAATTTCAGTCCTTTTCAGTAAATGTACTTACCCCCCGCTTTTTCCATCATTTCGACTAATCCTAATCAAACGCCGCAGTTGTTTAGTCACCAGGAAGAATAGGTTGTTGTGTGTCTCAACCTCCAAGCTGAGGCTTGAATGACCCGGCCCTCTATCTCTTTATGGTTCGCAAATCTGGATAGAGGAACGTCTATGCACCAACACACCCGACGGTTATTCATCATCCTGTTCATGACTGGCATCCTTTCAGCTCCCTCCTGGTTTGGGCTGATTGGAAGTACCAGCTCAGACCAGAAATCTCAATCTGCTCGATCAAAGACTCAGGCAAAGAGCCCGGCGCCGGTGGGGGCAAAATCTTTGCCAGAAAATCAGGTACCAGGCCGAACTTCACGCCGACGAAGCAGCGTGGGCGGAACAGTTTCCAGTGGGGTAGCCGGGAAGCCGTTAACCCAGGCAGTTGATACCTCAAATGTGCCAACGCCAGCGATTCCAGTTGGACAAAGTGGAGAAATGATCGGCGTCCCGTGGACTGGTGCCGCCGGAATCATCGAGACGACGGAACAAATGATGATTCGGGAACGCCAGGCCCAGCTCCTGCCGAGAAAACCCCGTCCGCTCCGGAAGGAGCTTGAATACGAACGCCCAAAAGATCTTCCACAAAACCCGGATGCGCCAGCCGTATCGCAGTGGCCACCAGTGGATGAAAGCAATTCATCGCAACGACCTGGTCAACCGGGTTTGACCGTTCAGCCATTGGCGCCGCAAACCACGAGCACATCATTTACAGGTGCCACGTTGGCCGATACCGGGGCCTTTCCGCCAGATACCATGGGAGCGGTGGGACCGACCCAGTATTGTGTGGCCGTCAATGGTCGGTTGCGAACTTTCAACAAAACAACGGGCGTTGCCGACGGCAATCTGGACATCAATCCGGATGTGTTTTTCGCGTCGGTTTTGACAACACCGAGTACCGGGGGTTTTGTCTTTACAACCGATCCCCAGATTCGATTTGACCGGTTGTCGGATCGGTGGTTTATCGTGATGCTGGATGTACCGCTCGACAGTGTCGGTAACACCGATAAAGCCAACCGCGTTTTGCTGGCAGTGAGCAATACAGCCACGATTACGTCCTCCACTGCCTGGACACTGTATCAGTTTCAGGGGGATGCGACGCTTTTTACCGACTATGAATCATTGGGAATAGATGCCAGTGCCCTCTATATCGGTGGGGATATGTTCACACTCGCCGGTGTGTTTAACAGCACGAAAGGGTTTGTGGTGCGCAAAGCGGAGATGCTGACAGCGTCACCGCTGGTGGTAACAGCCTTTCCAAATCTGGCGACAGGGGCTGCTGCCGGCCCATTTGCACCGCGTGGGGCAGACAATTACGATCCGACTAATACGGGACCGACGGCGACGGGTTATTTTGTCGGGGTTGATACGCTCACATTCTCAACACTTATGTTTCGGCGGGTCACTAACCCGGCGGGCACGCCGACCATTTCCGCCAATATCAGCGTCACGGTGCCGACAACGTCGAGTTCGGCAGGTGTCCCACAATCAGGAGGAACGACCCTGGACAGTTTAGATGACCGGCTGTATGCGGCTCACATCCGCAATGGTCGGCTGTGGACGGCCCATAACATGCGGGTCAACACCAGTGGTGTTGCCAATACCGGAGCATCATCACGACATGCCGTTCGGTGGTATGAATTCCAGAATTTGGGAACCACGCCGACACTGGTTCAGTCGGGCACCCAGTTTGACAATACGGTAACCAATCCACGCCATCATTTCATCCCCTCGATTATGGTTTCAGGCCAGGGGCACGCGGCGATGGGATGCAGTGTTTCTGGTTCGACCCAGTTTGCCGGGGCGTTTACCAATGGACGGTTGGTAACCGATATGCCCCTGGGCACCCTGCAGGCGGGAGTGGTCTATCAGGCAGGTGCAGCCAACTACAACCCGTCGGATGGGTCAACCCCCCATCGGTGGGGAGATTATTCCTATACCAGTCTTGACCCATGTGACGACATGACCATGTGGACGATCCAGGAGTTTGCCAATGCGACGAATTCCTATGGGGTCCGGGCTGTGAAGTTGCTGGCACCCGCACCGACTGTAACCGCCTGTGGAACGGCAACGAATGTGGTCCAGGGCACGACGAATATGAATATTGTGGTGACGGGGACCGGATTCTATAACCCGCCAGCCACTGGAATGTCAGCCTGTCGAGTCCCGATTTCGGCCTCGGTGAGTGGAACTGGCGTCACCGTCAACAGCACAACCTTTACCAGTGCCACCTCAGTGACCATCAACATTACCGTGGCGGGAGGGGCCACCACCGGGGCCCGCGATATCGTGATTACCAACCCGGACGGCCAGTCAAGCACCGGGAGCAACGGTTGTATCAATATCACGGCTGCTTCGACGGCAACGGTGACTTCGATTAATCGTCTTGTATCCAGTCCGCAATGTGCTGGAACCAACACCACGCTCTGGCAAGCAACGTTTTCGGGGCCAGTCAGCGGCGTGACGGCGAGCAACTTCCAGCTTGTGAATCCAGGTGGAGGACTGAGCGGTTTTGCACTCGGTACGGTGACCGCAGTCGGTGCCCCTCCAACGGCGACGTGGAATATCGCTGCCAATGTGGGGACGGGAAGCGGGACGCTGGAACTGGATATGGCCAACTCAACTGGTGTGACGCCGACGGTGACAAATGTACCGTTTACCAGTGGGCAGACCTATAGCATCGTGGCGACTCCAACAACGGCGACAGTGGGTGGACCACAGACGATCTGCGCAAACGGAACCACGACCGGGTTGGGTGGGAACACGCCATCAAGCGGCACCGGGACGTGGAGCATTGACAGTGGAGGAACGGGAACGTTTAACCCGAATGCAACCACCCCAAATGCGACCTTTACTCACACGGGTGGAGCCGGACCGGTGATCGTGCGGTGGACTATCTCAAATTCACCCTGTACTGATTCATCAGCAACCGTGACGATTACTGTCAATCCGGTGGCGACCGTGAATGCCGGACCAGATCAAGCGATTTGTGCCGGATCAGGTGCGACGCTGGCCGGTTCGTTTGGTGGTGGTGCCAGCAGCGCGACCTGGAGCGGCGGG
The DNA here is from genome assembly GCA_964639175.1 of uncultured Clostridia bacterium. GTDB lineage: Bacteria > Acidobacteriota > Blastocatellia > Chloracidobacteriales > Chloracidobacteriaceae > JACQXX01. The sequence goes on from CAZXCE010000448.1 coordinate 3,323, forward strand.
GCGGGAACCTTTACGCCAAATGCCACAACTCCGACCGCGACCTATACTCCAAGTGCTGGTGAAGTTTCAGCCGGTACAGTGACCTTGACCCTGACGACCGATGACCCAACCGGGCCGTGCACCGCTGCCAGTGACACGGTAACAATCACGATTAATCCAGCGGCGACGGTCAATGCTGGACCTGATCAAACGGTCTGTGCCAGCAGTCCAGCCGTCACGCTGGCTGGTTCATTTGGTGGAAGCGCCACCTCGGCCACCTGGAGTGGTGGCGCTGGAAGCTTTACCCCAAACAACACAACCCTGACGGCAACCTACACGCCAACGGCAGGAGAAATTTCGGCTGGAACCGTGACGTTGATCTTAACGACCAATGACCCAACCGGGCCGTGCCCAGCCGTGAACGATTCGATGACGATTACCATCACGGCATTGGCCACCGTCAATGCCGGGCCAGATCAAGCGATTTGTGCCGGATCAGGTGCGACGCTGGCTGGTTCGTTTGGTGGTGGTGCCAGCAGCGCGACCTGGAGCGGCGGGGCGGGAACCTTTACGCCAAATGCCACAACTCCGACCGCGACCTATACTCCAAGTGCTGGTGAAGTTTCAGCCGGTACAGTGACCTTGACCCTGACGACCGATGACCCAACCGGGCCGTGCACCGCTGCCAGTGACACGGTAACAATCACGATTAATCCAGCGGCGACGGTCAATGCTGGACCTGATCAAACGGTCTGTGCCAGCAGTCCAGCCGTCACGCTGGCTGGTTCATTTGGTGGAAGCGCCACCTCGGCCACCTGGAGTGGTGGCGCTGGAAGCTTTACCCCAAACAACACAACCCTGACGGCAACCTACACGCCAACGGCAGGAGAAATTTCGGCTGGAACCGTGACGTTGACCTTGACGACCAACGACCCAACCGGGCCATGTCCAGCGGTGAGTGACACCATCACGATTACCATCAATCCAGTTGCAACCGTGAATGCCGGGCCAGATCAAACGATTTGTGCCGGATCAGGTGCGACGCTGGCCGGTTCGTTTGGTGGTGGTGCGAGCAGTGCAACCTGGAGTGGTGGCGCTGGAACATTCACACCGAATGCCACGACTCTAACTGCCGTCTACACGCCATCAGCCGGTGAAGTCTCTGCTGGTACGGTGACCTTGACGCTGACGACCAACGACCCCACCGGGCCATGTGGATCAGTCACTGATACGGTAATCATTACCATTATGGCGGGACCAACCGCGAATGCCGGACCAGACCAAACGGTCTGTGCCAGCAGTCCAGCCGTACTCCTGGCTGGATCAATTGGTGGCAGCGCGAGCAATGGCACCTGGAGCGGCGGTGCCGGAAGCTTTACGCCAAACAATACAACCCTGAATGCGATGTACACCCCAACCGCCGGTGAAATTGCAGCCGGAACGGTTACCTTAACCCTGACAACCAATAATCCAGGTGGTGTGTGTGGAGCCGGAAGTGATTCAATGACAATCACTATCGTTCCGCTGGCAACTGTGAATGCTGGACCAGATCAAACCATCTGCAGTGGATCCGGCGTGACATTGGCCGGTTCATTTGGTGGTAGTGCCAGCAGTGCAACCTGGAGCGGTGGCGGTGGAACTTTTGTCCCGAATGCGTCTTCACCAACCGCAACCTACACCCCGTCAGCGGGCGAAGTGACCGCTGGAACAGTAACTTTAACGCTGACAACCAATGATCCAGTTGGACCCTGTACGGCGGTGAGCGACACGGTAACCATCACGATCAACCAGGCTGCAACGGTCAATGCTGGACCAGACCAGGCAATTTGTGCCGGATTGAATGTGATACTGGCCGGATCACGAGGTGGCAGTGCTACAACTGCAACCTGGAGTGGTGGGAGTGGCACCTTTGCGCCAAACACCACAACGTTAAATGCAACCTATACCCCATCACCAGCCGAAATGACTGCTGGCTTTGTGACCCTGACGTTGACAACGGATGACCCAGTCGGTCTCTGTCCGGCGGTGAGCGACACGGTGACGATCAACCTGATCAATTGCACTTTGCAATATGCGTTGATGGTGGCCGATACTTCAAATAACCGGATTCAGGGCTTTGATGGGACAAACTGGGCCGTCATCGGTCTCGGAACCGTCGGTTCCGGAAATGGTCAGTTCCGATTGCCGGAAGCCGTCGCCTTTAGTTTCGATGGTCAGCGGATTTATGTCGCTGATACCGGAAACAATCGCATCCAGTGGTCAACAGATGCTGGAGTCACCTGGGCCGATTTTGCCACGAACGGCACGGCTACCAATCAGGTAAAAGCGCCACAGGGACTGGCCGTGGATTCAGCCGGCAACCTGTATGTGTCGGATACTGGAAATGGACGGGTGATGCGCTTCAACAACGGCGTGCCCGGATTTGGGGTGATTATTGCCTCAAATGGAACGGCGAGTGGTCAGGTCGGAAGTCCTCGTGGGCTCGCTGTTGACAGCACGTTCCGATTGTTTGTCACCGACGAAACCAACAGTCGGATTCTTCGCATCAACAATGCCAACACCGTGGTTGCGACGACCAGCGGGACGGTGATTGCGACGGCAGGAACGGGGATGAACAAGGTCCAGAATCCACAAGGAATCACCATTGACAGCAATGGAACGATCTTTGTGGCCGACACTGGGAATTCACGCATCCTGCGGTGGGTCAATGCCAATCCAGCCAATGCCAGCACGATGGCGCTGACTGGAAGCCAGCTTGGGCAGGTCAATCGGCCAGAAGGTGTGACCGTGGTGCAATTTACCAGCGGGCCATTTGCTGGCGGTCCATTCCTGGTCGTGGGTGACACCTCCAATAACCGTATCCAGGGCAGGTTTATCCCAACTGGACAATGGAATCTGGTTGGTTCGCCAAATAACATCGGAAGTGGTGTCGGACAGTTCCGCGCACCGAGCAAAATCCAATAACCGGGTTCCGGGTTCCGGGTTCCGGGTTCCGGGTTCCGGGTTCCGGAGTTTTCGATGAGGGCGCGGCTCACAGGAGCCGCGCCTTTATTTTTTTGGAACCAGTCACTTTACCATCAACAGGTGCGACTCTTGTGGTGTGCGTTTATTCTCATTCTGAAAGCAGGTACTGGAACGGCTGCCTTGACGGAAAGGCAGTTCTTTCCAAGAATGGGGAATTCCTGATCACATCCACCTTCCACAAATTCAAACCACAAAGAGGAACTTATGCCCAACGTCGGCGATGCAGCACCGGACTTTTCGCTTCCGGCCAATGATGGAAAAACTTATTCACTCAGCCAGTTTAAAGGCCAAAAGAACGTCGTACTGGTCTTCTATCCGGGCGACGACACCCCAACCTGCACCAAGCAACTGTGCGATTACCGCGACGGCTGGGGGCAGTTTAAACAATACAATTCAGTCATTTTGGGCGTGAGCACCAATGATATGAATTCACATTTGAGCTTTGCCGAAAAGTTCAATCTTCCATTTCCGTTGCTCGAAGATGCTGATTTGGTGATGTGCAAAGCCTATGATGCACTGATGTTGATGGGCCTGCTCAAAGTCTCGAAGCGAGCTGTGTATATTATTGATAAAAAGGGAATTATTCGTTATAAGCACGTCGAAACCCTGCCGATTTTCAAGCGTGGCAAAGAAGAACTTCTCGAAGAACTGAAAAAAATCGAAGGGCAATGAAGAATGAAGAATGAAGAATGAAGAATGAAGAATGAAGAATCCTTTTAGTACTT
>CAZXCE010000449.1:0-7041 GCA_964639175.1 uncultured Clostridia bacterium
TCCGGGAAAGCCAATGTTTACGATTTCAAATCTGGCTTCGGTCTGGGTGATGGCCAGTGTACCGGTGTCGCAAATCGGCAAACTGAAACCCAACGATCCAGCAACGATCCGGACACCAAACCCGGATGATCAACCGCTGACAGGCGTTATCAACTACCTTGATCCACTCATCAATGAAACAACCCGCACGGCGCAGGTGCGAATTGAGGTTGACAACCCGAAAGAGAGGTTGCGGGTCGGCATGTTTGTCACTATTGAATTTAGGGTCAAACCTGGCGGCGGTGCTTCATTCCAAAATGAAGTCATCATACCGGCGCAAGCGGTGCAGCACGTCGGAAATCAGGCGATTGTGTTTCTGCCAAAAGCTGACGAACCTGGTGCTTTTGAAGTCCGTGAAATCGAAATCGGCGATGAGTCAAACGGGCTCGTTCGCCTGCAAGCTGGCCTTAAGTCAGGTGAAAAAATTGTCACCCAGGGAAGTTTCACGCTGAAAACCCAGTTGCTCAAAGGCGAAATGGGCGAGCACGATCACTGAGGGCTCAGGGCAGTGGGAAACAAAGAGACATAAGGGACCAAAAGGACATAAATAAGAATATTTCGAAATTCCTAAACCCTGAACCCTGAACCCTGAACCCTAAAATTATGATCAACACCATTCTTCGATTTTCGGTCACGCACCGGTTGCTGATTTTGTTGCTGGCGATGATGCTGATAGGTGGCGGATGGTACAGTTTTCGGCGACTGCCAATTGATGCGGTGCCGGATGTAACCAATGTTCAGGTTCAAATTCTGACGGCGGCGCCGGCCCTATCGCCCCTCGAAATCGAGCGACAAATTACATTCCCGGTTGAAATCGCGATGTCGGGCCTGCCAGACATCGAAGAAATCCGCTCGGTTTCTAAGTTTGGGTTATCAGCGGTGACGGTTGTGTTTCACGACCACGTCAATATTTACTTTGCCCGGCAACTGGTTTCAGAACGGTTGTCACAGGCTCGCGAACAAATTCCAGCCAATCTTGGTTCGCCGGAACTCGGCCCCATTACCACTGGGCTTGGCGAAGTTTATCAATATGAACTCAAGGCCGACCCTGGCAGCGGCTATGACCCGACGTCGCTCCGAACGGTTCAGGATTGGATTGTTCGGCGGCAGTTGCTTGGCGTTCCTGGCATTACGGAAGTCAACAGTTTTGGCGGATTGGAAAAGCAATACCAGGTGCAGGTAGATCCGACCCGGCTGCATAGCCTTGGGTTGACGTTACGTGATGTCTTGGATGCGGTGGCTCGCAACAATGCCAATGTCGGTGGTGCCTATATCGAACACGGCGCGGAACAATATGTCGTGCGTGGAATTGGATTAGTGGCCAATCCTGCTGAGATTGCCGAGATTGTGATTAAAGCCGGCCCGGAAGGCATTCCGGTTTTTGTTCGGGATGTAGCCACGGTGGTCACGGGTGCGGTGGTTCGTCAGGGAGCCGTGACGGCTGACGGTGAAGGCGAAATTGTGTGTGGCATCACCCTGATGCTCAAAGGCGCCAATTCACGAACCGTGGTCGAAGACGTCAAATCTCGCGTTGAACAAGTCAAAAAATCACTTCCGAAAGGCGTGTCACTCATTCCCTTTTATGACCGGACGGAACTGGTGAACCGGACTCTTCGAACAGTCATCACCAACCTGGTCGAAGGTGCGCTGATTGTAATTCTGGTTTTGATTGTGCTGCTCGGAAACTGGCGTGGGGCGTTGCTGGTGGCAGCCGTGATTCCGCTTTCGATGCTCTTTGCTGCGATTGGGATGAATGTCTTTGGCGTTTCCGGCAATTTGATGAGCCTGGGCGCGATTGATTTTGGGCTGGTCGTGGATGGGGCGGTGATTATGGTGGAAAACGCCATTCGACGTATTGGCGAACGACAACACCAGCTTGGTCGGACGCTTTCGAAAGAGGAACTCAAAGAGACAATTTGCTCAGCCGCCGCCGAAGTCCGCAAAGCCACGATGTATGGCGAGTTGATCATTGCCGTGGTGTATTTGCCGATTCTCAGCCTGACCGGGATCGAAGGGAAAATGTTCCGGCCAATGGCCATGACCGTTATTTTTGCTCTGGCCGGGGCGATGATCCTGTCCTTGACCTTTGTTCCAGCCGCCATGACGCTGGTATTTCGAGGTCCGGTTTCAGAGCGTGAAAGCGGGTTGATTGCCCTGGTCAAACGCCTGTATCGCCCAACACTGGCCTGGGTCTTACAGTTTCGGTCCCAAACGCTTGCCGTGGCAACGGGTCTGGTCGTGATTGCGGCTGCGGTTTTTCCATTGCTTGGCGCCGAATTTATTCCCCGCCTGGATGAAGGCTCGCTGGCAATTCAGGTTCAGCAGCTCCCGAGTGTGTCCCTGACCCAATCCATCAAAACCACAACCGAGGTCGAACGTGTGCTCAAAACGTTTCCGGAAGTCACCCGTGTGGTTTCAAAAACCGGTCGGGCTGAAGTTGCGACCGACCCGATGAGTATTGATTTCAGCGATCTGTATGTCGGGCTCAAACCACCGTCTGAGTGGACAAGCGCCAAAACTCGCGAAATGCTGGTTTCCAAAATGGCGGCAGCCCTCGAAGCCAACGTCCCAAATGCGCAGTTCAGTTTTTCGCAGCCGATTGAATTACGGGTCTCTGAATTGATTTCCGGTGTTCGGTCTGATGTTGCGATCAAGTTGTTTGGCGATGATCTGGAAACACTCAAAGTCAAAGCCGACGAAATTGCCCGCGCCGTCAGTCGCATTCCTGGCGCCGCTGATGTCAAAGTCGAAGCGACGGCTGGACTTCCACAATTGCAAATTGTGCCCAATCGCCGGGAAATTGCCCGGCACGGGATCAATGTCGAAGACGTCAATACACTGGTTGAATCCATCGTGGCCGGCAAAGAAGCCGGGGTCGTCTATGAAGGCGAACAACGGTTTGGACTCGTGGTCAGGCTGGATGCTGCCGTCGGGCGCGATATTGATGCAATCAAAAACCTGCAGGTGACCGCACCCAACGGCGCCCGCATTCGCCTGGCCGAACTGGCAACGGTGACCGTGGTTGAAGGCCCCGCCCAAATTTCACGCGAAGACACGCACCGCCGCATCAGCGTCGAACTCAACATCCGTGGACGTGACATCGCCAGTTTTGTCGCCCAGGCTCAGGCTGAACTTGACCGAAAGGTTCAGCTTCCAGCCGGATACTATGTAACCTGGGGCGGGCAATTTGAAAATTTGCAGCAGGCGTCAGAGCGATTGCTGATTGTGGTGCCAATCGCCATGTTTTTGATTTTTGTCTTGTTGTTTGCGTCGTTTGGTTCGGTTTGGCAGGCGGTGTTGATTTACACGGGGATTCCTTTTGCCGCCGTGGGCGGGGTGCTGGCGCTCTGGTTGCGTGGAATGCCATTTTCAATCTCAGCCGGCGTTGGATTTATTGCACTTTTTGGAGTCGCGGTTTTGAACGGCCTGGTCCTGGTCAGTGCCATCAGTCAGCTTCAAAAATCGGGGCGCACCACGATTCAGGCAATTTGGGACGGCGCCCAGTCACGCCTGCGACCCGTGGTGATGACGGCACTGGTCGCCAGTCTTGGATTTTTACCAATGGCGCTGGCGACCTCTGCTGGCGCCGAAGTCCAGCGTCCACTCGCCACCGTGGTCATTGGGGGACTGATCACGTCTACACTATTGACCCTGGTGGTTTTACCGATGCTTTATGGATGGAGAGAATAGGGTTCAGGGTTCAGGGTTCAGGGTTCAGGGTTCAGGGTTCAGGGTTCAGGGTTTTCGAATTTATGTCTTTTCCGTTCCATTTGCCCTTTTTATTTCTTTGATTTTTTCCCCCTACCCCTAACGCTTTCCTTCCAAATTGCCCCATTCACCCGACAGAATAAAACTCGCCCAGTAAAAGGGATGCCGTCGTTTGGGGTCGTTCAGAAATTCTAATCGGACCTTGCGGAGCGCCGCACTTCGGCTTTCGCCGGCTTTTAAGCGTTGATAATAGTGAATCATCAAATCGCGGGTGGCGGTGTCTGATACTGGCCACAGGCTCATCAGTTGGGTTTCGGCCCCGGCCAGCACAAAGGCTCGTCGCAATCCAAACACCCCATCTCCGTTTTTGATTTCTCCAACTCCGGTGTCACAGGCTGATAATACCACCAGCTTGGTACCCCATAAGTCCAGGCCTGTCGCTTCGAGGGCGGTGAGGACACCATCGTCATCACCTGTCAGACCTTCATTGGCCTGAGCCAGAAAAATCATTGACCGCAGCAAAGGGTTGGCTTTTTTCAATTCTTCAAGATTCACCCTGGCGTCCGATTCAACCTGCCGGGTTGCAGCCTCGGGCGTCTGGCGGACATCATCCAAAAAATATCCGTGGGTGGCAATATGCAAAAACTGTGGGCCCGAAACCCGTTTCAGCGAAGCCTCGGTGGCACCAGCCTGTGTTTCAATGACAGCCTGTGGGAATTGAGCCTGAATGGCCGCCGCTTCTTTTTTGGTGCCTGGCAGCCCCACCAGCGGCTTTACATGATGTTCAAAGACCACCGGACCTTTGCCAATTGAAAAATCGGGGTTGGCAATCACAACCGGTTTTGATTTTGAAGGAATTGAAGTTTCTAATCGCAACAAATCACGTCCGCTTGTCAAAAATGAAATTTCATAATTTTCGACCAGATAGTGCCCGTGCTCATCCACCAGGGCGTCAAAGGGAATCAAATTGAGTGCACCATCCGGTGAAATGAAAAACCGCTTGCACGATGTTGCCAATTGACGAACCGGCTGCATCAGCAACCTGTCCAGGCGCCGGGCCTGTTCCTTTACCGATGGCAGCACCGGTCGTTGACCTGGCACCACGGTTAAGTTGCGAGACTGGTTGAGTTGAGAGCCGGAAGTTCGTAACACCTGCCGCCACTGTGAAATGGCCTGATCTATCGGTTCGGTCTCGCCCAGGTCTACCCACTGAAGTTGGGTCTGATTGCTCTCTTTGGTATCGGGTGAACCTTTGAGAATATAGGCTGTATAATGTGGTTTCCCAGACTCCCGGAGTTTGGCGTCATAGGGATGGTATACGGCAAATTCAATAAGCGCAGCATTTGGGGGAATTTGCCGTTGTACGGCCTCAAAGGTAATCGGTGTCGTCTGTACTTTAAATTCATTGCTCCGACGGCTGATCTCAGCTTCGAGTGTCTCTTTTTGGCGTTCCAATGCCTGCAATTCCGCCTGGTGAGCGGTGGGTGCTTTCTTGCCCGGCCCTCTCAGCATTTGGACCGCCACCTGACTGGCCACACTGGCGTAGTCATCAAGCAACGCCTGGGTTTTTGGATCGCTCCGACTGCGTAAAACGGCAATGGCATTCGTCATGACATCAAGTGCCCGTCCTTTGCGTCTCAGCAAAACCTCGAATGCTGCCTGAGCGGCAGTTGGATTCTGCAACAGGTATTGGAGGTGGAGTGCCAGAGTGATATCTGACATTTGTTCGGATCGTTGTAAATAAAGCGCTTTCTGTCGCTCAGATCCTGAAACCAGGTTCAGATTTAAATCTTGTTCAGTTGCCTCATTTCCCCGGATAAGGAATGGAAGTGATTGTACAGGTTCGCCATTATCTAAATGGAGCAATGCCAGTTTGTAGAGGCTCTGGGCGACATTTGGATGACCAGTTCCAAGTATTTTCTCACGAATCGCCAGGGCCCGGTATGCCGGAGGCAGCGCCTGGCGATAGTCACCTTTGGCGGCATATACATTTGCCAGATTTATCAAATTTTCGGCAACCTGTGGATGTTCAGGGCCAAATACTTTTTCGTCAATGATCTGAGACTGCTGCAACAGTGATTCGGCTTCAGCATATCGTTTCTGGTTGGTATAAATCACAGCCAGGTTACCGAACGCGCTTGCGATACTGTGGTGCTCCTGGCCAAACTTTTTAGAATAAATCGCCAATGCCTGCTGGTTGTACTGTTCAGCCTGAGCATAGTCATTTCTGAAGCGGTACAGGTTTCCCAGGTTTGTGAGCATTAAGGCCACATCGGGATGGTCAGGCCCAAGCACGTTCTTGCGAATGGCAAGGGAGCGTTGGAGCAACGGCTCGGCCTGAACCAGATCCCCTTTATCCACCATCAGGGAGGCCAGATTGTTGAGGCTTTGGGCCACGTCGAGATGGTCAGGTCCCAGGGCTTTTTCCCGAATTGCCAGCGACCGAAGATAACAGGTTTCAGCCTGCACGTAGTTGCCTTGATTGTGGTAGAGGTTTCCAAGGTTGTTATAGATAAACGCCACATTTGGATGGTCAGGACCAAGCGATTTCTCAAAACTGGCCAGACATTGCCGGTACAAGGGCTCGATCCGGGTGTAGTCGCCAAGTTCCCGATATGCCTCCGCCAGATTGTTGCGGCAAACGGCAGTCGTCGGGTGGTCAGGCCCAATCGCTTTTTCAAATATGTTCAATGCCTGCTTTAATAAGACGACTGCCTCAGAGAAATTGCTGTTGGTATGCGCCAGGAAGGCCAGATTGGTCAGGCAGGCGGCGGTGTACTCGTGCCCTGGACCCAGTGTTTTTTCATAGATTGCCAGGGAACGCCTGAAAAGTGACCTGGCTTTCTCATAGTCACCCCGATTCATGTAGAATTTCGCCAGGTTATTGAGGCTGGTCGCCACATACGAGTGATCAGGACCAAGCGCCTTCTCATAAATGGCCAGGACCCGTACCAGCAACGGTTCAGCTTTGACAAAATCGTCCTTACTGTCATAGAGCAAGGCCAGGAAGGTCAGACAGGTGGCAGTTTCCTCATGGTCAGGGCCAAGTGTTTTCTCAAATATGGTCTGAGCACGCAGCAGGAGCGGCTCAGCTTTCTCAAAATCACCTTTGATTCGGTAGATATCACCCAGTTCTTCCAGGCAGAAAGCAAGGTGGGAATGATCAAGGCCAGGTGTCTGTTCTGCCAGGGTAACGGCTTGCTGGATTGGCGTCAGTGCCTCGTCATATTTTCCAGCCTGAACCAGATTTGCTTTTTGTGTCCGGAGGTTCTCGATTTCAATTTCAGTTCGATC
>CAZXCE010000450.1:0-7032 GCA_964639175.1 uncultured Clostridia bacterium
ATGCTTTTGTCGGGCCTGGGTCTCGTCCTGGCCGTGACCGTGGGCTTCGCACCACGGCTACCCGACAACGATCCTGCGGGCCTAAAACCCTTATCCTGGCGCTTATGCGGCTGAGGGTTTGGGACTGAAGAACTGGTTTTGTTTCATCCCTCATCCCTTCCGAAAACCCTGACCCCTGACCCCTAAATAGGATTACTCTGACCCAAAATCATTTTCTGAACTTGTTTTGATCAGCTCCAACGCCCAGTCGAGTAATTCAACTGTACCGTTATGGCCGGTTTGCTGGGAACAAAAGCCGTTTTTCGAATCAACCACAGCTTTGATGTCACCGGTGGCATCGCTCAAGGTTCCCAGATACGGACTGGCCTGCATCAGTTCCAGGTCATTGGTGTCGTTTCCAAGCGCCATCCAGGGCGAAAAACCCAATTTTTCCAATCCTTGATGCTTGTTTGGCCGATAGGGATAGACAAAAAGCTTGTGCCGATCCCGATAAATGATGCCTGGGCGACACGAATTAGCCACCAGGTCGGCCAAAATCTGGAAGGCGCGGGGTTCGGTTTTTGGCGGTACCAGCCCAAGACAGGCTTCATAGCCAATCAACCGCCGCCAGTGTGAAAGCTCCTGGGCAATCTCTTCCCAGGGGGAAATATGATCGGGATGTCGTTCAAGATGTGGTCGGGCAACCAGGCCGTTTTCCATTACAAACCCGGCAATTTTGACACCTGGCAACTGTGAAACGAGCTTTGTAACACTGTATGAATTTCGAGCTGTTGCAATCACCAGATCAGAAAGCTGGCTTAATGTCTGCAAACGTTCCAGTGCCGCCGTGCTGAGAAAGCTACTGACCGTCGCACCTGGCACTTCAATTCGTTCGGGCTGTAAATGCAGCAAGGTGCCATCCAGGTCAACGGCCACCACGTTTCGATTGTAATTCACGGGTCTTTCCTTAACGTACAGGCAACATTGGTTTTCAGGCTGGCCAGATGATGAGTGTCAAAGGTTACGGGAACACGGCGCTGGTCGGCCAGTTCGAGCAACAGGCCGAATTGTTCACGTGAATCAGCTTTTGACGCTCGAAACATCAACACCTCGGGGCTGGCATTGATGAGTGCCCGGCACACTTCATTGCTATGGATGCGTAATTCTGTGGATTGAAAAAAACGCTCGGGCGATATAAATGGCTGGCCGGGTTGGGGTGGGCAAAACGCCTGCCACTGGTCAATCAAAGGCTTTCGAATATAGGTTTGCGGAAACGCATAGGCGCCAAACAATTGATCCGGGCCAACCAAGAACGTGCGCGAAAAACCAAGCGTTGACGGCCCGGTAAAACAGGCCGAAGGTGAAAAGATATCTTCTGCCGCGCCACAAAAATCAGCCCAGCCCCAGGGGTCAAAAAGTACGGCCAGCGGGCCAGATTCCCAGCGGGCCAGCTCACGGGCCACGCCGCCACGGCCCGTCCAGCCATCAACGAAAACGACCCGGCGCTCAGGAAACTGGTGTTTGATATGGGTCAGGGCTATCTGATCAATCCCAAGACCAGAAAAAAGTGAAGTTTGTACCGCAACGGCGCCAGGCAGTAACCGCGTCAACCAGTCTGCAATCGGAACTCCAGCCCGCAAAATAGCCACCAGCACCAGTTTTTCGGGGTTTGATTCCCATTGTAAAAGGCTTGCGGCTAACCGGGCGCCAGCCGCTTGCAGACGTGTATCAGCCAGATTCTGTGCCAGCAACGTCCAGAACGAATCCGGTAAATCCGGCTCCGGTGATGGAATCTCCCAAAATGTCGTTTGCCCGTCATAGGCTTTCGTCAGCGGGCGAAACAAATGCAATTCGGAAAAGGGATCAACTTCGCGGTGCAGGTCAGCGCACAGCGGTTGATTCCAGTAATTTGGCCGACTTGCGCGGCTGAGAGCATCAAAAGCCATCGGGTTCCGGGTTCCGGGTTCCAGGTTCCGGGTTCCGGGTGTATGGAAAATATGCGTCATAACAAAGAAGCTAAAAATTGAGAAACCAACGAAGTCTGAGCTTGCCAGCAAACCAGAGCTGACTGGGTTTAGCCGGCTAAAACCTTTGTTTCGTACCCGCGTTCAAACATCGTTTCCTGAAGCGAGAGGGCTGATGCGTGGTCAAAGGGGTCACTCAGAATATGCACCGGCCCCTGAAAGTCACCCAAATTATAGACATAGTACCGGCCATTGATTTGGATCCGGTCAAACACGTTTTGGTGATCAATTTTCCACGGACTCAGTGTCACGTGGCGAATTGACAGATGCGGATTGTGGGTCAGGGTGCGCACGGCCAAATCCATCGCTTCGCCAATGACCAGGAGTGACCCCTCAAGGCCGTCAAAGGCATCCAGGGTCGGTGCGGTTTGAACTGACAAGGCCGGGCGAGTGGCCGGTAGCATCCAGTGATCAACCGATTCCTGAGTACAAAAACTGGGGGACAGAGTTGATTCTTCAATAAATTTCCGGTCAAAACATTCCATCGTTGGAAAGCCATGAAACTCCAGCAGTGAATGAACCAAAGGCTGGATGCCATCACGGTTGAGTAATTCTGAAAAAGCGGTCCGTTGTTCGTCGCTTCGGGCATCAACCAGCGTGAAAATACGAACCATCTTGACCGAGGTCAGCGACGACAGGTGGCGAATGACCTGAAAGATGGTCTGACCAGTGGTGATTTCATCTTCGATCAACCAGAGTTCGTCCACGGGGCTGGCCGGTACGGGGAGGATATGGGCGGGTTGATGCGAATGGCGTTCGGTAAACTGGATGCCGGTGGCAGGCCGTCGCGTAGAGCAAATCCATCCCGTCGTAATCCCCAACTGATGCGCTTCCTGATGCAGTAACGCCGAAAGCAAAATGCCCGATTCAGCCAGACCCACAATCAGAGGGGTACCGCACAGGGGTCTCTCATCCAACGATTGTTCAATAAAATGACGCAGCACCAGACGGCAATCGTGTAAATCAGAAGCTGAAACTGTTCCCAGTTTGGCCAGGAAATGAAAACTAAACGCGATTTTTCGGGCTGGATTATTGAGCCGCTCAAGATGATAAACCTGAATAGTCATAGCGTATAAAATAATTCCTTTGGAAAATAAATAATACCAGTCAGTCGTCAGTAGTTAGTAGTCAGCAGTTCACTAAGCTTATTTGATTGAACTACTTACCTGTTTTCTCATGCACGCGCTTCAGTGCAAGGCGGTATACGTTGTTCAGGACCGACAATCAGCAGGTGGAAAATAGGGCCAGGTTGTTAACACGATCAAAATTGGGTTCGACAGAAGTTTAAATAAACGCGATCAGTGAACGAAAAACTGCGGAACAGGTGATCACCTTTCAGAAAATGAAGTGTGCTGAAAGCGTGGGCTCAGATGTTCCGCAGTCAATTAGGTTGGTTAGAGAAAAAGATTACTGCTTGGAACCGCAGCCATCTTTTCCGCCACAACTATTTTTATCTTTGCTGGCTTTGGTATCTTTTTTCTCAGGGGCAGCGGCTTTGTCATCTTTCTTTTCAGCCGGAGCCGCGGCATCGGTGGCGCATCCGCCCTTTCCTTTGCACGAATTCTTGCCCTTGCATCCGGCGTCTCCGGTCTTGCATCCGCCCTGACCTTTGCATTCATTTTTGCCCTTGCAGCTATGTTTGGCGGCAGAATCTGGGGCGGCTGAGCCATCAGTGGCGCATCCACCTTTTCCTTTGCAGGAATTCTTGCCTTTGCATCCAGCATCTCCGCCTTTGCATCCGCCCTGACCTTTGCACTCATTTTTTCCCTTGCAACTATGTTTGGCGGCAGTGTCAGTTGGTGTGGCTGGCGTAGCGGGAGCTGGGGTTGCAGGTTTTGCAGGAGGGGTGGCTGGCGGAGCTTCCGCACTACACCCGGTTAACATTCCTGCCACAGCGGCACCCAAAATCATTGAAAACTCTCTCCGATTCATGTAGTTCTCTCCTTAAACTTAAAACAAATTAATGTAAACGATGGTTGCCAAAGCGAGCAGCTTTGTACAGGGATTGCTCTTTGCAAGGTTGACTTTCGAATGGATTTTTTACAAGCGCGCCTATTTGACAAAAGTGACCAGGAAAAATCAAGTCTAAATCATTGAACGACAAACTTTTGGTCATTGAAAATTTTGGCCATGTTGCTCAATGGCGACCACAAGGGCATCAATGAGTTCATCAAAGTCATAGCTGCGCAGCAATTTCTTCAATTCAGAGGCCAGTTCTGCGTCAATTGGGGCAATATCTTCAATCAACCGGGCAGCCTCATCAACATCACCTGACTGAATCGAATGATGCATCCTCACAAGCCATTCTTTCAGAAAGGGTTGGAAGCGATCCGGTGTGAAAGTCTGATTAACAAGTCCCGCCGGAGCAATCAATTGTCCAGTTGTCCGATTGATTTGGACAAACCGCACGCTGAGGTGCTCGCGCAATTTTTCAAAAATCACCTCGACGTGAAAGGGTTTGGGAATAAAATCATCGCCCCCAAATTCGCGAATGCGTGACCGATCCACCCCAAAGGCATCAGCCGAGACAGCGATGATTTTGGTCCGCACGATTTCTTCAGGAAGGGTGACATCCACACTGGTGGGTAAAATATCCTGGCCGGCGCCGCTTTCAATGGCTCGAATAATCCGCATGGCTTCATACCCATCCAAAACTGCCATGTGCAAATCCATCATGATCAGGTGTGGACGATACCGGGCCCAGCCTTCAATCGCCCGTTTGCCATCAATGGCTTCATAGACTTCAAACCCGGCAGATTTCAGCAACCGGCACAGCAGGGCGCGATTGTCGTCCTGGTCTTCAACCACCAGAATCCGATAGTGGGGTTGACCGTCTTCGAGGCCAATCACGGAATGGGAAACCGGAACGGTATATTCACCGCTCGGCAGACTTGGCAACGGCAACCAGAAACTAAAACTGGTGCCCTGGGTGGGAATGCTCCGGACGGTCAGATCACCTCCCATGAGTCGAACATAATTTCGTGAGATGGTCAGCCCCAGCCCCGTGCCTTCCTGGTTTTTGCGGCCAGGACCATTGAGTTGCACAAATGGTTCAAACAACTGTTCCAGGTCATTTTCAGCAATTCCACAGCCGGTATCCTCAACCTCAAAATGGCAGAGTTCTTCGTCCAGCGGCTTGACCCGGATGACCACCCGCCCAAACTCAGTAAATTTAAACGCATTGCCAATCAAATTGATCAACACCTGGCGCAGTTTCCCCTCGTCCCCCGACACATAGTGCGGCAAACCGGGATCCATTCTCACATCGAGGGTAATCCCTTTAGATTGCGCCCGAAAATAAAACATCTCCGAAAGCCCCTGCACCAGGGCGGGAAGGTCAAAGGTTGCGTTTTTGAGGGTCAGTTTCCCGGCTTCAATTTTAGAAATCGAAAGCACATCATTGATCAGATTCAACAAATGCTCGCCGCTCCGCATAATGATGCCGGCAGTTTCTCGATGGTGAGAGGTGAGGGTTAAATCACGGGCCATCATTTGGGAAAACCCAATTACGGCATTGAGCGGGGTCCGGAGTTCATGGCTCATATTGGCCAGAAACGTGCTTTTTGCCCGGTTGGCTTCCATGGCCTGTGCCTGTGAATGTTTTAACTGGTTGACGGTTTCGGCCAGTTCCTGCATATGCTTTACCACCCGGTCCCGCAGGCGTTTTCGCTCCAAAATGGCGTTGATTCGGGCTTGCAGCAACACCCGGTTGAGCGGCAGCGGCAGGTAGTCTTCAGCCCCAAGCTGAAGACTCTGTGCGATTAAATCAATATCGGTCAAGGCAGCAATCACAATCACCGGGAGCATTTGCAGCGACTCGCGGTGCCGGATGGCCTGTAAAACTTCAAATCCATTCATTTCCGGCAAGTTAAGGTCAAGCAGAAGTAAGTCAACCGGATGCTGGTCGAGTAATTCAATCACCCGGGGACCACGGTCAGCCGTAATTGCCCGATCTCCCTGGCGAGTGAGAAACCGCACCAGCAATGACCGAATCAAGACATTGCTGGCAGCAATCAAAATGGTGACCGGCACTTTTCTGGGTTCAGAATCAAGCACTTCAAAAAACGGCGTGGCCCCACCCGGATCCGATATCGCGGGTTCGTCGTCGGCAAGATGTGACAAATTGATCATACTATTGATCAACAGGAGAAGATTTTGGGCGGCCACCCGTATTTTCTGCAAATCCGGGATCAGAGCTTTGATCTCGCGCCGCCCAACATCCTCCAGCAGAAGCTCAGTCACCCCCAGGATCACATTTAACGGGGCGCGCACATCATGCCGGATAGATCGGGCAAAAGATTCAAGATCAAACTGGTTTGAATGACTGTCAACCACTGAAGGCTCAGCCATCGCATCCACCCTGGTCAGCAGGGTTTGCCCGACCTCCACAATCCGTCGAAGGTCAGGCAACACCGACACTTCGCCAAAGTGACTGGCATCCTCAATGAGGATTTCGGCATACCCAATAATTGTCTTGAGTGGCGTCCGGAGTTCATCGCGCATAGTCGTGAAAGAAGCGGCCAACAAAGACTGTCCTGACCCATAGTGAGTGTGAGTTGCAAGCGATAGTACTGGATCTGGGGCTTTTTTTCGACGGTCGCTCATTGATTATCTTTTTTTCAGAAAAAAATCAATTTTTTTCGAAAAGTTACATTCCCCCAGCAAGATTGGTATTATATTTATTACAATGGCAGTTTTTCAGATGCATCGTTCCTTGATCCCAGCTATTTAGAACCTCGGAACCCATTGAAGAATCTGGTTTTATTTTCTGTATCCTGTGTATTCCATCACTTCTTTATCTGAAATTCGATATGTACTTTACCAAAAATTTCCAGGCATTTTAACCACGAAACACACCAACCACATGAAACAGATCAGCCACTTATCCAACTCAATAGCTCAGGAACCTTATGACAAGGGACTTCTGTGTGACGGAAGAAAAAATCTGTCATCTCAAGAGGATAGGCTGAACCTTTTTCTTAGGATAGGTAGGTGCATTACTGCACTTTCCCCCCTTCAGAACCGTGCG
>CAZXCE010000451.1:0-7027 GCA_964639175.1 uncultured Clostridia bacterium
GGTTAGGGGTTAGGGGTTAGTGATTAGTGGTTAGTGGTTAGAAATCAACAGTTTCCAAGAACTAATAACCAATAACCAAGAACCAAGAACTAACCACTAACCACTATCTTCATTCTTCATTTCTTGAACCGTGTCATTTCGGCTTTGACCGTTTCCATGCACTGGGGACAAATGCCGTGTGAAAACTGAGTTCCGGTATGTTCGTGAAGATACACTTCTAACTGTTGCCACTGATTTTCGTCATCGCGGATTTTTTTACAGTACGAACAAATCGGGAGCAGGCTTTCGAGTTGACGGACCTGATTGGCGAATTTCAGAATGCGTTCGGCCACTCGAAGCCGAATGTGTAAGGTATCAGCCTCAACTGGCTTGGTCAAAAAATCATCAACGCCAACAGTCATCGCGGTTTGATATTCCTGGCTGCTACAGTGAACTGCCGTCAACATAATAAAATAGGTATATTCGACCGATGGCCGTTCACGAATAATCTGACATAATTCCAGACCACTCATTTCAGGCATTTCCCAGTCGCTCACGACCACCCGGGCGCCGCTGACACAGTACTTTTCAAACGCTTCAAGCCCGTCACCGGCGGTAATGACTTCGTGTCCAGCTCCTTCCAGTGCTTTTTGCAGGACCAACCGGGTGAGAGGTTCATCTTCGGCAATGAGGATTTTCATGTATTTGTCTCTTTTCAACCTGGAGAGCGACCTGAGTTTGCTCAAATTCGTGGTGGAGTTGAGCCAGTAATGGTTCAACTCCGGCAAGCTTTTTGTCCCGACCTTTTTGTTCAATCTCCTGACAGAGTTGAACCATCCGCCCAGCCCCAAATTGCAGGCTCGAACCCCGGAGTCGGTGGGCGAGTTTGAGCACCCCAGTCGCATCCTGCTCCTGGACGGCCTGTGCCAGTTTCGAGAGCGAAAGCGCATTTTCAGTCAAGAACAAATCAATCATTTCAAAAAATAACTCGTGATTTGTTTCTCCGACCATGGTTCGGAGTCTGGTTAGTGCGGCTGGATCAAGAACCGGTGGTTGACTGACAGGCATGGCAGGCAGCGGCAGGATTGGGTGAGCTTTGACGATCCATTGTTTCATCACACGCTCTAATTCTGAAAGTTTGACCGGTTTAGAAATAAAATCATCCATTCCAGACTCAAGGCACCGGTGTTTGTTTTCAGAGTAGGCATTGGCTGACAGGGCAATGATCGGTAAATGCTGTCCAGTTGCTTCGCATTGGCGGTACTGACGGGTTGCTTCGTATCCATCCATTTCTGGCATCTGGCAATCCATGAGAACCAGATCGTAGCTGGATTTTTGCAAGGCAGCCAGGGCCTCTCGACCATTGTTGGCGATATGAACTTCAAGTCCAAATCTCCTGAGCTGGTAAAGTGTAACCCGCTGGTTGATGAGATTGTCTTCAACCACCAGCGCCAGGCACCCGGCAAATGGTGAAGTTGAATACGCCGATTCAAGCGAGCAAGCGTCGCCAGTTCCAGTACCTGCCGGTTGAGCTGCCGGAAACAGGCTCTCAAAAAGCTGTCGCAACCGAATTGGTTTTTGAAGGTACCGGACTGTTTTGAATTGATTGGGAAGCTGGACAAACTGGCTTTGCCCCCAGGGAGCAAGCAAAATCAGGTTTTTCCCTGAGATCAGATTGTGCGGCAAGGTCTCGATCAGGATGGAGATATCCAGTCCTGGCTGAGTGATATCAAGAATGATGGTATCAAACGGGGTTGTGGTCAACTCAGCTTCCTGGATTTTGTCCAGTACCGATTCCGCCGTGATTGCCTGGTCAAAGGGGAGATGCCAGGTTGCCAGCATTTGGGTGATCAATTCAAGACAGGGCAGATGATCTTCCACAACCAGTATTCGCCGGTTGGAAACCGATTGGGGCAGCTCCCACACCGGTGGTGTCTGGGCCTGAACTGGGAACTCAATTTCAAACCAGAAGGTGGTCCCCCGGTTCATCTGGCTCTCAAACTGGACTTCCCCCTGCATGGCTTCAATCAGTTTTTTGGAAATGACCAGCCCAAGGCCAGTGCCGCCAAAGCGTCGGGTGTTGCTGGAATCCGCCTGAGTAAATGGCTGAAACAGGAGTGACTGCTGTTCTGGGGAAATCCCGATCCCGGTGTCCTTGATTTCAAATCGGAGGCGAGCGTGCCCGGTACTCTGATTGACGCGTGACACCCGAAGCGTCACCTCACCTTGATCCGTAAATTTAATACCATTACTGAGCAGATTGGTGAGAACCTGACGAAGCCGGGCTGGATCTCCAGACAGTTTCTGTGGAACGGTGGGTGAGACGACACAGGTAAATTCCAACTGTTTGCGCTGGGCGGATTCGGCGAGCAGGTCCATGACGCCCTCCAGGACTGGCTGCAATTCAAATGGAACATGTTCGACCTCAAGTTTTCCAGCCTCAATTTTTGAGAAATCCAGAATGTCATTGATAATCAAGAGCAACGCTTCACCGGACCGATAAATGGTTTCGGAATATTCTTTTTGGAGTGGGGTTAACTCGCTTTCAAGCAACAGGTTGCACATTCCAATCACGCCATTCATCGGGGTGCGGATTTCGTGGCTCATGGTTGCGAGAAATTCTGATTTGGCTTTCGAGGCGTGTTCGGCCTGTTCACGGGCTTTGATCAGGTCGGCCTGGGCCTGAAGCTGATCGGTGATATCTCGTCCCTCAGGCAAAAGCCAGGACACTTTTCCCTGATCATCAAAGACTGGTTTGATTGATAAATCAACCGTGCGGATTTGTCCGCTGGCGGCCATCACCTCAACCTCATAGCGGATAAACTCTCCCTGACGCGCTTGCTGGATCGCCTGTTTGAGTTCTTCCTGAACCTGAATCGAATGGGAAAACCAGGACGTCTCCCACACCGGTTGATTGATGACGTCATCAATCGTGAGTCCGGCAAAATCAAGCGCGGCATGATTGGCCTGGAGGACGTTTCCCTCAGGTGTCAGCAATCCAGACATTTGAAAGGCGGTATCAAATATCGTTCGAAACCGATGTTCACTGTTGATCAACGCTGTTTCAGCCTGTTTTCGGGTCGTAATATCAGTGACCCGGACCAGTTGCAACTGGCTTCCACCAACATCAATGAGTTTAAAGGCCAGGTTTCCCCAAAATTCAGTTCCTTTTTTAGTGATATATTCGCGTTCAAGGCTGACAAAATCTCCTGAGCGGGCCCGTTCCCCAAGTGATATCAGTTCGTCTGGGGTAAAGCGGTATTTTTGGAGGTGTTCGCCATACGTGCCAATGAAATCAGCTTTGGACTGGCCTTCAAACATTTCGACGACCCGCTGATTGCAATCAGTAATCAAAATTGTCTCCGCATCAACCAGAAACAAGGCATCGGCTGATTCTTCAAAGACTGCCTGGAACAGTTCCTTGCTTCGGCGCAGTTCGGCCTCCATCTGTTTGCTTTCGGTAATATCAAATTCGATGCCATCCCAGACGATAGTCCCATCTGCAAGCTTACGCGGTGAAGTTCGAATCTGCGTCCACACAGGGCCGCGATGAGGTGTTTGCTTGAGTACCTGTTCATCAATCAGGGTTTGTGTCTGAAGTGCCTTCCCAACCGCTTGATTGAATTTGATTTGATCAGCTTCACTTAACTGCTGCATCAGCAGCGAATGGTCGGCAAAAATTGCTTCCCGAGGAATCCCAATAATGCGTTCGATACCAGCACTAAAATAATTGAAATACGGCTTGTTATTCTGGTCGTGGTTGATCTGGAAAATAGCGCCGTTGGGCAGGTTATCCCCGATGGCACGTAACATGGCTTCCCGTTCTTTGAGCATTTCCTCAAGCTGACGTGATTCGGTGACATCCGTCACCATTCCCACATAGCCAATGACCTTTCCAGATGTCTTTTTGACGGGTCGCACTCGACATGAAATCCAGGCAATTGTCCCATCCAGATGCAGGATTCGCGTCTCAAACGAAACTTCTTCGCCCAGGGCCCGGCATCGCTGCCACTGACGATGGACATATTCCAGATCATCAGGGTGAATGATTTGAACCCATTTCTGGCCAAGCCCTTCTTCAGCCGGCAACCGGGTGATTTCAGACCAGGCTTCGTTGACAAAAACGCATTCACCCTCAGCGTTATTGAGAAAAATTCCAACCGGTGCAAGCGTTGTCAGGGTACGGAAATGTTGTTCGCGTGAGCGGAGCCGTTCATTGACTTGTTGCATTTGAAGTTGATGTTTCAATTGCAGGTTTGACGCCCACATCATCACGCCCGTCATCATGACGATGGTGACAGCCGTCATAATTGAAAGGCCGGTTTCAAGGGTAAAGAGCCCCAGTAACTGACCATGGAGGCGGAGTTCCCCCAATATTAGCAATATCAAAACCAGGGAAACGATTGACCATCGCGCAACAACGGCACCCAAATGGCGATAGGTAAGTAACTTGATGAGCCCCTTTTGAGCCGTGACACTTAAAATTCCAACACTGAGGACTGACATGGCAAACAGGGTTGGGATGGCAACCCCGCTGACAACTGATACCTGATAAACCGAGATGGCACCATACAAATAGGACATGCCGATGATCAACAACACGAAGATGGCCAGCAGTGTGAAAATCTGTTGACCGAGAATCCATCGCTGGTGATTTGTAGCAACCAGCAACAGGCTGATTCCGAGAAATGTAAAACACAGAGCTGTTGCCGGCGCCGGCAATCCAATCAAAGGGCGCAGAGATGGATGATCCCACGTTCGCAGTAACTGTTCACTGCCCAGGCCAAATCCTCCCAAATGATCGCTGATTGAAATAACCCCAATGAAAAGCACAATGCTGGCCAAAACTTGTGACCCAATCCGACGACTGACCTGGGTTGGCCCGGTTGGATAGAGAATCAGCACGAATCCTGCACACACAAAGGCCAGCGCCGTGTTTGGCGACATTTTTGGTAGTCCCTCGATAAGCGAGAGCGGGGCCTCAACGCCAAGTTTCCAACTGAGAAGCGTCAAGAAACCGATACCAGTCACCAGGACGCCTGCCAGCCTGGGAAATTGCAGGTCATTCTTCTTTGGGGTACTCAGTTCCATAGTGCAGGTAGTGAGGAAAATGGGCCAGGTTAGGCGCAAGAATCATAAAATCGGCTTCAGTGATGAAACAGAAAGGTCAGGCGGTTCTGTTTTCAAGCCAATTTGGATTTTAGAGGAGCAATTATTAAGCCAAACCCTGAGAATATAAGGAAATCAGGAGACAGAGGACAGGAAACGGGGTGACAAGGTGACAGGCTGACAGGGGGCAACGTGTGAAGAGGAGCAGTTGCCCTCTTCGAAAATCCGAAACCCGGAGCCCTATTTCGCAATAGACTCAGCCTGCCGGAGCGCCAGCGCCATCACCGTCAAGGTCGGCTGGTTGAGCGAGGTCACAAACGTGGCCGCATCCGCCACAAACAGGTTCGGGATGTCATGGCACTGACCAAATGAGTTGACAACTGACATTTTTGGGTCATTTCCCATCCGGCAGGTACCGGCAGCGTGGAGACCTCCGCCAGTTTCCGGTCCTTTTTGCCGGACGGTAATGTACTGAGCGCCGGCCAGTTCCAAAAATTCCTGGGCAGAAGCCGTCATCGCCTGCCAGCGCAACCCGTCTTCTTCGCTGAGGGAAAACACAACTTTTGCAGTTGGAATGCCCCACTCATCCCGGTGTCTGGGGTCAACCACAACCCGGTTTTCACGTCGGGCAGTGACTGGCGCAATGCCATAAAGTCGAATCGCCGCCGGATACCAGTCCTGAATGGCCTGTTTGAGTGATTTTCCAAAACCGGGAAGCTGTGCGGCATAGGCGGGGAAACTCCCCGGTCCGCTTTCTACCAGAAACAAAAAACCATCCGCATAACTTTCCTGAGATGTCCGCGAAAGATTGACCCAGCGTGGAATCAACCCCTGTTCGCCAGTGCTTTTTATATTACCGACCGGGGTGCCTTTGAGTTGTGGGAGCAAGCCTTCAACCAAAACACCAATGCTTTCAGTGAGGTAATGACCAATCAAACCACTTTGATTCGCCAGGCTGTATCGTTTTCCAGGTGATTTTGAATTGAGCAGAATCCGCGCCGTTTCAATCGCCGAGGCAGCCAGCACCACGATTTTGGCGTTAAGGACTTCAATTTTGCGGGTCTTCCGGTTGATCAATCGCACACCCGTGGCCTGGCCAGCCGGGTTGGAAAGCACTTCGGTCACGACTGAATCAGGTCGGAGGGTCAACCTTCCGGTTTGTAAAGCTGCCTGGGCCAGCCCGGTAAACGCATCGAATTTGGCTCCGGTGCGACAGCCAAGATAACACCGACCAGCAAAATGGCACGCCGGGCGATGTCCAAAATTTCGAGTCAGAATGGCTTTGCGCGCTGGAATCAAAGGAATGTGGTGGGCGGCCAGTGCGTTTTGAAGAATTTTTTCCCCAGGTCGAAGCTCAAGGGGTGGCAAAAATTCACCATCTGGTTGATGCGGTAATCCTTCGCGACTACCACAGACGCCCATCAACAACTCGGCTTGTTTATAAAATGGAGCGATTTCAGCACTGGTGAGTGGCCAGTTCTCTCCCTGGCCAGTAATCGAAACCGCCTGAAACTCAACATCGCTAAACCGCAAGGCATGCCCGGTCCAATAGAGTGTTTTTCCGCCGACCACCCGCGTTCGCTTGAGCCAGCTATTGGCAACTTCGGTCCCGATCACATAGGGCGCATTACGCCGGGAAGTAAAATGAGCGGCTGGATAATATTCAGCCCCACCACGCCCAAGGCCACGCTCTGGAAGTTCATCTGGCCAGGTTTCAGTCAGAAATTCGGTTTTTGGATCGGGGACAGGACCAAACTCCACCACTGTCACCAAATGTCCGCGCCGCGTCAGTTCGTAGGCAACGGTCATCCCAGCCACTCCGGCGCCGACGATGAGAACCTCTGGATAAGACATAATGAAGAATTGAGAATTGAGAATGAAGAATGAACAGGCTGAAAATCGCGGCGAGGATCGCCGCGATGGCGGCCAGCACGCCGAG
>CAZXCE010000452.1:0-7020 GCA_964639175.1 uncultured Clostridia bacterium
TTCCGGGTTCCGGGTTCCGGGTTCCGGGTTCCGGGTTCCGGGTTTTCGAAACCAAAACCATTCCTCATTCCCCAAATTTCGCCCAAAACACCGATCCCTTCCGCAGTTTTGGTGATCCAGATGGTTGATCGAGCCCAAACCAAAGGACAAATAAGGACGAAAAAGACATAAACGGACTGGGTGGAAGTCGGTTTCGTCACCACGAAGGCTCAATTTTGGTGAACTTCGATTCCAGTCAATGACCAGGTCACTTCCTGTTTCCGAGGGCACCGCGACCTGGTCGAGACTGATTTTTGAGCAAGACAATGCTATTTTGGGCAAAATTGAGGTCATTCTCAATTCTTCATTCTCAATTCTTCATTCTCAATTCTATATGCTTGAACTTCGACCCAACTGCGAACACTGTGACCGGGACCTTCCCCCAAATGCGATTGACGCCATGATTTGCACCTTTGAATGCACGTTTTGTGTGAACTGTGTTGATACAGTGCTGCACAACGTGTGCCCCAATTGTGGCGGTGGCCTGGTTCGGCGACCAATTCGACCACACCGATTGGTTGTAAAATATCCGCCTTCTGAGAAACGGGTGTTCAAACCTGTCAATCTTGAAGAACACCAGGCGCGGCTCCAACAGCTCCGGGATATTCCCCCAGCCGAACGATAATTATATTTCTCCAAAAGGCTTAATCGGCATGCCACACTCTCAAAAACCCTCTTCGCTCTCTCTGGCCGAGCTTCAGGAACAAATTGATCAAGCCTGTGACACCCTGCGTCAACACGATCATCACGTGCTCCAGGAAACGGCCAAAACACTGGCAGCACTGGGTCTGGCAGCCGTCGAACCGCTGATGGAAAAGCTGCACGACCCTGATCGCTATGTCCAGGACGTGGTGGCCCGTGCGCTTGGGCAACTTGGTGACTCACGACCAGTGGTTTTGCTGCTGGAAATAATCAAGGACTATCAACCACTTTCGGATGATGAAAAAGACGAAGAGGACCTGTCGGAACCTGAATTTCGGGCGGTTGAAGCGCTTGGAAAAATTGGAGACCGGCGCGTGGTTGAACCACTTTTGGACGAACTTGACCGGCTGGTGGCCATCCAGCCTGACCTTGTAACCACTGAAATTATTTATTGCCTTGGCGAAATTGGAGACCAGCGTGCGCTGGAACCCTGCCTGAGATTTCTCAAACCGCCACTGGTTGATCACAGCCACTGGAAAGCGGCTCACTACGCATTACCAAAATTTGGTGAACCGGCAGTGGCACCGCTGATTGAGCTTCTCAACGAAGTTGATGACCCGCTGATTGCCTACGATCTGGCTGAAATTGGCCATCCATCAGCAATTCCGGTGTTGTATGAAGTACTTGAAGATACCTGGCGACCAGACCATCTGCGAGCCAATGCCGCTCATGCGTTGGGAAAACTCAAGGCCCCCAATGCCTTTGAAACACTGCTCAGGTTGCTCAATCACGAAGCAGACAACCCCAATTTGCTCCGGGGGGTCATCCTGGGCCTGGGCAACACTCAAGACGAACGCGCCCTCGAAGCACTGCTCAAACTCTTTGATCATCCCTTTGATCAGGCCCTGTTTGGATGGATCATTGAAGCGCTAGGCGAGCTTGGAACCTCAGGCGCGATTGATGTGCTGGTCGTGTTGCTCGACAGTCAGGACATGCATATCCGACAGCTTGCCATCCGCGCCCTGGAACGTGGCGGCGATGAACGAGCCATCCCGGCGCTTCAACTTCTGGTGGATGATCACCAACGACCAACCAGCCTCATGCTTGACGAAACCACCGAAGCCGGAATCAAGCAAATGCTTGGCCCAGACGGCGTTGACGAAGTACTGGATTTATTTGGCGAAGGCACTCGCCGCTGGGCTGCCAGCGCCATTCGGGCCATTCGCCAGCGTTCGCAGATTTCGCTTTTCGACAACTCCGGCGAGTTTGATTCGCAACTGACGAATTAGAGCAACGGAGTAAATGAGTAAATGGATTGTCATCAACATTCCCCGGAAAAAAGTGACGCGGCAAAAACTAAATCACCTGGCTTTATGCACGTATGACGGACCAATCACTTTCATATTCTGAACTTCAAGAGCGTATTGATCAGGTCTGTGACGAAGTCCGCAAACACGACTACCGATCAATTGCCTGGGCGGCTCAAACTCTGGCGATTTTAGGAGTACCTGCGGTTGAACCGTTGATGGAAAAGCTCAAAGATCCTGATCGGTATGTGCAGGATGCCGTTGCCCAGGCGCTGGGTGAGATCAGAGATCCGAGGCCAGTGGAACTGCTTCTCGACATTATCCAAAGCTTCCAACGCCCTGAATTTGATGGCAGCATCAATGATGATGATTCTTCCCCTGAACTCAGTGCGGTCGAAGCCCTTGGAAAAATTCGAGATGTGCGCGCGGTTGATCCCCTGCTTGTCGAATTTGAGCGTGCCTGTACAAACAATGAACACCTGCTCAGTTTTGATATTTTGTGTGCCCTGGGCGACATCGGAGATCCCAGGGTTCTGAACCTCTGTGTCTCGCTACTCGATTCCAGAGACTTTGAAATGCGCAAATCAGCCTATTACGCGCTTTCCAGGTTGGGCCAACCTGCAATTCCATGTTTTGTGCAGCGATTTTTGGAACATGAGGACTTACGCGCACTCCGATATTTGACTGAGATTGGACATGTGTCAGTTGTGCCGCCAATTCTTGATCTCTTTCAAGATCAAACCCGAACATCAGAAATTCGCAAGTACGCCGCTATTGCGCTTGGAAAACTCAAGTCACCACAGGCTTTTGGAGCTTTTCTTCAATATTTGGCCCAGGAACAAATTGATCCAGAGATTCGGCACGGAATTGTCCAGGGATTGGGATTTCTCAAAGATCACCAGGCGGTTGAACCACTGATGAAGCTCTTTGACTCCCAATCTGATGAAGAATTGATGGTTACAGCGCTT
The DNA here is from genome assembly GCA_964639175.1 of uncultured Clostridia bacterium. Classification (GTDB taxonomy): domain Bacteria; phylum Acidobacteriota; class Blastocatellia; order Chloracidobacteriales; family Chloracidobacteriaceae; genus JACQXX01. The sequence goes on from CAZXCE010000452.1 coordinate 2,957, forward strand.
ACGGCCTTAGCCAGGTTAGGGCAGACCGAGGCGATTCACATTTTTATCACCTTACTGGACAGTTGGAAGTTTTCGATTCGACTCTGGGCGATTGAATCTCTCAAGGAATTTGGAGATGAACGTGCTATTCCAGCCTTACAGCGATTTGTGGAAGACGAAAGGTCACCCCAAATCTCAGTCTCCGAAGAGACCAGACACAACCTGGACCAAATATTTGGTTCAGATGGGTTGAATCAGGTCAAAAAACTCTATGCTCAAAACTTGCAAGTCACAGCCGCAATTGCCATTCAAGCTATTCGCCAGCGATCTCATTCATCTGTAATTCATGATTCAACCAAATTGACATCATTTTAAAATAATCCAACCTCTGAACCCCGAACCCTGAACCCTGGTTTTCACACCCCAAACCCCAAACCCTGACCCCTATGAATTCCCTTTCCCTGGCACAATTTGTTTCCATCACTCACGCTGATTTATCAACTGAAACAATTCAAAATCATATATTTACCAATATTTGCACTGACTCGCGGCGGGTACAGCCAGATGCGCTGTTTTTTGCGCTGAAAGGTTCACAGGTGGATGGTCACGCTTTTGTTGGCCACGCCCTCCGCAATGGTGCCGTGGCGGCAGTCGTCCGGCGTTCCTGGGCGGCCCAACATCCGGAACTCGCCACGGAACGACTGATCCTGGTGGATGATCCGCTGGCCAGCCTCCAAAAACTGGCTGGATGGTGGCGAAAGGAACTCCGAGGCAAAGTCCTGGCCATCACCGGCAGCAATGGCAAAACGATTGTGAAAGACGCGCTGCATCAGGTGCTGTGTGGAATGTATGAATGTTCGGCCAGCCCAGGCAGCTATAACAATCAGCTTGGCGTACCGCTCTCGCTCCTGCGATTCCCACAGGAAGTCGAACTGGCACTGGTTGAGGCTGGTGTTTCCGAAAAAAATGATATGCCGGTGCTCGAACGCATGATCCGACCTGATTTTGGTATTTTGACCAACATTGGTCTGGCGCATCTGTCGGCCTTTGGTTCGCGCGAAGCGATTGCTCAGGAAAAAATGCAACTGTTTGCCAATATTGCGCCGGAAGGCTGGCTGTTGGTGCCGGCCAATGAACCGTTGCTTGAGCCCTCTCTCTCAACGCTTCGGTGTCGCATCCATCGGGTTGGCCAGAAAAACCCGGACCTGCCATTTGTCGAACAGCGGCACCCATCAAAAGACGGCCAGTTGTTGACCCTGCATTTCCCAGGCCACTCGACGTTTGAGTTTTTTGTTGACACCCCATCGCTGGAAATTGTGACCGATCTTGAAATTGCGGCCTGTGCCGGGTTTTTGCTGGCAGTGCCAGAGGCCATGATTGTTGAAGCCTTAACCGGCTATAACCCTGGCTCGACCCGCATGGAAACCTGGAAGTCCCCCAACGGTGTGACCCTCATCAACGATTCGTGTAGTTCCGATCCAATTTCCGTTCGCTCTGCCCTGCGGACGCTGGCCACCATGAGCAACGACCGGGGCAAACGCATTTTTGTCTTTGGCGGGATGCGCGAACTCGGACCACTTGAAGCCGTCGAACACGCCCAGGTCGGCTATATTGCCGCGGAAAGTAATGTAGACACACTGGTTTTGATTGGAAGTCGCCAACTGGATCAGACCGAGGATGCCTTTCGTGAAAAGGCGGCTGGCCAGGTGCTCCGCTGCCGGAATTTCGAGGAAATCAAAAGCCGGTTGCTCCCCAGTTTAAAATGGGGTGACACGATTCTGGTCAAAGGACCCCGCAATACCGACATCAATGACATTGCCCGCGAAATCACGGAAACAATGGCGCCCAATCGGTTTATTGTTGATCTGGAAGCCATCAACGAAAACATCACCCGCTTTCAACGCCACGTTGGGCCAAACACCCGCATCCTGGCCATGATCAAAGCGCTGGCCTATGGCAGCGACGCAACCCGGCTGGCGAAAGAACTCCAAAAAATGGGAATTGAATCGGTCGGAGTGGCCAGTGCTGACGAAGGGGTGTCGCTCCGGAAAGTCGGCGTGGATATTCCGATTCTGGTTTTTCTCTGCACGCCAGATGAAGCTGAAAAGGTCGTGCGCTACGCACTGACGCCGATTGTGTATTCCTCTGAAAGCATTACACCGCTGGCCGCCGCTGCACAAACCCAGGGCAAAACCATCAACGTCCACCTCGAAGTTGACACCCCGAACAGGCACTTGAAGTTGCCCAGGCCATTGCCCAGAGCGGAAGATTGCATCTGGCTGGTGTGCTGACACATTTTGCCTGTGCCGAAGAACCTGAAAAAGACGACTTTACCCGCCTTCAAATCAGTCGGTTCAATACGGTTGTGGCCCAACTCAAAGCCGCTGGCTTTACCCGGTTGATTTGTCATGCCGGCGCAACGGCTGGTGCGGCCCGGTTTCCGGAAGCTCATTTTGATATGGTTCGGATTGGCCTTGGGCTGTACGGTGTCTATCCGTCAGAAGCCGTCGCCCAGGCGATTGACCTGGACCTGGCAGTATCGCTGGTGAGTCGGCTGGCCGAAGTCCGTACGCTCCCCAAAGGCCACCGTATCGGCTATGGTGGAACGTTTGAAGTCCCCCACGACCAGTTTCGCGCCGGAGTGGTCCCGATTGGCTATCACGACGGCATCCCGGTCAGCCTGTCCAATCGCGGCACAGTCCTGATCAATGGGCAACGGGCACCGATTGTCGGTCGAGTTTCGATGGATTCAATGATTGTGGATGTGAGTCAGATTGCGGATGCCGCTGTGGGGTCAGATGTGCTGATTTATGGAAAATATGCCGGGTATTCCCTTCGGCCTGAAGCAATTGCCGATTCCTGTGGGACGATTGCCTATGAGTTGCTCGCCCGGCTTGGGCCACGTATCCAGCGGATTTTTACGGGGAGTTATCGTTACAACGGGCTGGTGAAGTAAAGCTGAGGCTGAAAAAACTTTGGGTTTAGGGCCTGGGACTGAAGACGTTGGACTGAAAAAAAATGGGCTGAAGAAAATGGGTTCAGATATTGAACCCACTTTTTTCAGCCCGATATTTTTCAGCCCGAGTTTTTTAGAATCGGAACCGGACGCCAAACTGGGCCTGACGTGCGTCGCCAAAGCCCTGACGGACTGTTCCATCAAAGTTGAAGGTCAATGGACGCGGTACAAACCGCAGGTTGACACTGTTGGCAAGGTTGAAGACTTCGAAAATCGCATCCAACCCCATTGTTTCAGAGAATTTAAACGACTTCAGCACCCGCAGATCAAGCGTAGTGAAGACGTTATCCTGCCGACGGGTATTACGACGGATGTTGGTCCCAGGGCAATCGCTGTTGCTGCGGCCACAGGCCGGATCTGAAAATGGCTGGGCTGAGCGTGACTGGAAAATCAATGACAGTTGAATGCCATAGGGTGCTTCGTAGGTACTGAAAATATTCACCCGGTGACGTTGATCACGATCCGAGAAGGAATATTCGAGATCCAGATTCTGAATGTCGGCATAACGGAAGGTAAACGGATCACGCTCGTTGTCGTCATCCGAATAGTCCCACGCCAGCACATAATTCCCTTGAATCTGGAAGTGGTTGGCAAATCGCCGGTTCACCGAGAACGTGATGCCCCGGAACAGCGACTTGGCTGAAGATTCGATGCTGCGAATTTCACCGACACCTGAACCATCAGCCGCGGCAAATGGAGAGGCACCGCCATAGAGCTGACCATTGCCCCGATCCACAAACCGATACTGGCGGGTGGCGTGGGCATAGTTCAACGTAATGCCAACTGACGTGTTGGTAAAGAGTTCACGTTCAAAGCTGGCCGCAAACTGCACCGTGCGTGGAAATTCAAAGTTGCGTGGGAAAATCGCAATCCCTGGATTGAATGGTGAAAATCCTGCGGTTGGAACAGTGCCTGGGAATTTCGGATACGCATCAATCGGCAACCCGAGGAAGCCAGCAAAGAAAATGTTTCCGGCAATCGCACCGTCGGTGTTGCGCGGGCCAGCCAGCGGCAGGCCGGGCAGGCGGGCATAATAAATACCAGCCCCGAGCCGAATCGCGGTTTTTCC
>CAZXCE010000453.1:0-7010 GCA_964639175.1 uncultured Clostridia bacterium
CAATGTCTTAAGCTACCAGCCCGTTTTCATCAGCCCCAAGCCCTGAGCCCTGAGCCCGATGTCTTCAGCCCTATCGGGCTCAGACTCCGACGGTCAGCGGACCTGAGTGATGTTTGAGCGCAATTTCACGAACACCCTGCTGATATTCGGTTCGCCCAGGCTGGTAAAAGTTCATAAAGTACAAATAGGCGTCTTCAAGATTGGCTTCGGCGGTAATTGCCTGGGGGACGGGACGTTCTGGGGCGACGATGCGAACGTGGATGCCGTCTGATTTGCGAACGGCGTTTGAGAATTTGAGCGTGGTCCGAACCTGGTCAAACTGAGCGGACGGAAGAACTGCTTCCCAGACAAAGCCTTCGGCTGCCTGGAGGAGTTGTTCTGGAGTTGTACAAATCACGAGCGACCCCTGGCGGACAATCGCGATTTCAGTGGCGATGGATTCGATATCTGAAACAATATGGGTGGATAAAATGACGAGTTTGCCAAAGCCGATTTCAGACAAAATATTGCGGAAGCGAACGCGTTCTTCCGGGTCAAGTCCGGCGGTTGGTTCATCTACAATCACCAGATGTGGGTTGTTGATCAGTGCCTGGGCAATGCCAAGTCGCTGTTTCATCCCACCGGAAAAAGTACTCACCGCGCGATTTGACACCGAATGCAGGTTGACCATTTCAAGCATTTCCATCACCCGGTTCCGGTTGTGAATTCCCTTGAGTGAAGCAAAGTAATTGAGGAATTCAAAGGCGGTCAGGTTGTCATACACCCCAAAATCCTGGGGCAAATAGCCCAATGTCCGCCGGAGCGGTTCCGGAGTCTTGGCAATATCCACATTTTGAAAAGAGATTGTGCCGCTGGTCGGTTTGGTAATCGTTGCAATCATTTGCATAAGCGTTGATTTGCCGGCACCATTTGGCCCCAGCAATCCAACCACGCCAGTGGTCAAATGAAGGGAAAAATCTTTGACTCCAAAATTTCCAGTTTTATAGCGTTTTGAAACAGATTGAATGCTCAGCATGGGGAAAGTACACCTTCATTCGAAAATGCAGTGATTTCAACACATCAAAATCACTGAATTTGGGCAAAAGAATTCCCTGAAACAAAAAACACTCCAGGTGGAGAGTTTCCCATCTGTCGGAATTTAAATTGATTGATTGGTTTCAGAATTGAATTTTGAGATGCTGCCCAGAACGAAGGAAAAGGCACTTCAGGTTCAAAGAAATTTACAAATTCATGAAAAAAGTTGCACCCAGAATATTGCTTTTGGCGAGTCCATCCCATTCAGGCGCGGGATGTTGCTGGTGAGAGCCTGTTTTTCAAGTCCTTGAAAAATGAAAGGAGCCGGCTGAAGTGACCTGTTTGGTACAGGTAAGCTGCCAGCAAGCACCAAAACAGATTGATCAAGAAATGAACTGGCGTAACACATCGAAGCATTGAATTGACCCACCCAAAATAGGCCAGAAATCCAAGAGCCATCAGCAGCGGCTGGGCGATTCCCAAAAACTTTTCATCTTTGAAGGCGCACCACCCAAGGGCAATCAACGTGAGAAACAGCGTCAGGAAATTGATCGGATACCCAAATGTTGTTGAAAAGAACTGCAACCGACGGTTGAAATTGTGCAGAAAGAGCCCTGGATTTTCTTTCAAGCATTCAAGATACCGTCGGGTTAAAAAGGTATCGTCTTCAAACGAGCCATATTGATACCCGGCTTCCTCGACATAGTTGATCAACCACTCGTCACGATACTCAATGCCCCAGGGGTTCGGAAACTGACCAATCGGCTCATACAGGTTTTGTCCGAAGTGCATTCTGAGCGGAATGAAGCGGCCAAAAACGGCTGTGTTGATCAGTCCATAGCCAACCGGCAGTGAAAAGAGAATCACCAGCGCCAGCAAAAGACCTTTTAATTTCAACCGGTTGTGTTTGAGCAAAACACAGAAATTGAAGGCGAACACAGCCAGCAAGACGATCAGAAATTCACCCCGAATATGAGTCGAAAAGCTCAACCCCAGGCTCAAGGCGCTGACGCCCAGAATTTCTTTGAAGGACTTTAATTCGGCAAACTTCAGAATGAAAAACCAGGCACTGCAACTCAACACGGCAGCCGGATTGGCCAGAGAACTATCAATAATGCCTTCATTTAAGTACTCGTTTATGTTGGGGTTCAAGATGAGCAGCGTCAGATAGACTAGCGTGAACACCAGCATGGATTGGCGGATAGTTGAAGATGAGCCCACACCGTAAAATCCCAGCGGTACCACGATCAACGCTCCGACCAGCGCCCACTGTTGGAGGCGAATGAACAGGGCAAAATCAAAAATCAGGTCGGTAGAAAAAAGGCTCCGCAGGGCGGTGAGCCCTCCCAAAATGGCTTCGTAGCCAATCCCGCGTTCCGGAAGAATTCTTCCTGGCGATTGATTCCCCTGATCGTCATATCGAAATTTAACGGCAACTTTATCGCGTGGAATTGTGATTTGAGGTTCAATTCCTCCAGAGGCGGTTACCACCACCGGGTTGGGCGTGTACCGAATCCACCAGGGCCTGAACGTAGCAAAGGCGGTGATACAGCTTCCATTGGGAACCCCAGCGCCCCAGGAGTTTATCGAGAGCACTTTTTCCACGGGGTTAAATTGGGTGAAAGCAAAAGTCGAAGCAGCCAAAGCTAGGGAACAAAAGACAACCAGTACCCAATGAAAATGCCGTTTAGTTGATATTGTTTTCATCAATTTCATTCCAACCCTCCCAAAAAGTTTTGACCGGTGGATTTAGCAAATGCTAAAGCCTGCCGGTCAATTGAAGGTGATTATTCTTGAAATTTCAACAGGCTGACAACTCCTATTGCGCAAGCACTAAATTGGGTCCCTCCTGGCGATAGATACTCACAACACCTTCTGAGGTGGTACAGGTTGAATTAAACGTGTTGAAGACAAATCGAGGATTATTTGGATCTTCAAGGGTTGAACAAAATAAGAATCTACCAAGAAGGATTGTGTTTAAGCTGGTTTGAAAGCCATTGTTTCGGTTAAAGCTTTGTAGAGTCCCACATGAACCTGTTTGAGTTCCTTCTATCATTATCCATGGTTGGGGGGGGATTCCAATCGCTTGAGGTTGTGCCGATGAAATATGGTCTGATTTGGTTAGCACCAGTTTTGTTGCTCCAGAAGATGATCCATAAAGTTCATACTTGCCAGACAGGCTAAAGGATTTAAGAGTGTCCATTACTGCTGGTTCAGGTCTGTCTTGACCAACAAATATACTATTGAGCAATTGAAATGTATTTGTTGTTGCGTTCCACTGATAGAACTTAATATCTTGACCTTCTTTAACAATAACCTCTGGCGGGAAATTGACTGAAGTTGGATCCGACAACTTTACTACATCCAGACATTTTCCGTTTATTACTTGGCCAATTTGTACCCACCCTCCAACAGTTAATTTATAGACTTCGATGGCAGGGTTTGAAGTGTATTTTGTAACTACAACTTCTGTTCGAGATTCCACGTCAAGATTTGTAATCCGATTTACAGGCGGCCCAAATGTTACAGGACCCCGCCCTGGAACATTGATTACTTTTGATTTAAAAGGAGCTAGATACCCATCCTGGGCCGTGATATTGCTAAGCATGAAGGATTGAAGAACAACATATGGAAAATTTGCTGTCCCGCCAGAACCATTAGGTAAAGAATCAGCCACGACAATTAATCCAGTAAGAGTGGATCCACCTGTAAGAGGGGCTAATTTAGCTTGGCCATAGCGTCTTCCTTGTGGGCCGGTTACTCCATCTATCATATCCCTTGATGCATCATAACTTGTTACATTATTTGTTTGTGGATCGACAAATTGCTTGTAAACAATTTTTGAGCCATCCTCTTTAAACAGGAAGAGCCTGGACTTAGTCAAAATTACCACTTCCTTCCCTGGGTAATTCGAATTGACATTCCCAACTGTAATGTTTGGAAAATCAATGACATCACAACCGCCAGAAGTGCAAGGGTTTGGGGTTTGTGTTATCACCGAAAACGAGAGAGTTTGAGGGGAAGACCCGTTTGAGATGAAAAAATAAAAAGAGCCGGTTGTTCCAGTATCAAATGCATGAGGAACAAAGACAATATTCCTTTTCCCATCAGCTCTTTGGTAGATTTTTACATAATCTAGCTTAACCTCAAAGTTACGTGTAGCATTACGCCCTAATACTGGAGAAGCAATGTTTACAGTATTCTTGATTTCAAGTCTGTTTGTGGTTGGATTAAACCCGTAGATAAAAATACCAGTTCTGAGCGGAGGGCTCGTTAATGTGGCTTCAATCGCATTAATTACAACAATTTCATCGTACCCATCGCCGTTCAAATCCACTACTTCAGCAATTTGTAATCCGGTACGATAGATTGGTTGATCAATAACAATTGATCCACTGCCAGCTGGCCGAATTAACTTCAGTTCGAATAGTCCATTTGCTTGACCATTTGGTTGAGTAGTAAGCACGTAGTCAATTTCAGTTGGGCTACAAATATGACCAGATCTGGCTGTTATCCGCTGAACATTGGAAGCAATTGCCTTGGATCCAAAATCTGAATAATCAGAAAATGTGCTTTCAATTGAGGAGAGAGGTGTTTCCTGTAAAGGAATCTCTTCAGTCTTTTGCCGCTGAGACTCAAATTCTTGTGCATTTACAGGCTCCAATGGCCACTGTAGTAACCCGATTGATAAAAAAGCACAGCAAATTGCAACTAAGTGAACACCTTTCAAATTTTTATACATAGTAGCTGGTAGTCCTTTAATTGATTACTGTATTTCCTACGTGTAAGTAGAAAACAACAAGGTTGGATTATCTGAGTGAATGCTTGTTCTGGATTTATTGCCAAATTAAGGAAAATAGCCATTTCCAGACAAGTACATCAAATGAATCTACTTAGGGAGACGCAATTCCTATGCCAGTGTTGATTATAGCAAGAAGAAATGAAAAAAGGTGATTTGGTCCAAAATTTCTTGTCATTGCCTCATTAGTTTAAAAGCCTGTTTAATTAATGTAGCGTCAGTCTCTTTCTGTAAGATATTCCTGGTAAAATGGTTGTCGGTTTTTTGATTATCAGTATTGAGTTGGGTATTAAAAAAGAAAATTAGATTTAATTTTGATTGAAAGGAAGTTAAATTAATTCATTTTTACCTTATAGTTAAAACTTTAACTAAATAGTGAAAACATCTAAAATGTTGAAAATAAAAGGGAAGATGCCAGAAAAGGATGAAGCCATTAACCAAATGGTTAAATAAGCTGGTGCGAAGAGATTTTTTGGAGAAGGTTAAACTGTACTTGTAAACTATTGAAAATGCGCACTAACCCTTTGGAAAAAGTACAGTGTCATTTTTTTGGATGGCATAAACCCTTTATCCTCAATAGGAAGACTCAATGATCGCAAAATCTGGTGGCCTTGGGAACCCGGATTCACTGGGTCGGGTAAGCTGGCAAGGTTGTCAGCCGGCCATCATCGGTCGGCCCGCCAATCGTGAAATGGTAGAGCGATTGGAACTGCATTCCTTGCACACCAACACCCAGCAGCGAATGGACCGGATCATCAAAGAAACAGCCGATCCCGGTGCCGCGTACGCCAGCGGCTTCGGCTTCGAGATAGAGCACCTGTCCAATCAGGCCAGTCTCCCAAAAGAGTCGCCGATACAGCCAGGCGCCGTGTTGGGCGATTGGTGACTCAAACTCGGCGATCATCCCAAGACTAAAGGCACTGTCTCCGGCAATGTCCTGGCCGCAACTGATCCGGGCGGCAATCCGCTGATATTTATCGGCGTCGAGTAAATACAAAGGGAGCCAGTCGGGGCAATTTTTTGGCTTTTCCCACAGGTGCCCGGCCAGCATTTTTTCCCGGAGCGTGGCTTCGTGGGCTGGATTACGAACCAAAAAATACAGTCCAGGTTCAAGCCCTTCGACCCGATGCACAAACAACACCAGATTGACAAAAACCGGGCCGCCAAACGTGTTCCAGGGGAGTGATCCTGCCCAGGGCATGGTCCGTGCCAGGATTCGGAAAAACTGGTCTGCGGTGAGGCCGGTTACTCCATCAAAAGAGACGGCGCTTCGGCGTTGTTTGAAGATCTCGTGGGCTGAAAGGTCAACCGTGGGTGGAACCAGGTGAAAATTGTCAGGTTTGGGCGGCAATTCAGTCGTGAATCCTGGAGTTTCCGGCTTCTGACAGGCGGCGGCGACTTCGTCAATGATGGGCCAGTCGGCGTGCTCTTTGCTCAACCGGTTGGCCTTTCCAAACCAGCGACCAGCCGCAATTTCTGAAATCGAAGAAAAGGGAATTGTGTCAGGCAGGGTGTTCGTTGTGGTTGAAGGCACAATTGCCAGCAGGGTTTCTGGGTGCTCGGGCTCTTCGGTGTGAAATTCCGGTTTGCGGTCCAATCCGAACAACGTTGCCAGTGTTGTATCACCAGGAGTTGCAAGAATAATGGCTTCCCAACCAAGTGAACGGGCTGCAAACGCAATGGTTCCAATGGCATGGCCCAGGTCAATCTGACAGTAGCGGAAGGCACGCTCGCCATATTTCCAGGCTTCACGCCAGAAAATCGAAGTCAATCCGACAAAAAAGGTGTTTTCGGGAAAGCCCTGGGACAATGCGTTCCAGTGATCAATGGAAAAGTGGGTCCGGCATTCCAGACCGTGTTCGCGTGGGGCATAGTGATACACACCCGGCTGGTCGCTGATTCCAGGCACTGGAGGTAGTACTGCGTAGCCTTCTGTCGGGTGCAAATTGCCGCTTGATGGATTGATGCGCAACGCCCAGCGATTCCCGCGATATTCTTTCCAGGCCGAAACCGCGAGTGAGCGTTCAAAAAACAGACCCAGGGAAGAGCCGGTCAACGGTGAAATCGGAACAGAGTCAGTCCGATACAGACTTTCATATACTGGAGACTGATCACCTTTTGACAGTGGAAGTTCAATAAAAGGTGAACCCACATAACGTCGGAATGGATCCGGCTGGTTGTCCCAATCCATAAACCC
>CAZXCE010000454.1:0-6965 GCA_964639175.1 uncultured Clostridia bacterium
CCGCCCGCCCGCTTCGCGGTTGAGGACGGGGCTTTCTCGCATTTTTTCTGGTAAACCAATATGTTCCGCCTGGCTATCGCTCATCAGGAATCACAGGGGAACTGAGCTGTCTGTCAGTGCAGGCTTCAGCTTTCGCCTTGCACTCGCAGGTCCAGTGCTTATATCTTTGCACCCCCAAAAATTCGAGACGAGACGAGATTCAGACCGATTCCCTGCAACCAAACGCTGAAAAACCTGCCACGATATGATAAACACCGCAAACAATCATTCCTCTTGTCATTTTTCTTTCTGGAATCGCTGAATTTGCTTAGAAGGAGCAGTATGACCGATACACAAACCAAAAAAAGTAGCCAGGCTGTGAATATTCCCGCCGCAACGGGGAAGCTTGGCGTGTTGCTGGTTGGATTGGGCGCCGTGAGTACGACGTTCATCGCCGGCGTTGAAGCCATCCGACGTGGGACGGCCCAGCCAATTGGATCACTGACCCAAATGGCATCTATCCGCCTTGGAAAACGCACCGAAGGGCGTAACCCTCGCATTAAAGACTTTGTTCCGCTGGCCGAGCTTGATGATCTGGTGTTTGGTGCCTGGGATCTGTTTGAAGACTCTGCCTATGAGGCGGCGGTCCATGCCGGCGTTTTGGAACGGACCCAGCTTGATCAATTGAAACCGGCGCTGGAAGCCATCAAACCTATGCCAGCCGTGTTTGACCAGCATTATGTGAAACGGCTGAATGGAACCAACATCAAACAGGGCGCTAACAAGCTTGAACTGGCCCAGCAGTTGATCGCCGACATCGAAGATTTTCGCCAGAAAAACGATTGTTCCCGCCTGGTTTTGGTCTGGTGTGCTTCAACCGAAGTGTTCCTCCAACCGGACCCGGTCCACGACACGATTGCCAGTTTTGAACAGGCAATGAAAGACAATCACCCGGCGATTGCACCATCAATGATCTATGCCTATGCCGCGCTCAAGTGCAAAGTGCCATTTGCCAACGGGGCGCCAAACCTGACGGTGGATCTGCCTGCTATTCAGCAACTTGCGGCTGAAAATCTGGTGCCGATTTGCGGCAAGGACTTCAAAACCGGCCAGACCTTTATGAAGACCCTGCTGGCACCGGGCTTGAAATCACGGATGCTGGGTCTGCACGGCTGGTATTCGACCAACATCCTGGGCAACCGCGATGGTGAAGTTCTGGATGACCCTGAATCATTCAAAACCAAAGAAGAATCCAAACTGTCGGTGTTGGAATATATTCTGCAGCCGGAACTCTATCCGGAACTGTACAAAGATTTTTCACACGTCGTGCGCATTAACTATTACCCACCTCGGGGTGATAACAAAGAAGGCTGGGATAACATTGATATCTTTGGCTGGCTCGGCTATCCGATGCAGATCAAGATCAATTTCCTGTGTCGGGATTCGATTCTGGCGGCGCCGATTGTCCTGGATCTGGCTCTGTTCCTTGATCTGGCACAACGTGTAGGGATGAAAGGAATTCAGGAATGGCTGAGTTTCTACTTCAAGAGCCCGATGACAGCACCGGGTCTCTATCCTGAACACGATATCTTCATTCAGTTGATGAAACTCAAAAACACCCTTCGTGATCTGCGCGGTGAAGAACTCATCACGCACTTAGGCAAAGAATACTACGATTAGGGCTTCGGGCTGGGGGTTTCAACAGCAGATGTGATCGTTTGTTGGTACCCCCTTGCGCCTCCCTGATTCTTTTCCTTCTCCCTCACTCCACTTTGAAATCATCCGTTTGGATTCAGAAAAGACGAAGCGATTGATAGAATTGTCTTTTTCTGAACCCTGAACCCTGAATCCTGAACCCTAAAGGGTAAGCGTCTAGTCCTCCCCTAACATGAGAACTCCAGTCGAAATCAACCAGCTCAAACGCGACGGTCACACCCTGTCTTCTGAAGACATCACCAATCTTGTCAATGCCTACACCCGCGATGAGGTGCCCGATTATCAAATTGCGGCGTTTCTGATGGCGGTGTGTTGTCGAGGGATGGTCACCGAAGAAATCCAGGCGCTGACCAACGCCATGCTGCATTCAGGCATGGTGCTCGATTTTTCGGACATTCCGGGAATCAAAGTTGATAAACACAGCACTGGCGGGGTGGGTGATAAAACGTCACTGGTGCTGGCACCGCTTGTGGCGGCGGCGGGCATTCCAGTGCCGATGATCAGCGGTCGTGGCCTGGGTCATAGCGGTGGAACGCTGGACAAACTGGAATCTATTCCTGGGTTTCAAACCGGGCTGCCGTTAACGGAATTTCGTCGCCTGCTCTCGACCATCGGTGTTGGGTTGATTGGACAAACCCTTGAAATTGCCCCGGCTGACCGCAAACTCTATGCCCTGCGTGGCGCCACCGGAACGGTTGAATCAGTCCCGCTCATTACCGGTAGCATTATGAGCAAGAAGCTGGCCGAAGGAATTGATGCCCTGGTGCTGGATGTCAAATGCGGCAATGGTGCCTTTATGAAAACAACCGACCGGGCGCTGGAACTGGCCCGCTCGTTGATTGCCACCGGCGAAGGAATGGGAAAACAGGTAACGGCACTCGTCACGGATATGAACCAACCGCTGGGCTGGTCGGTTGGTAATGCCCTCGAAGTCATCGAAGCCCAGGAAATGCTGCGTGGTAACCTCGTTGGACGGTTTGCCCAACTGACTCTGGAACTCGCCGCCCATATGATTCAACTTGGTAGTAAGGTTCCGTACCTGAAACAGGCTCGTGATCTGGCAGTTGACCTCATCACCTCTGGTAAAGCCATGGAAAAATGGCAGCAAATTATCGAAGCCCAGGGTGGTGATCCACGCGTAACCGAAGACGAAACACGGCTTCCCCAGGCAGCCCACCAAAAAATTATGCGCGCTGAGAAAAGCGGCATCCTCACTGCCATTGAAACCGAAGCGGTCGGGTGGGCCTCACTGCTGCTCGGCGCTGGTCGGTTACAACTCAGTTCACCGATTGACCCGGCAGTCGGTATTCGCATTCACGTCGAACGCGGTGCTGAAATGAAAGCCGGTGATCCGCTCTGCACGCTGTATTACAATGACAGCGCTAAACTGGCACTGGCCGAAGAACGCCTCAAAACCGTCTTTACGATTGTTCCTGGGGCGGATGAATTTCACCGCACAACCCTGGCACCTGAATGGTTTGTCGTCCAGTAAGGGGCCGGATAAGAAATATGGATCTGAAACTGGCAAGGGGATAGGGTGATACACCAACCGCAGCACAATCAAAACTCACCGTGGATTCAGCTTTCTGCCTGGAACATTCACCTGGCCAGGTTGATGGCAATGGTGGTAATTGGTCTGAGCTTTACTGGATGTGGAATCCGAGAACGAATAAATCAAGATCGGGCTGAAACCATCCTCAAAAAAGGGAAAGTGTATCAGGTACTCGCCCAACAGGAGCCAGCCACCTATCAAAAAATTCTTGCCGAGGCAACCGATTCCCTTTCCAAGGGGGAGTCTGAAGAAATACTCGCCAGCCGACTGCGACCGATGGTGATGTCGGTGCTTCCAAAGTACTTTTCGCGTTGTTCTGATAAAGCCCTGGTCAACTACCTGCAGGTCACGATTAAGGAACTGGAACAAGTGCTGGTTAAGAATCCAGATGCAGCTTTTGCCTTGATGTTCCCTACGCCGGAAAATTCAACCGCCAATCTCACCCAAAATATTGACCGCACGATTCTTGAATCGGAACAGGAAGCGCTGGCTCAGGTCATTCAAAGTGGCAATCAATCTGAGACCATTCCAATCAATCGGGAACGGGCGCAGGAAAACCTCATCCCGATTGTCCGCCGGCTCCAGGAAAAACATGGACCCGATACCGTTGACCTGCTTGAAAACCCAACCGCACCTGGAATTGATAAAGCTCGTGTCTGCCGGATATTGATTGATCTCTACCGTGAAATTCTTTCGCTTCCGCAGGAGAACTCGGCTGAAATTTCCCGCATGATGCTGTCTGAAGCCTTCCTGGGTGAGTAGTGATATCAGTTTGTAGTCAATAGTCAGTGGTCAGTAGTCAGTAGTTCACGAAGCCTGTTTGATTCAATCTCTTGACCGTTTTTTAGTGTGGGGATTCCACTCCAAAGGCTGAAACACTTCACTACCTGATACCATTTTGCACTGAAGTGCACGTATTAGAAAACAGTTAAGTAATTCAATCAAATAGACTTCATGAACTACTGACTACTGGCTATTGACTGGTATGAGCTATTTCTTCTCCGGTGCCAGATAGGCTGTCCACCGCCATTGGTTGTCTTCTCCAAACTCAAAAACTGCCCACAATTCATATTTGCAAGGTTTTTTCCCGCCGCACGGATTGAGATTTTTGATAATCCGGCTGGGGCGTTTGCTCGTGGGATGGGCATAGGGTTTGTCTTCAAGCGCCACTGTTTTTTGAAGTTCACCCCAATCTTCATCATCCTCAAAATCTTCCAAAAATTCCTCAGGCGCGATGGTGCCGCCGACATATTCAAATGACTTAACCATCATGGTTTTGAGGGAGGCGACATTCTGCTTTTTGACGGCGGCGCGGAAAGAAGTCAGAAAAGGTTTCCAGGCTTTTTCCGGGTCAGTTGCCGCTTTTTGATCATCAGCTACGAGAGCGGGTGAGGCTGAAGCGTCAGGAGCTTTCATCTCAACAACCGGTTTGACCGGTGAGGTCTCTTTGGACGGTTCCGTCGCACTCTGGCTGGCACGACAGGCCGCACTTGAAATCAAAATCACACACAAAAAACTCACAAGTGAAGATCGAAAAATCACAGTACAAAAATCCTTTCGTTTCATAATTTTATAGCTGTTTTTCATTTCGGGCTGAGGGTATCGAGCAAAGGGCTGAGGAAATACATATTTTTCAACTATGTACCATTTGGACAATGAATACCTCAGATAAGAAAACATTCAAGTTATTCAATCAAATAAGTTTGGCGAGCTACTGACTACTGACTGGTGTTATTTGATAAAAACGCCTTGTAGCCACGGGTCAGTTTTAATCAGAGTCTCCAGTTCTGGAAGGCAATCGCGCGACGCAAGCACGGTATAGAACCCTTCCTTGAGCATTGGTGCAAGCTTCATTGCCGCCACCCATTCGTTCCATTGAAACGGGTCACGGCGGATAACATCCCAAAACCCTGTTTTTTCAAAGAGTTCAGCCATTATTTTTGAGGGTCCGCGTTGTAAATGGCTGACCAGATAGGAAGCCACACCAACCTGAAGCCCATGCAACCGGGGTCGAGCGCTGATCACATCAAGGGCATGAGAAATCAGGTGTTCGCTACCGCTGGCCGGGCGGGAAGAACCAGCCATTTCCATGGCAATTCCGTTGAGCATCAAGGCCGTTCCAAGCAACTTCATTCCTTCGATGGTTCGCTCTGGATTCCCAATAAACTGAAAAACAGTGGCATCTGAAAGCAATGCCGCAAAGTCATTGACCGGTGTACCCTGGGCATGGAAGGCCAGTTTCCAATCCGTCACCGCCGTCAATTTGGCCACCAAATCACCGATTCCCGAACACCAGAGTTCAACCGGAGCCTGCAGGCAAACGGCAGTGTCAATCACCACGGCAAACGGCATGGCTGAAACCAGCGATTTGCGTTTGCCAGCCAGAGTCAGGCTCGATTGTGGCGAACAAAACCCATCGTTTGAAAGCGAAGTCGGGACGGCGTAATAGGGCAAACCAGCCAGACTGGCGACATATTTGGCTGTATCAAGGGCTTTGCCTCCGCCTAGACCAACAATCGCCTGACAATGACGAGGAAGATGTGAGAGTTGCTGAACAGCCTCTTCCAGGCTGGCGTCAACCACTTCAATCTGAGAATGAACGCTGATCGTGCCCCGGTCCAGGCTTTGTAACGCCTGATTGACCAGCGCCTCTGGCGCGCCAGCACTCAGAAACAAGGTAATTTGAAGATGCCCGGCCCGATGCAGATAGAATCCCAACCGATCCAGTGCGCCGGGCTTGATGCGCACAACTTCGGGAACACGAATGAGGCTGCGAATCACAACTCACCTTTATCTGGATGGCGGGTAAGGAAGTTTGCAACCTCAGCCCAGCGTTGATACGGTCGAAAGCCAAGTCCTTCTTTTGTCAATGTTTCAGCCAGCCAGCCACGGGCAAACCGCAGATTGGGAGAAACACATTTTGCCGGTGACAGGTCAGGCGGTCCATTGCCAGCAAATGCCACAATGTCATAGCGAGCCAGTGCATCTTGAACAACAGCCGTTTTATCAATCCCATCGGCGGTGGAAAGAAAGGGCGAATTGGTGGGAAGCTCAAGTACCAGTCCGCGTCCTGGTTCAAAAAAGCCAGGATTGGCATGCACCGTCAGCGATACACCGGCTTGATTTAATAAATACTTGATGTACCAGAGACATCCGGCTGAGGCAACAACAATGTCCCACCCGGCCTGTCGAAGCCTGGCAACGGCCTGAGCCAGATCTGGATCAGGGTTCATCGCACGGGCAATCTCGTGGAGGCGGGCTTCGTCGCAGATGATGTGTGAGAAAAAACCACGCATGGCTTCAAAGTGAGTAATCTGACCGGCAAAATATTGCTCCCAGTAGTTGGGTGTATCGCTACTCACGCAGGCCGGATAAATCAGTTCATAAAAGTCATGATCGGTGATGGTTCCGTCAAAATCAGTTACCAGGACACGGCTGGGTTGAAGATAGGTCATAAGGGTTCAGAGTTCAGGGTCATACCATTTTGAGCTGAAGGTATCGGGCTAAGGGAAATACAGTTTTTTCAATAGTTTAGCCTTTTCACAATGCAAGGTTTTCATTCCACAATGGTATCATAATTGATTTCAATGAAGACTGTTTTCAAGTTGCCGATGAATGAAACCCGATTCCTACAACACAAAAGTGGGCGAACAGTAATTTCTGGGCTCTTTGGTATTTGCCGTGAAAGATACAATATGTTGTGGTAGAGAGAAAAAAG
>CAZXCE010000455.1:0-6946 GCA_964639175.1 uncultured Clostridia bacterium
AACAGCAACCGACACCAACCCTCATTAAATCCCGTCCCCCCCAGGCACCTCAGCATTCGTCGGCTGCTCCTGCTCCCGTCTCATCCGTTTCCCCAGCTTTATCTCCAGCGCCACATCATCATCCGGCTTCATCACACCAGTCGCGTCCGCCGTTTCAACGGTCCGGAAAATTTGTGGCTGGTGATCGCCCACGACCAGGTGGTGGCGGTGGTCCCCGAAACCGCCCTTCGTTTCGCGACAACCGAAAGAAAACCCCCAAGCAGCCACGGTTGCCGCAACAATCAGTTTTAACACCTGAACTGCGTGATCAGATTATTAAAGCCTTTGAAATCATCAAAAAAGTGCCTGGATCTGAGTTGCCCATCAATCAGACGTTGACTGAATTGAATTTGCGCAATATCCACACGCAAATTTCACAGCAGTTATGGGTAAAGCGCTCACTGGTGGCGCAAGTCATTCGTGAAGTCCGTAATCTGGTTCCTGCCGTGACCTCAGTTGATCTGACCCCAGAACAATATGAGCGGGCCACCCAGACCTATGCTCATTATGTTCAAAATGGACTTCGACCTGAAGGTGGTCGCCGCAAGAGTATTGCCCGTGAGTTAGGTGTCCCCTTGCAATCAGTGGTGCTGGCCGTGAGGAAATGGGCCCAGGAGCGCTATCTTGAATCCCAAACCCCACAGCCAACCCGCCGGCAGCTTTTTGAAATTGAAAAGTGTTACTGGCGGCATATGAACGAGGGCAAAACGCCATATGAACTGTTTCCAGAGGCCATTGCCAAGGAACTGGGCTTTGTCACCGGCTATCAGGTTCTCCGCTGGGTGGATGTTTTGCACGACAATACCAAAGTGCTCAATGTGAGTCAGGAGCCGACACCTGAACAGAAAGAGCATGTCATCACTGCCTATCACGAATACCTCAAATCAGAAAAACCGCCTGAACACGCTCTGCATCCGACCCTGGCCAAGCAGGTGGGAATTTCTGCCAAACAGGTCCATAAGGTGCTCTATGACTACCGTATGGCGCAACGTGACCGGTATTTACAACTGGTGATGGTTTAAGGGAACTGAGGGCGCTGAAAAAAACTGGGGCTCAGGGCTTGGGCTGAGGGCTAAAGAACTGGTTTTCTTTCATCCCTCATCCTTCATCCCTTGGATTGCCCCAATCCCGATGTCTTCAGCCCTTGCGTTTGAGGGCTTGAGGCTTTGGAAAATTCAAATAAAAAGGGGCACCGCACATTGCGGTGCCCCCTTTTTATTTTGTTTTCTATCTCGGTTTTTAGTCGGTAGTCTTTTCAAACAAAGGAATCGAATTCAGTGGAGGAGGGGTAAATCGGTATGGTTTCCCAAGATGTTCATAGGCGGCCCGGGTGACTATACGGCCACGCGGGGTACGATTTATGAAGCCGATTTGAATTAGATAGGGTTCGTAGACTTCCTCAATCGCGTCTTTTTCCTCCTGAATGGCGGCTGAAATGGTACTCACTCCAACCGGTCCGCCATCAAATTTCTCAATGATGGTCAGAAGCATCTTCCGGTCCACTTCATCCAGCCCAAACCGATCAACTTCCATTTGATTCAATGCAATACGGGCAATAGACTCGGTGATTTCACCATCGTGATCAACTTCAGCAATATCGCGTACCCGTCGAAGGAGCCGATTGGCAATGCGAGGTGTTCCACGTGAACGACGAGCAATTTCAAGTGCCCCAGGTCGATCAATCGGTACCTCCAGAATTTTGGCAGAACGCAGGATAATTTCTGTGAGGTGTTCAGCAGAATAGAAATCCAGGTGTAGCGTAATTCCAAATCGTCCCCGAAGCGGGGCTGTAATCAAACCAGCACGAGTGGTAGCGCCAACCAGTGTGAAAGGTTGCAGATCCAGTTTGATCGAACGCGATGAAGGGCCCTGACCAATGATAATGTCAACCTGGTAATCTTCCATCGCCGAATACAAAACTTCTTCGATTGCAGGTGAGAGGCGATGAATTTCATCAATAAATAAAACATCACCTGGCTGCAAATTACTCAAAATAGCTACTAAATCACCAGATTTCTCAATCACCGGTCCCGACGTGGATTTGATTTCGACTCCCATTTCATTGGCAATAATCATGGCCAATGTGGTTTTTCCAAGTCCTGGTGGGCCATGTAATAAAACATGATCCAAGGTTCCTTCTTTCGCAGAGGTATCTTTTTGCTGAGAAGTAGTCTGATTTGTATTCTTCTCAGGAGATTTCGTCGCACGTTTCTTCGCCGCTTTAATAAAAGTCCCCAAATTCTTCGTGGATTTGGTTTGTCCGATATATTCGCGAAGCAGTTTTGGACGCAATGACAACTCAGCGAATTGCTCACCTAAACCCTCTTGTTCAGGAGCGACAAGGCGAGTCCCTTCGCTTTCAATAGTCGTAATGAACTGGTCAGCCGCAGGTAGTTGGTTCCTTTGGCTTTCGACCTGCTTTATGACTGATTGCTCCACTTCTTTAGCATTGCTCTTTTTACTCATAGCTTCTTAGGTATTCAAGAACAGGGTTGGGGTGAAAATAAAAGACTGATTTGGCTTTGTTTTCTTCATTCTTCATTCTCAATTCTTCATTCTTCATTCTCACAGTGGTTGCCGCCCGGCAAACCCGGCTTCGATGTCGTGCCACCAGCGGACTTCATCTTCATCCATTTTCCAGCAGAGATACACCACCCGGCCATCTCGCAAATGCGGGAAGTCGCACAGGCCAACTCGATAATCTTTGACCAGGACGCCGAGGGCTTCGATGTCGTGGACGCTTTTGGAGAATACTGCCAGGCATTGAATGTAGTATCCGCCCATGTGGCTTCCGCCGCCGGAAGTGGCACGATCACGGGCCCGCTCGATATCATCGGCCACACGTGTGTACCCTTGCTGGGCTTTGACGACCTGCTTGATCAATCGGCGGAGGGTTGGAACGAGGCGGTTGGCTTCTTCGAGGGAAAAGAGTTTTGACGGGGTCTCTTGGTTGGGAAGTTCCATAACAAAATTCAGGGCTCCAGGCAAAATTTCCGGGTAATAGTACCTGAAGCACCGGGCGTGAGACCAGTGGAGATGGAAATTCCTTTTTCGGGTTCCGGGTTTTCCAAGCATCAGAACTGACGATTGACCTGTAGCAAAAAAAAGCTCCCCACCCCCTAGCCTGGGGTGAGGAGCTTTTACATCAACAACGTGGCTGCAACGCCTGGGGGCGCGGCAGGTGCATCCAAACATCACGTTGTGAGGAGAACCCGTGTGCTTGGTACTTGGTACTTGGTGCTTGGTACTTGGTACTTGGTACTTGGTACTTAGTGCTTTGGAACCAATACTTTCCAAGAACCAAAAACCAAGAACCAAAAACCAAGAACCAAGCACCAAGTACCAAAAACCAAGAACCAAAAACCAAGAACCAAAAACCAAGCACCAAGTACCAAAAACCAAGAACCAAAAACCAAGAACCCTGTATTTCACCGTTGAAATGTCGGGGATCCCACGCGATCAGTGTATTGCAAGCCAAAGAGCCGCTGTGTGATGCGGGTATGGATCGAATCCAACCGACGATACTGAGCCACGGTTGGGGCTGGCGAATCCATCACCTGACGGGCCAACCCAAGATTATAGGCCGCTTCCTGGTAATCAGATTTCAGCGCAATCGCTTTTTTGTATTCATCAATCGCAGCCTGGATGTGACCGGCCTGGAAAAGCGCCACACCCAGATTGTTGTGCGCACCTGGATCGTTGGGTGAGAGCGTAGCGGCTGTTCGAAAGGCTGCCACGGCTTCATCAGCTTGATTGAGGGCACGATGGGCAATTCCCAGTTGATTAAACACTTCGGCATTTTTGGGTTGTTGTTGAGCGGCGATTTGATAGGCTTCGAGCGCCTGTGGATACTCTTTGAGATCCATTGAAACTTCTCCCAACCCAATCAACGCCTTTGTGTACTCAGGATTGACGGTTACGGCCTGTTTAAATGCTGTTTGAGCTTCGCGGCGGTTCCCGGCGGCATCCTGGATGACACCCAAATTGTAGTGGCCTTCCGCAAAACGGGGGTTGAGTTGCAGCGCCTGCTTGATCTCGGTAATTGCTTCGGACTTACGTCCCAGTTGAAAATAAGTAATTCCCAGTTGATGATGGGCGGTGAAATCTTTGGGCGACTGGCGAACCAGTTGTTTAAAGGTGTCAGCGGCTTCAGTCAGTTGGCCAGTCGATAAAAACGATTGTCCTTTTTGATAAAGAACCTGCGTTGAGGTTGGTTCTGAGGCAAAAATTGGGGTTGAAAATGAGAATGAAACACAGGCGGTCAGCAGGAACAGTTGGAACAGTCTATTTTTCATGGCGAACTCCTTTTTGTTATGGAACGTTATTGGCGATGCTTACCTGAGAGAACCTCCTCCCCCTAACAGATCAGCTTTGAACATCGTGACCGTGACCCATTGACGTTCGGTGGTTCTCTTCGACGCAAACCCTAGTTCAACCGACTCTCAAAAGTCCTTTCACGTTCTGACATTGCAGGGTTACATTTTCTGAAAAAGTCTTACATCGGTCTAAGTTTATGAAAGAAAAATACTTATATAAATTCGGGGAGTTTCAGTTAGATACCATGCGGCGGGTACTGCTGCGTGATGGAAAGAATATTCCGCTGACCCACAAGGCACTTGAGACCCTTCTTTTTCTGGTCAAACGCCATGGGCAGGTGGTTGAAAAAGAGGAATTGATCGAGGCCATCTGGCCTGACACGTTTGTCGAAGAGGGAAGTTTGACGCGCAATATTTCAGTGTTGCGGAAGACCCTGGGGGAGGGGCCGTCAGATCATCATTTCATTGAAACCGTTCCCAAACGCGGGTATCGGTTTGTGGCTGAAGTGCGAGAAGTCGCTTTTTCGGCGCCTGCACCAGTCAATGGCTCGTCATTTATGGGGACTGTGGCTGAACTCAACCTTGAAGCTCCGGCTGAGGCACTGGTTCTGGAAGACACGCTTGATGAGGACAGCGGCGAAATTTTGATGGAATTGCCAGAAACGACGGCTGAAATCCTGGTTGAAAAAGAGTCAAGTCTTGAAGTTGAGCCGGTATCTTGCCCCGCCCCCACCCCAGGTCCACGGTTTTGGGCAGTGCAACTTGGGATGATACTGGGCGTGATGGCTCTGATGATTGCTGGGGCTGTGGTGGGGATACGTTATCTTGTTGATTCAAAAGCGAATGCACACCCATTTCAACTATCGGAGATGAAACGCCTGACCAATAGTGGCAAAACGATTGATGCTGCGATTTCGCAGGATGGTCGCTATCTGGTGTATGTACAGGATGAAGGCGAGTTGCAATCGCTCTGGATCCGGCAGATTTCAACTGCCAGCGATGTCCAGATTCTTCCCCCATCCAATGTGGTCTATCAGGGACTCGACTTTTCGCCAGATGGAAATTATGTCTATTATAATCTGTGGGATAAGGTAGGCGTCGGCGTGGTGTTTCGTATTCCGACATTAGGTGGAATGTCATCCAGGGTGGTGGCGGATGTGATGCCCTCGCTGGCGGTTTCACCTGATGGACAGTTTGTGGCGGTGATTCGAAGCGATGCCGTGAACAACATCAAAATGCTGGTCATTGCCAAGACTGATGGGAGTGGGGAGCGAATCCTCATCCAGCGTAAGGAATTTGAGTGGCTGGCCTGGCCAGCCTGGTCACCGGATGGGAAGTCAATTACCTATGTTGGCTCCCGCTTCACTCAAAAAGACAATGAAAGCCGGGTGATCGCCCGAGTCTATGAAATGCCGCTCCAGGGTGGAGAGGAGATTGTCCTTTCAAGCCACCCCTGGAGAGATATCACTGGCATGAAGTGGTTGAAGGATAAATCCGGGCTGGTTATGACAGCCACTGACCAGATTGGGGCCCCGATGCAGGTCTGGTTTGTTCCAAACCAGGGAGGCGTACCCCAGCGGGTGACCAATGATGTCAATGGATATCGTGGGTTGAGTCTGGCGGCTGATTCAAATGCCTTGATTACTGTTCAATCAGAAGTTCTCTCAGGGATATGGGTTTCACCAGTTGATGACTATACCCAGGCCCGGCAAATTACTTCAGATCGTAATGAAGGGATTGGGTTTAGCTGGACACCAGATGACCGACTGGTCCATTCATCCTGGCGGAGCGGCAACCTTGATATCTGGATTATGGACCGTGATGGAAGCCACAAACAGCAATTGACCTCCAATGCCGGCGTCAACTTCCGCCCTCAGGTTTCCCCAGATGGTCAAATCATTGTTTTTGGCTCCACCCGGAAAGGGGCACAACATTTGTGGAAAATGAATATTGATGGCTCAAATCCACAACAATTGACCAATGAAGAATGTGCCGACTTTGCCTGTTTTTTACCAAAACAGGATGAACTCCTGTATGTCGCCACTAAAGATGGAAAAGCGCCCCTGTTTCTAACATCGCTCAAAACCGGTGAAAAAAAACAGCTTAATGCCACATTCTGCTATCTGCCGGCTGTTTCGCCCGATGGTAAGTACGTTGCTTATTCATACTGGAACGAACGTTCCATTCCCCAGCAATGGGCCCGTGAAATTATGGCAATTGATGGGAACGAACCACCACGTCCGATCAATATTCCAAAATCTGCGGTTGGATCTATTGGGGCGGTTATGTTTCAGTGGAATCCCAATGGTGAAGGCTTGCTCTATATTGACACTCAAAATGGAGTTTCAAATTTGTGGGAACTCCCGCTCAATGGTGGAACGCCACGCCAGGTGACCAGTTTTATCGAAGGCCGGATTCAATCTTTTGCCTGGTCGCCAGATCGGAAATTCATGGCGTTTGGAAGATCCGTCACCAGCAGTGATGTAATCCAAATCAGAGGATTTTCCCCTGCGACCCAAGAGGCAAAATGAAGAATTGAGAATGAAGAATGAAGAATGTGCCTGGTACTTGGTGTTTGGTGCTTGGGAACC
>CAZXCE010000456.1:0-6943 GCA_964639175.1 uncultured Clostridia bacterium
GGGTGGTACGACTTTATTAGCTTCCCCTGGGGTATTACTTAATTAGATTCGACAATTCTCAATTCTTCATTCTCAATTCTTCATTCTCAATTCTTCATTCCCCGATGGTTCGATATGAATCGTCACCGTGTGCAGGTTGTATTTTTGCCGGATGTTGTTTTCCAGAACTTCCGTTGAGCGATGGGCACGGCGCAGGTCGTTGTGATCAACCACAATGGTCAATTCAACAAAGCCATACATTCCACGTCCCCGTGACCGGACATCTCGTACCTCCACCACATCTGGAAGTTCGCTGGCAAGCTGGATCAGGCTTTTGGCATCAACTGCTACCGTATCCATCAATTCCGAGCCCGCCTCTCTCACGACGTTGAACGCCCCGTAGACAATCGCACATACCACCAGCAACGCAACAACGCGGTCAATCCAGACATACCCCAGTTTGACAAAGACCAATCCAGACAAAACTCCAATCGTGACATAGATATCGCTCATGGTGTGCTGGGCATCTGCAATCAGGAAAATGCTTTGCAGGCGTTGTCCGGCGCGGCGTTCGTACCACACGACGGCAATGTTGACTATCAGTGTGCCAACCATCACGCCAAGTGTGAGCGCTGAGATATTGACCACATGAGTCTCACCTCGCCACCAGCCGGAGATGGCTTCGCGGCCAATTTCATAAGCGGTGAGGCACATCATGCCAGTGATGCCAAAGGCACCGATTTGTTCGATTTTACTGTGTCCGTAAGGGTGATCCCAATCTGCTGGACGGGTTGCCAGTCGAATTAAGACAATCCCGGCAATGTTGTTGAGCGAATCCGTCAGCGAATGGGCGGCATCGCTCATCACGCTCAACGACCCGGCCAGCCATCCGGCGGTGGCTTTGGCAATGACCACGGCCACATTGGCGACCAGTAACCAGATCAGCACTCGCTGGACCTGACTGGAGATATATCCGGTTTCTTGTGCGCGTTCTATTTCAGACATAAAGATTGTGCGTAACCAGGTGAACCTGTGAAATCGGGATGGCAGAACCTAGTATAGGTCTGAAGGAAGGGAAAACACCATTTTGTTTTCATTCCAAACAAATGGTTTCCTCGGGTATGGTTTCGCGCCTGAGTTTTGCATTTATGCTGTATTTAGGTGTCTCCGACTACACTCAAAACACCAGCCGCAAAAGAAGATGATTGAATATCTGAAAATGAGTTATCTGATTGAAAAGAAAAAAATTAGCTTTTCATAATCCATAATTCAAAATTCACAATTCAATATAAACGGAGGCCCTGAATATGTTCCCCTCACTGCCCACCTGGAGCGAATTACATCCAATCGTTATCCACTTTCCGATTGCGCTGCTCTTTGTAGCGCCACTGTTTATTGTATTGAGTCTGATTTTTCAAAAGAGCGCCAAAGCGTTTACTGTTTCGGCGCTGGTCTTGATGGTCATTGGCACCATTGCGGCGGTCGTGGCGGTGCAAACTGGTGAAGCCGCCTCCGAGCCGGTTGAGCATCTGGCCCAGGCCGAGGCGATTTTGGAACGACACGAAGACCTGGCTGAACTGGCTCAATGGTTGTTTCTTGGGTTGACCGCCACCTTTGCTGGACTGTCATTCCTGCCGGTTTTGCTCAAGAAAACCGTTCCACCAGCCTTGTGGGTGGCCGCTCACGTCGTTTTCCTGATGGCCTATGCTGGCTGTGCCGGAGTTTTAGGGCTGGCTGCTCATCAGGGAGGACAGTTGGTTCATGAGGCTGGCATCCACGCCGCAATGGGACGGCCCGAAGCGACGGTCTCGACCGCTCCGAGTCCCCAGCCTGACCGTTCACGCGGGCGCGACCGTGACCACGATGATGACTAACGGAATAAAGAACGGAGAATGAAAAATCGAGAGTCAAAACAAATTGCTTCTAAATAATTGAAGGACAGTAACTTCTAACATCAGAAACCACAGAGAATCTGACCTGTCAGGTCAACATTCCTCTGTGGTTTTTGTCTTTTGCCACAAGTAGTCTAAGCTTATCAACCACTTATGATTTCAACTCAAAAGCTCGAACGTTTACCAGACATCCCTACGCTCAGGCAGGTTTGTCAATCTATTGCCATGCTGGACGCTATTTTAGAGCCAGAATGGGAGTTTCGATATTATTCCTTTAATTCAAGCTGGGCACCGTCTGAAGAAATGGCCTCCATGCGAGATGGATCTGGGTCTCAGTACTTTATTTTGTTCAGTCCGGTAGGCGTAAGTATCAAAGGCTTCGATCCTGATTCGTTTTTTGGGCAATGGACGGGCGAAACCGAATCAGTTTGGCCAGGAATCCTCGATCAGGTGCCCGCGGAATTCGATGGTTTTCTCAAAGAACCCGCTTTTGTTCTTTCCGAAACCACATTTTGCATCTGGCGCACAATGACTGATTCTGAATGGCATATTGGGGAGATCGAATTTCCTCAAGCCGAAGAAGACCCGGATGGGTCTGCCCGGTTGCTGGACATCCTGGATGGTCGCCCCGAAACATATCAGCCGTGGGCTGAAGACTATTTCGAACGGCACATCCCGCTGGAGTCAATTCAGGCAATTTATCGCCATGAACCATTGACTGAAATACTGGTAACAGCTTTAAACCCAGAGCTTACGCTGTCTGAGCTTGCGGCTGATATCTGTGAAATTGGGTATCCAATTTAACAAAAGAATCCCCAATCCACTGATTCAATGGCCGGTTTTATTCTTCATTCTCAATTCTTCATTCTTCATTCTCAATTCTTCATTCTTCATTCTTCATTCTCAATTCTTCATTCCTCAGCCTTCGTTCCTCAGTACCTGCCGTTCTTTCAAATATTTGAGCTTGTCGCGGAGTTCGGCGGCGCGCTCAAATTCCAATTTTTTGGCTGCCTCGCGCATGTCGTGTTCGAGTTGTTTAATGGTCGCGTCGAGATTTTCCGGTGTGTATTCCTCAAATTTGTCGAGATCAAGCGGGACTTTGAAGTAATCGGCTTCATAGGCCGTAACCAGCGTGGCTTCAATCGGTTTAATGATGGTTTGGGGCGTGATGCCGTGTTCGGCGTTGTACCGTTCCTGGACTTCCCGCCGGTAGAGTGTGACATTGATCGCGCGCCGCATCGAATCGGTCATCTTGTCAGCATATAAAATTGCTTTGCCTTCAGAATGACGGGCGGCGCGGCCAATGATCTGAATCAGTGACGATTCACTGCGTAAAAAGCCTTCTTTGTCGGCATCGAGAATCGCGACCAGCGAGACTTCAGGCAGGTCCATCCCTTCACGCAGCAAATTAATTCCAATCAATACATCGAAATCCCCGCGTCGCAGGTCCCGCAAAATTTTGATGCGCTCCAGCGTCTCAATTTCCGAATGGAGATACCGGACATTGACCCCGACATCAAGGTAGTAATCAGTCAGATCCTCTGACATTTTTTTGGTCAGCGTGGTCACAATCACGCGCTGTTTGTTGGCCGTTCGCAGCCTGATTTCGTGCAGCAAGTCATCAATCTGACCACGCACCGGGCGGACATCAATCAGTGGATCAAGCAATCCGGTCGGGCGGATGATCTGTTCGATGATTTCGCCGCCAGTTTTTTGTAGTTCGTAGGGACCGGGCGTGGCCGACACGAAAATTGTCTGGCCAATTCGTTTTTCCCATTCGGCAAACTTGAGCGGACGGTTATCCATCGCGGACGGCAATCGAAAGCCATATTCGACCAGAGTTGATTTGCGCGAGCGGTCGCCTTCATACATTCCACGAATCTGCGGAATGGACTGGTGGCTTTCATCCACCACAATCAGGGTATCTTCCGGCAAATAATCAAACAGCGTGGGAGGTGGCTCACCGGCTGGACGACCGGTCAAATGCCGTGAATAGTTTTCAATGCCGCGACAGAAGCCGAGTTCGCGGATCATTTCCAGATCATAAATCGTGCGTTGCCGGAGCCGTTGCGCCTCGACCAGTTTGCCCATTTCCAGCAGTTGCGGTTCCCAGGTTTCAAGTTCTTCTTTGATCGTCACGACGGCCCGCTTGAGCACGTCTTTGGGCATGACGTAGTGCGATTTCGGATAAATCGGATAGCGGCGATTGATTGGCTCCAGGATTTCACCCAGTAATGGGTCAATCACATTCATCGTGTCAATTTCGTCACCCCAAAACGAGACCCGAATCGCCTGTTCCGAATAGCTCGGATAAATTTCGACCACATCACCTCGAACCCGAAACG
Organism: uncultured Clostridia bacterium; assembly: GCA_964639175.1. Taxonomy (GTDB): domain Bacteria; phylum Acidobacteriota; class Blastocatellia; order Chloracidobacteriales; family Chloracidobacteriaceae; genus JACQXX01. Next base: position 4,217 of record CAZXCE010000456.1, read on the forward strand.
AACCCCGGACAAAATCAACGTCGTTGCGGTCATACTGGAGTTCAACCAGTCGTTTGAGGAGTTCCTGGCGCTTTAATACCTGACCCGGCTCAATAAACATTGACATTCCAAAGTAGGCATCCGGGTCGCCAATCCCGTAAATTGATGAAACCGAAGAGACAATCACAAAATCGCGGCGCTCAAAGGCCGACCGGGTGGCTGAGAGTCGAAGCCGGTCAATTTCTTCATTGATGGTGGCTTCTTTTTCAATGTAGGTATCAGTCGAGGCGACATAGGCTTCTGGCTGATAGTAGTCATAATAACTGACAAAGTACTCAACCGCGTTTTTAGGAAAAAATCCCCGAAATTCCTGAAAGAGCTGTGCTGCCAGGGTTTTGTTGTGGGCCATAACCAGCGTTGGGCGCTGGAGTTGTTCGATCATGTTGGCAATCGTGAAGGTTTTACCACTGCCAGTAATGCCGAGTAAGACTTGAGATGGACTCCCGGCTTGAACATTGCGAACCAGAGTTTCAATCGCCTGCGGTTGATCTCCGGTTGGTTTATAAGGCGAAACAAGTTCAAATTTCATCGAGCCAATTCCTACAACGCATCGTCAAAAATTGTGATTCAGGGGTAAACCACGAAGGGTAGAGGAAGGGCGAGAGGGAATGCAAGCTGGGATAGGGATGGGGGATAGGGATGGGGATGGGGATGGGGATGGGGATGGTTTTCTTTCATCCCTCATCCCCATCCCTCATTCTTTCAATTGCCCCCAGCCCTAAGCCCAAGGATTTTTCAGCCCCACTATGGTTTAAAGGCATGCTTGACGCTTTTGCCGACGCCTTTGCCAAGGTGTTTCCCAAAGCCGCCCATGCCCTTGCCAAATTCTTTGCCGGCACGCAGAACCCGGCCTTTGGCGATATTTTTCCCTAAGCCCTTGCCGCCACGTCCGGCTGAGCGGCCAGATTCGCCAAATTCGCTTTTGATTCCACGCGGAGGCCGGTCTCCACGGCTTTTGGTGCGTCCTTTGGACAGAACTCGCGGTTTTTGAGTCGAAGTTTCTTGTGCAGTGACGTTCATTGGAGTGATCCAGAGGCCAGTCACAAAAATCAGAATCAGTAAGCTGGTGGAAATAAATGGATTTCGAATCGCGGAACCTTGATGCCCAAAATGTGAAGAAGTTGTCATATGCGTTGGCTCCTATCTGATACTTTAAAAAGTGATTTGAAAAAAGAGATGGATTTATCCAGCAGAAGCGAAATCCTAGCACATGGTTGCCCTGAATCTGACGCTGAATTGCTGCAGAAATCGGGGACGGCCATTGAAATTTTGGCCGTATCTTGAAATGTTTGTTGACCGTGTTAGACTTGCGGCAACCCGTGTGGAAATCTATACCCCATTTAGGAATCTGCGTTATGCAATGTCCAACCTGCGGTATCGTCAATCGAGATGATGCAAAGTTTTGTACCCGCTGTGGTTCAACACTCACTCCGGCAGGAGGGGCGCGTGGAGCGAAATACCGCCAACCCGGAATGATGCTCCGGGATATGGGCGCCGACGAGACCTTAACGGGCGAAGCCCCAGTTTCGGCTGAGCCTTCAACCGTGGTCACCGTGAGTTCTGAAGCTATCCCACCTGGGGCGCCGTTTATTGAGGTCGTGTTTTTGACTGGACTGCGCAAGGGGGAAAAGCTGGTTCTGTCAACTTTTCCAGCGACGGTTGGGCGTGACCCAGGCAGTATGTTGCAAATGGATTTGAATGACACACTGGCTTCAACGCGACACGCCCATTTGCTCTTTGAAGGAAATCGCTTCATTTTACGCGATATTGGCAGCACCAATGGGACTTATCATAAAGGCAACCGGGTCAAGGAAATTGTGCTCACTCACGGAGACGTGATTGAGTTTGGCATCGGCGGTCCGAAGCTCCGCTTTGATATGCCCTGGATGGTTGCCACACCACCGCCAGTTCTTCATGTTGATTCGTTTTCCGGCCCCGCCATTCCTGGCGCCATGATAACGCCAAAAGCTGAACGTGCTCCGGGGCCGGTCTTACTGCAAAAAGATCAAAACCGAATGCCGGAAACGCCTCGGGGAAATGATATTCCTGCCTGGGCACGCAATGCACCACCGCCGCCGGAATTGATTACCCCCAGACCTCTCCCTGATTCATCACCCCAGCCAGGCGGCCCCCAGTTTTTGAATCGTCCCATCCCAGAACCACAAAGTGAAACGCCGTTCATTCCATCAACCGTTGACCAGGGAAGTTCCCAGGCTGGACTGGTAACTGGCGGCAATCGGGCGGCAGTATCTTATCCAGGTGGAAACCAGCCGCAATCTGTACCAGATCAAAACGCCAGTGCCCAGAAACGTCGCTTGATGGCCGTCATCAAGTTGATACTGGGGTTTGGGCTATTAATTCTCGGAGCGGTAGTCGCCATTGTGTTCAAAAGTCAGCCTCTCCTGGTTGGCTTTATGGCTTGTGTCATGGTAGGGGGAATTGCCTTTGCCATTTGGGGCGCTGCCCAGTTGATCCTTGGCGGTTCAAAGCAGTAAGGTGGGGCGGCTTGGTACCTGGTATCTGGTACTTGGTGCTTAGTACTTGGTGCTTAGGGAGCGTTAAAAAATAAGTTACTAAGAGAGCAATCACCTTTGTACGCCCAGGTTTTTGGTTTAGCACCGCGAAGCGTTGCAGTTCGGATAGCCGGTCGGTTGGCCGCTTTGGGCCTACCACCGGACCCAGTCGCCA
>CAZXCE010000457.1:0-6940 GCA_964639175.1 uncultured Clostridia bacterium
CCTGAACCCTGAACCCTGAACCCTGAACCCTGAACCCTGAACCCTGAACCCTAATTGGTATTACTTGCCAGCGCCTTTGATTACCCGAACACTAAGGAATTGCCCATCCGTAATGAAAAATAAGTTTCCATCCGGATCAAGAAACAACTGCTCGGTGAAAACAAATCTGGCATTCAAAGCCGGTCCACCATCACCACTTCCATCAGTTTCTTCCCCTCCAGCAATAGTCGTCAGAATGCCGGTTTGGGCATCCACCCGATGAATCCAGGTATAGTCTCCAATGAAGATATTCCCTTTCTGATCAACAGCCACGCTGCTTGGTGAGCGCAAATTAGCCTCCAAAGCTGGGCCTCCATCACCACTGAACTCTCCCACTGATTTCCCAGTCCCGGCCACAGTGGTAATAATCCCAGTTTTGGCATCAATGCGGCGGACACGAGATGCTGAATTATCAGCCAGATACAGGTTGTCGGAAGAGTCAAAAGCAAGCCCGGAAACACTCTTTAATCCAGCATTGATGGCCGGTCCTCCATCACCTGAGTATTTTGCCTCTCCGGTTCCAGCAATGGTGGTAATGATTTTGGTTTGGGCATCAATTTTCCGAATTCGGGTGAGCTCCGGAAAATAAATATTTCCTGCCTTGTCAGTGACGATTGATCTGGGGAGCATTTTGGCTTGCAGGGCAGGCCCTCCGTCACCACTAAACCCAGATTTTCCTTTACCAGCAAACCGATTGATAATACCAGTACGGGCATCAATTTTGCGGATGGTTGCGACTCCATCCGCGATGAAGAGATCACCCCTTGGATTGAAACAAAGGCTTTGTGGACTCAGTGAAGCGAAAAGCGCTGGCCCGCCGTCTCCACCAGATCCATAGAGTCCGGTGCCTGCAATCCGATTAAAATTTCCGGTATTTAAATCCACATTGACAATTTGTGCTCCATCACCGACGAGTAAGGACCCAGGGAGATTTCCAGTGATCGCGAATGGGGAAGCGAGGCTGGTCGCAGTCGGACCCGAGGTAATATCGCCACCGCCGGCGACCGTCGTGATGATACCTGTTTGGGCGTCTACCCGACGAACCCGGCTCCCAAAATAGGTGGCAATGAAAATATTTCCCTGGCCATCCACAGCTATTCCAGAAGGGGTGCGCAATGTGGCATTTCGTGCTGGGCCTCCATCGCCACTCTCATCTCCGAAGCCATCAGTTCCAGCAATCGTGGTGATTGTTCCTGACTGGGTGTTGACACGCCGGATCCGAGCGTTACCACTATCAACAATCAGCAAATTTCCGGAAGCATCAAAAGCAATGTCAGTTGGACGTCGAAGGGGAGCCTGCCTGGCTGGGCCTCCATCGCCACTAAAATCACCTATCCCAGTTCCAGCTACGGTTGTAATGATTTGAGTCTGGGCATCCACGCGGCGGATGCGGTGATTGGCCCAATCCGCCAGGAACAGATTCCCGGCTTGATCAAAGGCCATACCATCAACCCCCATCCCAGTTTGAGTGGCTGGAACTCCATCACCTGAAAACCGAAACTTACCATTGCCAGCGACTGTGGTAATCAGTCCAGTCTGAGCATCCACCCGTTTGACATAGCCTGAATAATATCCGCTGATGTAGAGGTTATCGAACGGATCAAGAATGATTCGTTGTACTTCAAGTTTGGCTTGAGTGGCAGGAATTCTGTCCTGAGTTGATGTGCCACCACCAGCCACAGTGCTGATCAAGCCGGTCACCGCATCTACCTTTCGGACCCGGTCAGAATCAGCAATCAACATATTACCGGCCCGATCAAAGACAACGTTCGTTGGGGATTTCAACCGGGTGCTGATAGCTGGTTCACCATCCCTGGGAGTCCCACTGCTTCCTGATCCGACAATAGTGTTGAGCAACCCGCTGGCCGCATCCACCCGATGAATCTGTTGGGCAGCCGGACTTGTAATGATCAGGTTTCCACTGGCATCAATCGTTACTCCGCTGACATAGGCCAGTGCTGCCTCAGTGGCTTTCCCGCCTTCACCACGAAATAGAAAGCCGCCAACCACGGTGGTGATTTCGCCATCCGCCAGTTCAGCCAGAGATTTGGGACGAACCGTGAGTCTCGTTTGAGCAATTCCGCCACGAGTTTGAACACTCAACACGCGCTCGCCATGAAAAAGTTGCTTTGGAACCACGAAACTGATCTGGGTGGCGCTGTCAACCGTGAGTTCCGTGACCTGGGCATCTCCAAGAAACACCAGGCTTTCCGGTGCAAAATTCTTCCCCGTGATGGCGACTGACTCGCCACCTTCAACCCGAACAATTTCCTGACTCAGTTCCGTGATTTCCGGAGCGCCAACCGTCACGGCATTGAGTGCGGTTTCCGGGCTGGTCGCTTCAGCATCCAGCACATAGGCGGTTGTTCCACGAACCGTCACACTTGCCGCCTGGCCAAAACTCACTCCGGGTTGGGCCAGTGGTATGACTTCCGATGCGCGTCCTGGCGAACGGGTAATCACATACACCCCGGAGGCATCCACCACCACCAGATTGCCAACCGGATCAAAACTGACCGAGGTTGGGTGATCAAACTCAAAGGTGGCTGTCCGCGAAGCTGTCCCTGCGGTTGATACCTGGCAGGTTGGTTCACCAGTTGAAGTCGCACCCAGTTCCAAAAACCGAACCCGGCGGTTGTCCTGATCGGCCACCGCCAGGATTTTGCCATCCCGGCTCAACGCCAGCCCGGCGGGTCGTGAAAAGCGGGCTTCGCGTCCAGACCCATCAGTATTGCCAACCTCTCCGGGTTTTCCAGCCAGCAACCACATCTCACTTTTGGCATTGTCCAGATAATAAATCGCGTGGTTGTCGGTATCAGCCACCAGCAGATTGCCTGTTGCCGTATTGGCCACGCCACGCAACCCGTTGAATTGAACCAGTTCAAATGGAACTTTCCCCTGGCCATCAAACGGGCTGATGCCTGGAGTGCCAGTTCCCAGCACGGTTTCAACCTGGTTGCGATAGCTGATTTTGCGGAGGCTGTGGTTGAGGGTGTCGGCCACGTAAATGCCGCCCGTGACACTTTCATCCACCGTCAAAGCGGTTGGTCCGGCAAAGAGCGACTGTGTCGGAGGCCCATTGCGCAAGCCTCGCATTCCACTCTGTCCGGCAAAGACCTGGGTGGTTGATGTCAATGCCTCCGAAGCCTGTAAAATCACGTTCTGCACCGGGTTGCTGATAAACACCTGACCACTTTGATTCAACTTGGTATCACCCGGAATCGCATTACCTTTGCCTTTCCGAACGCGGGCCACGACCACAAACACCGAATCACTCGTCGCTCCGTCAAAGGCCGTCACCGTTGCAAATCCCTGACGAACTCCTTGAACTTCGCCCGTTTGCGCATCCACAGCGGCAATGTCGGGACTGCCGGAACTCCAGCGGACATTTGACAGCGGCTGTCCGCTGGTATCAACCGCCTGGAGCATAATCCGATTCTCTTCATTCACCACCGGCGTGCGCTGCTTGATCCGAAGTGATTTTCCCTGGGCCTGAACCACAGGCTGGCGTCCCCAACTGAGTGCTCCTCCCGCCATCATCAGACAGCACAAAATGATGAAACCGACACTCCGAACCCTGAGTTGCTTGACCATATCCATCTCCATAAGTCCTTCTGTCCCAATTCACCGATTCAAGATAGAAACAGAAGTCAAAAATAATATTCCTTCTACCAAACAAACGCGCAGTGAGATAGCCAAAATTGTCATCGGGGAATAGTTTTTGAATCTCAGTTGAATTTGGATCTTTTTTCCGAATCACACCTGAAACAAAAAGGGATTGCCTGAGAGCAATCCCTTTTTACCACAGGTTGAATTGGATTGGCTTTTTTCAATTTGGCATCTGAACCCGTTGTCTTCAACCCGTTTGTCTTCAGCCCCAAATATTACTTGCCGACGCCTTTAATCACCCGGACACTGCGGCGAAGGTATCCGTCGTGACCGCCTTGTGCCGTGAAAAATAGGTTCCCTTCCTGGTCAAGAAATAAATTATAAACGTAGCCAAACCTCGCATTGGAAGCAGGTCCACCGTCACCAGTACCCTCGATTAAACCTCTTCCCCCAATCATTATCAAACTTCCCGTTTGTGCATTCATTCGGTAAATTCCTGAATCATCACCGATTAATAGGTTTCCAACCCGATCAACAGCTACTGCCGTTGGCCCCCGGAAGTTTGCTTTTAGGGCAAGTGTTCCGTCGTTGCTATGCTTTCTTTGTTCCGACAAATCTCCGCCTGCCACAGTAGTAATAATCCCTGTCTTGAGGTCAATGCGCCGGATCCGATTTGCGAAAAAGTCCGCCAGATACAGATTTTCAGCCGCATCATCAACCGCAATTTGGTGCACCCCACCCAGTCCTGCATTGATGGCAGGTCCTCCATCTCCGAAATATTTTAGCCTTCCAGTTCCAGCAATAGTCGTAATGATATTGGTCTGAACATCAATTTTTCGAATTCGGTTGAACTCCGAAAAATAAATATTTCCGGTTTTATCTGAGGTGATGGAAGTAGGGTCTATTTTTGCATTGAGGGCAAAGCCTCCGTCGCCGCTAAACCCAGCTCTTCCTGTTCCTGCAAACCGATGAATGATGCCTGTCTCAGCGTCAATCTTGCGGATGATTCCGTAGCTATATCCATCCACAACAAATAAATCGCCTTTGGGGTTCAGGCAAAAATTGACCGGGTTCATTGAAGCCAACAGTGCTGACACACCATCTCCCGCATATACTGGATATTCAGTACCTGCAATTCGTGAGAACAGCCCAGTGGTTAAATCTACTTTGACAATGTGAGTGGTATTGCTGACCAGCAAGGTCCCAGGAAGATCTCCTCTGACATCAGTTGGGCGCAGGTTTGAGCTGGGTGCAAATGAGGAAGGGCTGATAAAACCACCACCGACGACAGTGGTGATGATGCGGGTTTGGGCATCCACCCGGCGGACCCGACCGCCCAAGTAAGAAGACGTAATGAATATATTTCCCATTCCATCCACAGTTATTGCAGAAGGTTCGTACAATCTGGCGTTTGTTGCCGGTCCGCCATCACCTAATTCTCCAAAGCCATCAGTTCCAGCAATGGTAGTGATCGTTCCTGATTTGGTATTAACCCGCCGGATTCGAGAGTTAATGCTATCAACAATCAGTAAATTGCCGGAAGCATCAAAAGCAATATCAGTTGGACGTCGCAAAGCTGCCTGACTGGCAGGGCCTCCATCACCACTGAAACCCGGTATACCAGTTCCAGCAACTGTTGTAATGATTTGGGTTTTGGCATCTACCCGACGAATACGATGGTTCACTACGTCAGCCAGGAAAAGATTCCCTGCCTGATCAAACGCCATCCCATAAACCCCAAGCCCGGTTTGAGTAGCTGGGACACCATCACCTGAAAATCGAGGCTTGCCATTTCCAGCAACTGTAGTGATCAGTCCAGTTTGGGCATCCACACGTTTGACATCCCCTCCACTATGTGTGCTGATGTAGAGGTTATCGAACGAATCAAAAACAATTCTTTGAGCGTAAAGACTGGCTTGAGTGGCGGGAATTCCATCCTGGTCTAATGTCCCTCCACCTGCCACCGTGCTAATCAGTCCAGTGATCGCATCCACTTTTTGGACTCGACTATCACTCGCAATATACAAATTCCCGCTCCGGTCAAAAGCAATGTCTAATGGACTCGTGAGTTGAGCCTTGATAGCTGGTCCACCATCTCCAATCAGCCCCAAACCGCCAGTTCCAGCAAAGGTTGTGAACCGTTCACTGGCGGCATCCACCCGATAAACTTGATGGGTAACTTTACTGATAACAAATAGGTTGCCACTGGCGTCAACTGTTACTCCATCGGCAGAATTAATCACGGCATCAGTGGCCTTTCCGCCTTCGCCATGAAATGAAAGCCCACCCAGTACGGTAGTGATTTCGCCATCCGCCAATTCAGCCAGAGATTTGGGACGAACGGTGAGTTTCGTTTGAGCAATCCCACCTCGGGTTTGAACGGTTAAAACTCGCTCGCCGTGAAAAAGCTGCTTTGGAACCACAAAACTGATCTGGGTGGCGCTGTCAACGGTGAGTTCCGTGACCTGGGCATCTCCCAGAAACACCAGGCTTTCCGGTGCAAAGTTCTTCCCTGTGAGGACGACTGATTCACCGCCTTCGGCCCGAACAATTTCCTGACTCAGTTCCGTAATTTCCGGAGCGCCAACCGTCACGGCATTGAGTGCGGTTTCCGGGCTGGTCGCTTCAGCATCCAGCACATAGGCGGTTGTTCCACGGACTGTCACACTTGCCGCCTGGCCAAAACTCACTCCGGGTTGGGCCAGCGGTACGACTTCTGACGGACGTCCTGGAGAACGGGTAATCACATACACCCCGGAAGCATCCACCACCACCAGATTGCCAACCGGATCAAAACTGACCGAAGTTGGGTGATCAAATTCAAAGGTGGCTGGTTCGTCTGGTTGAAACGTGGCTGTCCGCGAAGCTGTGCCCGCCGTTGAAACCTGGCAGGTTGGTGTGCCAGTTGAAGTCGCACCCAGTTCCAGAAATCGAACCCGGCGGTTGTCCTGATCGGCCACGGCCAGGATTTTTCCATCCCGGCTCAAGGCAAGCCCGGCGGGTCGTGAAAAACGGGCTTCGCGTCCAGTTCCATCCGTGCTGCCAGTCTCTCCGGGTTTTCCAGCCAGCAACCACATCACACCTCTGGCATTGTCAATGGAATAAATCGCGTGGTTGTCGGTATCAGCCACCAGCAAGTTACCTGCTGCTGTATTAGCTATGCCACGCAACCCATTGAATTGAACCAGTTCAAACGGAACTTTTCCCTGGCCGTCAAACGGGCTGATGCCTGGAGTCCCAGTTCCCAGCACGGTTTCAACCTGGTTGCGATAGCTGATTTTGCGGAGGCTGT
>CAZXCE010000458.1:0-6908 GCA_964639175.1 uncultured Clostridia bacterium
GGGGGGGTGCATAGAAGAGGCCGGAAATCACAAGGGGGGGCCGGAATAAAGGTTAAATCCTGACCCCACCCCCTGGAATTAGGGAGGGAGACATCGGGCCAGGGGTTGAGGGCTGAGGGCTGGGGGCGGAAGACATTGGGCTCAGGGTATTAAAAACCGTCTTCTTCTGCGCCGAGCTTGCGAGTCTTCAACCCTCAGCCCCCAACCCTGAGCCCGTTTTCTTCAGCCCCGGCTCTAGGTACATTTCGACCAGCCACAAACCGGGCAGATGTCACAGTTTGATGCATGGTTGACCTCGCTGCCACATTCCGGACAGGCGCGATACCCGGCGCGCGAAGCAGTTGCTTTGACAGACGCGACTTTTGTGGATGCCGGTTCATTTTTTCCTTCTAACCGGTTCATTGTCATGAGGATACATTCGGCGATGGCCTGTTCCGGGCTTGAAAGACAGCGTCGGTTAAACCACGTGGCATGGGTGCCGGTAACCTTATTTAAAATGCGGGCGACTTCAGGTGGTGTAAACCCACCGCGAAGCATCCGCGAAACAAGCATTCCCACTGAACCGCTCACCGGGCCAGTGGCAAAAACTTCAAGCACGTTGGTGCCATCGTGGTTGACCGTGACATAGAGGTTTTGGCCCTCAAATGGAATTTGCCACGTCCATCCCTGTAACTCTTTCGGGCGGTTTTTGGTGGTTGGTTCAATGACCGCAGCGCTTTCTTCGGGTGGAGTTGAAACTGGTGCTGGTGCTTCGCTAGGTTTTGAACTGGCCAGTTGGGTTAAAACCTGTCCTTCGCGGCTACTGTCTCGATAGTAGGAAATGGCTTTGACTCCCAGGCGGGCAGCCGTCCGAAAAAGCTGGTCAATTTGCTCGACCGTGTGGGATGCCGGCCCGTTGACGGTTTTCGAAATACTGTTGTCCACGTGTTTTTGAAAGGCCGCCAGGATCTGCAAGTGATCATCCGGAGAAATTTCGTGCGAAGTTATAAACTCGGCTGGAAGCTGGCTTTGTCGCTCGCAAACAACCGTGGCTGCCCGTTCCATCGAGGTCGGATCCTGCGGATCGAACTCAATGCCCAGTGCCCGGGCTGCCAGCGGATGGACATAAACCCGTGTTCCAATTGTATCGTGCCGCACATAGGCCCAACTGAAATTTGGTTCAATGCCTGAACTGGTTTCGGCCACGAGCGAAATCGTACCGGTTGGGGCAACAGTGGTGACTTCATAATTGCGTGGCGTGCATTCGGTGGCCGGAATTCGCAGTTCAGTCTCAAAAAATGACTCGTAGGCTTCGTGGTTTGATTCAAACTCAGGAAAGACGCCTTTTTCTTTGCCCAGTTCGCAACTGGCCAGCCAGGCTTCGTGACGAATGAAACTCATTAACTCCTCAGCTACTTTCAGGCTCTCTGGACTGGCATACCGAATCTTTTGCTTGAGCAGCAAATCCGCAAACCCCATCACTCCAAGCCCAATCGGACGGGTACGATGAACCATCTGTTTGACTTCGGGAAGCGGCCAGAAGCACACCTCAATGACATTATCGAGAAACCGAACACAGGTGCGGATTGCTTTTTGAAGCCCGGCCCAGTCAATCTCTCCAGTTTCATTCGCAAATTTCGCAACATCGAGCGAGCCCAGATTACAGGCATTATATGAATGGAGCATCTGTTCAGCACAGGGATTGCTCGCCGAAATCCGCCCTAAACTTTTGAGGACATGGTTTCGGCGATTGACCTCGTCAATGAAGATAATTCCAGGCTCAGCATATTTCCAGGCTGAAAAGACAATGCGTTGCCAGACATCGGGGGCAAACACCATGCCGGGTTGCGGCGGTTCAGTTCCTTCAAACACGTAATTTTGCCCGGTGAGCGGGTCAATGATGGGTTGCACCCAGGGTTTGCCGTCAAATTCGGTTTGAAACCATTCGTTGCGCTCAACCGCCTGTAAAAACGCATCGGTTACCGTCACGGAAATATTGAAGTTGGTAAGACTGGTCTGGTCATTTTTGGCGTGGATAAAGCGCAGAATATCTGGATGTTGAATGGCGAGAATCCCCATATTCGCACCGCGTCGAACGCCTCCCTGTCGGATCGTTTCGGTCGTGGCATTGACAATATTCATAAACGAAACCGGCCCGGACGCCACGCCATGGGTTGATTTGACGATGGCACCAGCGGGGCGAAGCAACTCATAGGTCATTCCGGTCCCGCCGCCCGTTTGATGAATGATGGCACATTGTTTGGCGTGTTCCATGATGCTGGCTATCGAATCTGCAATGGGGAGCACAAAACAGGCCGCAAGTTGAGCGCGTTCGTGGCCGGCATTTACCAGACAGGGAGTGTTCGGGATAAACTGGCGATTGAGCAACAACTGGGTTGCTTCCTGGTGAAACTGGTGGCGGTGGTCAGGGTCTGATTCAGCTTTGGCGACATATTTGACCACACGGGAGACAATCTCCGGCCAGGTTTCGAGCGGTTGTCCGTTGATATCTTTGCGGGCATAGCGTCTGGCAATGACCGTTTGAGCATTGATCCCAATTGATTGAACTGGTTGAGAGAGCGAGGCAACTGGCTTGGACATAATGGTTTTCATCGGTAAACAAGGACAGGTTGAGTAGATTTCCGCAGCACGCTAACCAGTTGAAATAAAGTGAGAATTTAGTAAGCTATTTAGAATCAGCTTGTTAGCGTGTGTGGGGGTAAAATAGAAAAATGACGAATGTACACAGAGCAATTTCCTGGCCGGAAGTTGAAGCCAGAAAAAAGGTGTTTGCAGGGTAGTTGTATCCGGGGTCTTCTGGATGTGACTTAAATCATCGAGGGGTTGAGGGGGCGAAAAGCCGGGTTCCGGGTTCCGGGTTCCGATTCCCACTCATCAGAGCCACCAGTTATCTTCAATCCCAAAATCCTTCCATCACCACTTCAGCCAGCCAGCGCTTCAAAAAAGAAAACGAGGAGCGAGTTTTGGGTTGATAACTCGCTCCTCGCTCCTTACTTCTTGCGCTACTCACTACTGGCTATTCGTGCTGTCCCTGGCCACGATGCGACCTTGAATGCCAATGTCAATCACCTTTTGAGTTCGGGCATATTCAGAAAGAACGTCAACGTCAAGCGGCCACCCGGCTGGTGGTTCCGGTTCGATAGTGTCGGTTTTGAGCATATCGAAGCTTTCACCACCAAGTTGAAGGAAATTCGGAAGTGCCACCCGGTATACCTGATCATCTTTGAGTGGTTTGCCCTGGACCTTGACCGACTGGATCCGTTTTCCAATCGGGGCTCTGAGGTCAAATTCGTAGCTTAACCCTGAAACCAGCAACAGTCGCCCGCCGCTCATCTCGACTCGACTGGTGCCATGTTCAAGTGCCTGACGAAGCTGGGCGCCGGTGTATTTCGCCACGACCAGTCGGTTCCCAAACGGGAGCAGGCTGACCGCGTTTTTCAACGTAAAGACTGGTCCTTCGGCTTCAGCCCGGATGCCGCCGCTGTTGATGATACCGATTTCAGTTCCAAAGTGATGACGATAGGCGTCAGCCACAAAGTTGCCGAGATTGGTTTCACGCCGTCGGAGGGCATTATCGGTGTTGTAGCCAGCCAGCAGCGGTGTTTTGACCTGAGCCAGGGGTTCGGCCAGTTTGGTATCAAGTTCGGTTTGATACCGTTGTTCAAACTTGAGTAAGTCGGGGTCACTGGCAACGGTTTCATCAATTGAATGGACCCGGACTGAAAAAACACATTTTCCCTGGTTGAGCGTGACATCAAGTTGGACTACGGAACCGGCATTTCCACAGGGAGACAGCGCCGGGCGGTTGTTTACAAACTGAATGATGCTCCGGTTTTCAAACTGTTCTTCGCCAAAAATCGCATCAATATCTGGAACCTGTTCAAGCATTTGCAAATTTTTGGGCATATCAGCCTGACACAGGGCGACGATCACATCAGCCCCCTGTTTGCGCAAGGCTGAGGTGGCGGATTTGGCGGATTGCAAAATATTTTGTTGCGTGACGATGTTTTCCGGCAATGTCGTGTCAAAATCATCGGTCAATCCAATGAACCCAATTTTGAGGCCGCCTGATTCACGAATCAAATACCGGGGAACACCGGCAAATGGCTGGCCCGATTGTTCAACCAGGTTGGAAGTAATCCAGTTGAATTTTGATTCAGCAATCAGTTTACGGGTTTCAGCCGATCCAAAATCAAAATCATGCTGCCCAAATGAGGCTACATCAACTGGAAGTTGATTAAAGGCTGCCACTTGCGGATGTCCATGAAAAACAGCACCAAAAAGCAGCCCACCTGCCAGATCGCCTCCAAACGCAACCAGAGTGCTTGGATTGTCGCGTTTGACCTGATCAATGATGGTTTTTAACCGGGCCACGCCGCCCCGAATACCGAGTTGATCGCTGACCGGCATCACCTGATGGGCGTCGTTGAAAAACAAAATTGAAACGGTTTTTGACTTTGATTGGGGAGCGATGGGGTGAGCCGGTTTGGCAAAGAGGCTGAAGGGTGAAAAAAACACAAGCAACAGCCCGCAAATGGAGGTCAGGTGAGTCATCCGGTGTGTGATGTCCTTATTTTTTCGATAGCTCGGAGTTTATACCAGTTTGTAGTCAGTAGTCAGTGGTCAGTAGTTCGCTAAACTTATTTGATTGAATGACTTGACTGCTTCCTAATATGAAGTATTCGTTGCAATATGGTCTAACCAGTGAGCTTTATCCCAGAGTAGCGCGGCAGGTACTCGAAAATGTCTGAAATAGACAAAACTTTCAACCCGTTCTGCCGCTTTGGAAGTGGGCTGAAGACAACGGGCTAGGGGCTGAGGGCTGAGGAAGGCGAGCTCAGGGCTAAAGATATCAGGCTGAAACACATTGGGTTGAAGCATTGGCTTATTTCATCCCTTTGATTGCCCCAAGCCCAAAGCCCCAAGCCCAATGTCTTCAGCCCGAAAATGTTCACCGCCGGGCGAGCGGGTCAATATATGGTCGAGATTGCAGAATATAAACCTGATCGCCGATCAGTGCCCATTCGATATCCTGTTCTTTCTGATTGAAAAGGTGTTTGATCTTGAGTGCGGCGGCTGACAATCGCCGGGCATTGGCATCGGTCAGAATAGCCCGGTCTGAGAACAATTGGATTTCTTTGACGCCTCCATTTTGATCAAATGTCAGAAGGCTGTCTTCACCTGATCGGGAGAGAACCCGCACGGCATTGGATCGAGTCGAAAAAATAATCTGTTCCGGTATCTTCTGGCCTTCAACGACTTTAATCCCCAATCCGCGCTTGGCGTTGATATAGACCCCGCCTGTATCCTGCGGATCAAACGGGTTGGTGGTAATCATCACGCCAGCGCTTTCAGCGTTGATGCCGGTTTGTAACAACACCGCCGGATACACGGCCAGGTGATCAATTTTGGCGGCTTCGCGGGCTTCAAAGGCTTCGAAGTTCCAGATTGAAGCCCAGACTGTTTTGACCGCTTCAATCAGGGCCTCGTCCCCTTTGACATTGGGAACCGTCGTGTACAGCCCGGCGCCGTTAAAGTTGGGTAAATCTTCAGCATTGGTTGAACTCCGAACAAACAGCCCGGCGGTGGGAAATTCTCGATGGACTTTTTCCAGGATAGCTGTTTTTAGCGCGTCTGGCATTGGTGATGTCTGCACATAGGCACGCAGTTCAGCCAGTTTTACTTTACGGATTTTTGGGTCGTGGTGAAAGTACTCGTCGTTGAGCAATTCCAGGACGCGTTCTTCCAGGCCAATCTTTTTGGCAAATTCCACATAGCAGGCAAAAGGAATGGTGAATCCCTGGGGGACAATGACACCTTTGATTTTAGCCTGTGCGACCTGACCGAGATTGGCTGATTTGGCACCAAAGCGAACGACATCGCGGCTTCGTTGTTGAGCCAGATCAGTCAACTGATTCCAGCTCAGGTCGGCCCGTGGCACCTGGAGTTGCAGCCGTTTCGCCACCTGCGGACTCAGTCGCTTGGCGGCATTGACATCCACCGGTTCAATAACAATTTCGTCATTTCTGGCTTTGAGGCGAACCCACTTGTTGAGTAAGGCTTTGTATTTTTCATCGGCATCTTTGACAAAGACGTTTGGAATGTTCCACGTCTTGGAAAGTAAATTGAGATGAGACAACGGTGTTCCAGGCCGTGTAGTGACAATGCCTGAAATCGGCGTCACCGAAATCGGGACTTGCTTGAAAATGACGATGTCTTCGGGTTCGACGGGTTGTTCATCTGGGAGATTTTCCCGCAGCCGCAAGATGCCGACCGTTTCGCCAGGATGGATAATTTCTTCAGTATTAAACGGCTCCAGTTCGGAAATCAGGATTCGGGGGACGGTGGGCAGCTCGTCGGAAAGCTGCTCTTGCCGGAGCGAGTTGGGTTTAAATTTGATCGGCGCAAAAAATGATTTCTGGATCGTGGAAAACGTGTATTCAACCAGCTCTTTCGGGATCAGGTCGCCTTCCCAAAATTCAAACGTGAAGAGTTTGGCCTCAGTTTGATAGGCCAGTGTTCCCAGAATAAACCGGCGATTGGGATTCAAATAATTCTTCTCAAAGAATTTAGCACCACGTTCGAGTGACCAGTAGTTAGAAAAGACAAAATCGGTGTGAAACGTGTAAAGGTTTGAATTTACATAGGCAATCGTTTTTTCAGTGCGGTCAATCACAAACATCAGGTGCGGAATCGAAGCGAACCGTCCCCGATAGTAGATCCGCTTCAGCGTGTCAAAGTCGGACTGGGTTGAAATCTGGCGTCGAAAAGCGGGCGGTTTTTTCTTTTGGATACCCGAGACTGGAAATATCAATAACCATATGAGAAGTAACGATTTAAAAGTATTCCATATCATAATTGTAATACATTTCCTGGTTGGATGAGTTGGTGAGCTTGACACGGCAATC
>CAZXCE010000459.1:0-6886 GCA_964639175.1 uncultured Clostridia bacterium
AACCAAGAACCAAGAACCAAGAACCAAGAACCAAGAACCAAGAACCAAGAACCAGTTTTCTCAATTCCTCATTTGTTACTTTGCTTTGACCTTAAACGGTGTCGAGACGCCTTCGCCGGTGTTTCCAGCAACGTCGCGAGCGGTCACTTTCAGGCGTGCTTTTTTGATTTTTTCATTTGGAATCGTCACTGAAAATGAAGTCGCTGAACCACTGATGCTGGTTGCCAAAGATGTTGGGAAGGTCGCGCCGTCATCCTTTGAGAGTGAAATTTCGTGGCCTGCAACTCCGATATTGTCGCTTGACGTCCAGGAAACCGAGAGTGAAGTACCACCATTGACCTTTTTCGTCGAAGCGTTGGGCGAGGTGACCGTGACGACTGGTTTGACGGTGTCGTTTGAGCGAACCGTAAAGTCAGCGTCTGAAACATCCTGGGCAGTATTCCCGGCAGCATCACGGGCGGTGACTCGAACCCGTGCCGTGGTTGACACCAGTTGTGTCGGGATTGCAAAGACAAAACTTTGAGCCGTGCCGGCAAGTCCAGCCGCCACCGATGTTCCAAATGTGCCGCCGCTGTTGGTTGAAAGTTCAACCGTGTGACTGGCAAGGGCGCCATTGTCACTTGAACTCCAGGTGATGGTCAGTGAATCGCCAGAGGTGATGGTTTCACCACCGTTAGGTGACACGACCAGGACAGTTGGTGCAGTGAAATCTCCCTGACTGGCATCCGGCAGGGCTTTGACTTCATTTGAAGGACGGCTTTCACCCGTGTTGTAGATCGCCGTGACGACATAGAAATAACTGGTCTTGCCATCAGCCGGAGATGGGCGATCTGAAAATGAGGTGATTTGGGGGGTAAAGCTTCCCAACCGGTTTTGAGGGCTGGCTTCAACTGGTGAGGTCTTGGATCGGTAAATGTTGTAACCCTGGAGCGTTGCCGTCTGATTGCTGGTGGCAGCTTTCCAGTTTAAGCGAACCTGTGGGCCGTTAATCGCTGCCGCCAAATCAGCAGGCGGTTGGAGTGGTGGAATGGCTAGCGTAAAGTTTTGGGCACTGACGACTGAGGTTTGCAGGAGCACACCATCGGTTGCGGTAATCTGAATCCGAGCCTGAGTGGTTGGGAAAATCGGTACACTCCACGTGAACTGGTTCACTTCACCCGCGAGTCCAGTGGAAATCGCGCGGGGAAATGTCGCTCCGCCATCAGTTGAAAGCGCAATATCCTGGGACACGATCAATCCATTGTCGCTTGAAGTCCAGGTAATGGTTGACTGCTGGCCGACAAACACTGTTTCGCCACCATTTGGCGAAACAATGGAAACTGCGGGTGGCACTGTGTCACCGCCCGTCTGACCAGCCATGCGATATCCCATCAGATCGAGGGCGCGCAAATCATTTTCAGTAATGACTGAGCGATCTCCGCTACCAAGGGTTGGATCCATAATCCCGATGCGTCGGCCCAGGATGCTGTCGTCTTTCCAGTGGCTGGCCTGTCGGCGATCACCGCCGCTGGCATTGGGAGCACCGGTTGAGAGCGATAACCCTTTGAGGTCGTTTCCAGAAAACAGGATCTGTGTTCCACCCGTCAACTGAAGTCGTTCGGCTGAGGTAAACTCGCTCAAGGTGATTTCATTGCCAAAGCGATACAGATCCCAGATGGTTGGAACCGGAACCGTGCCACCAGTTAATTCGGTTAACCCCACATTGGACGTAAACCCGAGCGCGTGGCCGATTTCGTGGACCGTGACGGCATCAAAGTCAGTCTGGCCAGATCCGATTCCGTTTTCAGGTGAAAAGTCAAAATTAAAGTTGGAATTAAATCCAATTGACGGTGCCCCGCCACCCGTTTCGCTGGCGGCAATCGGGGCTAACCCAACGGCGCGAGCGACCGTTACGGGGAGTTCGATGCGGGTTGCCGGACCAATTTCGGTTGGGAGGGCGTCTTCCGGCAAGGCCCGGTAGATTGCTTCATCGGTTGTTCCAATGGCACCGGCGATCAGCCGTTTGCGCAGTTCGCTATAGATGACCGTTGTGTCGGAGGTAAAGGTTGACCCGATGACTCCTGAACCAAACGGGACGCCAAACCGGGTTGGACCATAGTCAACGTCCAGGACCATTGTAATTGGTGTTTGAATGACGGCTTCCCAGCGGGCGGCGGCATTAAAAAACGCCTGTTTGGCCTGTTGATTTTGTTCGAGTTGATCTGTACCGCGCAAAATAATCCGCAGGCCGGTTTGTTGCCGGTTGGCTTCGGGGCGGTTCAAAACGTGGAGTTTTTGGGCTTCCTGACCTCGCTTCATCAGCATGGTTTCAGAAGGGGAAGTTTCGCGACAGCCAGTAATACCATTGCCATCGCCATAGAGTACAAATCCACGGTCAATGAGTGCGGTTGCCTCAAGGTTGCCCAAATCGTCAGTCTGTACTGACTGAGCAATCGGAGAAGAAGATTGGGTATTGGCGTGAGTGAAAGGGGATGAGAGCGGAATGTTTGAGAAAAGACTGCTGCCAGCCAGGAGCAGCACCAAACCGAAGACAGACAAAGAACGGCGCACGTGCAGAATACCTCGTGAGAAATATTGGTAAATGAATTGGATGGGATAGATAGAAAATCAGTGTTGGAACTGAGCCCCAAATTATGAAGGTGTTACGCCTTTCGGTCAACCTGACGCAGTGCGTTGTGTACCAGAAAATTCCAACGACAGAAACAAATGCCCCCTGAACCAGCCACCTGGAAGTGATTTCCTTGCCAGGTTCAATAAAATGAATGGATTTTTGGAGAAAAATCCAGATTTCTTGGAACGAAATTCCATTTTCAGCGAGCAATGTGATGTCCCACGCCTTAGAATCAATTCAGCAGTTCAAGCAGTTCACAAACTATCCACAAAAAAGGGGAAAGTTATGCGCTTCAAACAAGCTCTGGTTTCAGGGTTGTTGGTTCTGGTGTGTCTTTCATCAGTTGCGATTTCAGGACAGGAAAAACCGGCGACACCGCCACCTGACACCAAACCAGTGTCACTGGCTGTCTTTAAAAATGGGCTGGGATTTGTGGTTCGACAGGGGAAAATCAATCTGGTCGAAGATGGATGGGGCACCCTGCATACCGTGCCAAATGCCACCTTTGGTTCGCTCTGGCTGGCGCCTGGTGATCCAGGCGTGATTCTCGAAGAAGTAATTGCTTCACAGGGAGATGTGACAAAACCAAAGTCTGTTCAATCGCTGGCCGAGTTACTGGAAGCAAATGCCGGGAAAATGGCCAGTATCACCGTCAATGACAAAGTGTACTCTGGGGAAATCATTTCATTTCAAGATGAACCCGAGGCGACTCCGCTCCGAAATACCAGGGATGGCGGAACCGCCTACAACTATGTGCCGACCCCGGTTCCTTCAGAACTCTTTTTCATGAAAATAGATGGGAAAGTGACCGCGTTTCGTCATTCACAGGTTCAGTTCATTTCATTCGCCAGCGCCCCCGTTACCAAATTGGAGGCGAAAGAAAAAACGAAATTGTTAAAATTCAAAGCCAAAGGGGCAACCAGCGCCGCCTCGATCACAATGGGGTATTTGCAAAAAGGTATGGGCTGGACGCCATCATATCTGGTTTCGCTCAAAGACGACAAAACCGCCCAGGTCACCATGCAGGCAGTGTTGATCAATGACATGGAAGATTTGTTGGATACAGATGTCTTTTTCGTCGTCGGCTTCCCAAATTTTGCTGTCTCAGATATTCCGTCGCCGATGACGCTACAACAAACACTGGCTGAATTTATGGCAAGTTTGCAAAGTGGGGGCAGTTCATCGTCATATGCCTATGGGCGACTGGACAATCTTCGAACCAATCGAATCATGGCTCAGCAGGCCAATGCCTATGATGCTGACGATACTGGACTTGACTACAGCACGACGGTCAATGAACTGGAAGGGAATTCAGAAGAAGACCTCTTTCTCTATAACCGTCAGCACGTCAATCTGAAAAAAGGCGAACGTGGGACCTACAATGTTTTTTCAAGCGAAGTCCCGTATGAACACGTCTATCAATGGGATGTGTCCAATATTTTGCAAATTGATGATGATGGGAATATTAACCGTTCAGCCGCGCCGAAAGCGGAAGATCAGGTGTGGCACTCGCTTCGGTTAAAAAACGTGTCGAACGTGCCCTGGACGACAGCGCCAGCCATGACCATTTCAGGCAACAAACCGATTGCCCAGGATGTGCTCAACTACACGCCGAAGAGCGCGAGTACGCTGTTGAAGCTGACGGTAGCGACTGATGTTCGGGTCGAACGTCAGGAACTGGAGACTGAACGGGTACAGAATGCGAAAAAACGCTATGGCTATGACTATGATGCCGTGACCGTCACCGGTACGCTCAAAGTGAAAAACTTCAAACCCACAAACATCAAGCTTTCCATCAAGAAAACAGTTCGCGGCGAAGTCATCACGGCGGCTGAACTGGGCAAATCTGAAAAACTGGCGGTTGCAATTCAGGCCATTAACCCAACCTCACGCATCACGTGGGACATTCCGCTCAAACCCGGCGAAGAAAAGACAATTCAGTACACCTACAAGGTCTTTGTCCGACCGTGAAATCGTGGGGCTGAAAAAACCAGGACTAAGGGCTGAGGGCTGAAAAAACCAGGGCTAAGGGCTGAGGGCTGAGGGCTGAAGAATTAATTTTATTTCGTCCCTCATTCTTCATCCTTTATCCAGTTAATTGCCCTGAGCCCCAAGCCCCAAGCCCGCCTTCTTCAGCCCCATTACCTGGCTTTCTGATACAAATCTGACAGATCTATCGAGGTGGCTTTGTGCTGACTGGCCATCGAAACATACATATTGGCCAGATAATCTTTTCCGGTTCCGAGCACTGTACTGATCATGCCAAGGGCTTCCGGGTATTTTTCCGCTGGCAGGTCCGACAGAATGTGTTTCCAGATGACTTCTTCCATGACATTGAAGGCCATCTGAACTTCAGAAAGGTCAAACCCGGTGGTAAAGCGTTCCTCCGCCAATGCCTTGATGTAATTCAGCATTGGAACCATGTCATTTTGTTCAATACATTGAGTCATCAAGTCATACAATCGGATCAGATACAGTCGCCGTTGACTGTACCCGGCTTCGTCATAGTGTGAGAGCCGGGCCTGGTTCAGGATTCCGAGTGCTTCGTTAATCAGATCGTTGCGTTTAAATTCAAGCAGTTGGGGTAAATTCATAGTGGTTGTTGCACCTCCGCTGAATGTGGGGCAATTTCCTCAAAACCAACCGGCATTGATAAAGAGCAATCAGCATTCCAGATTTTGCTGTCAGAGATGGTAGGCAATCGAGGTGTTGGGCGGGTAGAAAACTTTGAGGGTTCAGGGTTCAGGGCTCAGGGTTTGAAGGGAAGCTAGTTATTTCAATTGAAAATCCTTTATTTTCAATATTAGTCTGATCTGGCATACAATCCAGCAAAAGCAGTCATGGAAAGAAATCTATGAACTGCTTTTAATGGTATTCCATTTTTTAATCATACTCTGGCTGAAGCAATGGGTTAAATAATTGGAAATATTGTATTTCCCTGAACCCTGAACCCTGAACCCTGAATCCTAATCTATGGTACTGCTCAGCAATCGCTACCGTGTGTTGCAACAACTTGGACAGGGTGCCTATGGCGAGACGTTTCTGGTCGAAGATACCCACCTTCCGTCCAATCGCCGATGCGTATTAAAACAGTTGAAACCAGCCACTGATCAGGTGTTGCAACAGGAATTAATTGAACGGTTTAAAGAAGAAGCGGCTATTTTGGAACGCCTTGGGGAACAGTCGCCACAGGGGCAAATTCCCAAACTTTTTGCCTATTTTGCGGAAGGTGGAAATTTCTACCTGATTCAGGAATGGGTCGAAGGCCAGACCTTGATTGAGCGGATTCGAAAAACCGGTCGCTTGAGCGAATCAGAAGTGGTGGCGATGCTCGTTGGGTTGTTGCCTGTCCTGCACTATGTTCACTCCAAACACATCATTCATCGCGACATCAAACCGAGCAACATTATCTTTCGGCGGCGTGATCGCCTGCCGGTTCTGATTGATTTTGGGATTGCCCGTGGGGTCATTGGCGCTCACGAAGAAGCCACAACGCGGATTGGAACGCCAGGGTATATGCCGCTGGAGCAGGCTGCTGGTCGTCCGGTTCTGGCCAGCGATTTGTTCAGCCTGGGAATGACCGCAATTTGTGCTTTGACCGGGGTTGGGCCGAAAGATTTACCCACTGACCCTCAAACCGGAGCGGTGAAGTGGCAGTCATTTGTTTCGTCAGTGAATCCTGGGCTGGCCTCAGTTTTGGATCGAGCGACCCGGATGTATTTCACTGAGCGGTTTGCTTCGGCAAGTGAAATGCTCCAGGCCCTGCAGGCAATGACTGTTTCAGATGGTATGCCGGCTATCGCTGGCGTGGTCCCAACTGGTTTGGTTTCTGAAGATTCTGCCGAACCGAGTTTTCCGCCCGCGTCTGGCTATGCGACCTCCGAACTACAGGTTGCGGCTCTGGTACCGCCAACCGACCAGCCCGAAGTGCCAACCATTGTGCGGGCCAAACGGATCATCATTCCAATTTTTAATTCAGTGGTTGAGACGTTGACGGGAAAAGGGAAACGAAAAATTCCGCTTGAGCCTGGGCCCGTGCAGCCAGTGCTTCCAACCGGGCGAATCCCGAGCCCGACGTTACCACGAGAGATAAAAAACCGGTTCAAAATGGAATTTGTGCTCATTCGGGACGGCACGTTTCTGATGGGTTCACCTGAGACCGAACCTGGACATGGCCCGGATGAAACCCAATGTGAACAGGTCATTGACCGACCTTTTTACCTGGGTGCCTACCCGGTGACACAGGAAGAATGGAAAGCTGTGATGGGCACACCC
>CAZXCE010000460.1:0-6871 GCA_964639175.1 uncultured Clostridia bacterium
ACACCTGCGGCGGGCGATTTGGGGCCGTCACCAGTAAATCAATCGTTGCCCCTGGGTAACACCATTCCTCAGGTAACTGAAATTCTCCCTCCTGATTGGTTAAGCTGGCCCATCCTGAAGGAGAATCAAGCACCTCAATGACTACTCCTGGCTGATTTACTTTTCCATAGAGCCCTGATAGTTGAGGATTTAAGCCGCTCCATCTGGCAAGCTGAAGACGGGTCCGAGTCATCCCTTTCTTTAAAACATACTGACAGTGGGTTGCCCAGGGCAATCCTGGCATCAGCGCCACACTCACCACCAGCACACAACACAAACCGCTCCAGAGCAGCCACCTGACCACCGTTGACTGCCCAAACTGGATTGGAGGTTTTCGAAAAGTCCACTGCATCATTATCTCACCTTGTCAGGAAACGGTTGGTTCATCGTCAGTCGTTGAGTGTTGGGGTTCAAAGAGAAGGTTCAAATGTATTTTGTTCTATTTGGACAGAGTACAAATATCTTTTAAGAACACACAACCAAAAACCCCTGATTGTCGCAACTGACTTTTGACGATGACCCCATCTTAAAATTCCGCAATCGCCAGACCGCGATTGCGTCCGGTGTGAAGATCCTTCCAAAACACAGATTGCATTCGCAGGGCATCAAGTTGTCTGTCGCATCCGCCACCAGTATGTGTCCAGAGAATCAAAATTCGTTGGTGGCGAGGAATTTCTTCACTTCCAAAGAGCACATTTCGTACCGGTAATCCTTCAGGCAGCGTTTGAACCTGGGCGACAGAGCAGGGATGAACCCAGACTATATCAATGGGTGTCTGGCGAATGGTTGCCAGCATTGGCCGCAGGTTCTCAGGTGGTTCACTGATGACAAGCCTGGCAAATGCCAGAGTCGTCGCCACTGCCATCACTGACAAAAACACGTGCAGGAATCCATCACGAATGGGCGCTTTTGAAACAAGGTGTTGAACGCACGTCACACCTTCAAGTGCGAAAATTTGAATATGAATCAGTGTAAACAAGGTCAGTCGCCCAGGACTCATCGGGTACTGAACCCACAGACTGGCGGCGATCAGCCCAAGTAAGACCAGCAAACTGCCGCATGAGCGGGTGCCCCACCCTGGGTCCAGGTCAGTGTTGGGTAAAATCCACTGACGCACCACCCAGTAGACACCGCAAATCTGTAATGGAATCAACCCGGCCAGAATCACGGGTTTGGTACTATACCAGCCCCAGAAAAACCGACTCAGGAGTTTGATGGCTGGTATGGCACCTTCGGCCAGTTGAACCTGCAGAATTGACTGGCTCCAGTACGTCGTGACCGCCTGGAGGTCGTGGCGAGCGAAAGAATAATCCGTACTCCAGATCCACCACCAGCCACCCAAACTTGAAAGAATCAGTCCTGCCAGGGCCGCGGGGTCAAGCTTCCAGGTTGATCTGCGAGCACTCGCCAGATACCACCCGCCCACTCGCGCTGCCAGACATAAGGGATAGGTGTATGAACTGGCGCACAAGAGCCCAAACCCAACCAGCCAAAGCTTTTTCTGTCCGTGTCGTAACCCGGCTTCCCAAAACTCATCATCCATCCAAAACGGCAAGAGTCCGAGCAAAACATCAAACGTGTACTGCTTGAGTTGGGCCGATTGCTCGAGCCAGAAGGTGGCCCCAAGCAGCAGAAACCCGCTCAAAACATTCAAGAAATTCGATCTGGCCGAACGCAACGCCAGTAATCGCGCCCACAACAGGGTGGCCACCAGAAAACAGAGAAATGGTAATAACCGCAAAATGTGGGTTTGAAATCCACCTGCTTCACGCAGGGCGGCGATACCGACCAGATACAATCGAGGGAACTGCTGGCCGTATTCAAGTCTGGCAAAGAGTGTTTCAATTGATGGCAATCGGAGAGAGGAAGCGACGAAGGCTTCATCAAGCCAAAACGAGGCATCTGTAAAATAGCGCCATATCCCAGCCACCAGAACTGCCAGCGTGCATCCCCACAGTCCAATCCACTTCTGTTCAGAGAAACTCATTGTATAGATAGGACTACGGGTTCTCATGCGAAGTATCGGCCTCACTTTTTGAAAAATTGATTGATTCAACACTCCAGACAGTTTTTACGATTTTGACGACTTGAAAAAGATAAACTCAATGAAATCAACGATTTAGCCTTTTTAAGTATTGTTTTTTAAGTTATTGAAAAGAAATGACTTACAAAAGCTATCCGGAGTATTGTTGATTGAGAAAGAAAAAAAGCCCAGTTTGGTGAGAACTGGGCTTGAAAGACACAACAACAAAACTCAGGAGAGAGCTTGCAATGTCGAGTCTCAATCGCACTTGTCAGTTTGTGGTGAACCTTCCTGGTGCAAAACGGACTATAGCCGGTTTTCTCAGACGAGTTGTTAAGAGGCGGAAAAGATTTTGTTAAGGATGTAAAATCTTCTCCCTCACCGGTTTCCAGGTTTTATGCCTGTGATAGTATCAGGCCCTGAAATGAAAGACCGGGTTGGTCTTGATGTCCTGTATACAGGCTCAATGCCACGATGGTCGCGCGTCGTTGCAGAGAGTGAAGTGATTGCTCCACACAAACAAAGTCCGTGACTGACCTCTGACGTAAAGCGGTTGCATTATGAAATACAAACCGTCGCCAATCCTGGTTGTCCTGGGATTGCTCATGGCCTTGCTGGGGATTCTGGCAACCCTTCAATATCGCTGGATTGGCCAGGTTACTGAAAGCGAACGAACTCGCCTGCAGGCCAGCTTGCAGAGTGATATTGCCCATCTGGCTGAGGATTTTGATCGGGAAATCACCCGTATTTTTCTGGCATTTCAGATGGAGGCCGTCCCCCTGAATCGGCAAGCCTGGAATGCTTATGCCGAACGCTATCACCAGTGGAGCGTGACATCCCCGTATCCAGATCTGGTTGATCAAGTCTATGTGGTCAATGCCAATTCACGTGGGCGACTCAACCTGGTCCGCTTTGACTCATCCACTCAGACCTTCGTTAAAGATCACTGGCCAGAGGAGTTAAGTGAGCTCCGCCGAACGTTACGCCAGCAATTGAGACAAACCAAATCAAAGTCCGGGCATGTCTTTTCCTATAATGTTCCCTCAATTGTTGAAACGATTCCGGCACTTGTGATTCCGCTTTCCAATTTGCAATTCACACCTGACGCCCATGGGTTTACCGTTTCATCATTAACGGGATACACGATTGTCAAACTCAATCAACGTACGATCCAGCATGAACTGATTCCGTCATTGATCCGAAACGATTTGCGTAACAGCGAGCAGAATGGCTATGAAGTCGTGGTTTTTAGTCGCAAGAACCCCCAGACGATTGTCTACCAGACTTCATCCAGGAAACTGCCTGGCCTTGAGCAGGGTGATGCCAGCGCCAATATTTTGAGTGTCCAGGTTCAGAAGTTCGGACATCTGTTGCGGGAAAGCCAGCTATTGATCAACAGCGTCAAGAAGAAAGACGCCACCACACCAAAAACCCCGATTTCAGTCAATGTTATGAACCAGGTCTCTGGGGAAGTCTTTGTCAGGGCAATGCCCCCAATCAGTGACGAAACTGGCTATTGGCGACTGGTCATTCGCCATCAATCCGGGTCGCTTGAGCAAATGATTACCCAGACCCGCCGCCGTAACCTCGCCGTCAGCTTTGGCATTTTGGTATTGCTTGGTATTAGCGTCGCCATTGTGCTCATTGCTGCCCGACGATCTCAACAACTGGCTCGTCAGCAAATGGAATTTGTGGCCGCTGTTTCACACGAACTTCGCACTCCTCTGGCCGTCATTTGTTCTGCGGCTGAAAATCTGGCTGATGGCGTGGTATGGAACCCACAACGGGTGGCCCAATATGGTACCTTGATCCGGCGCGAAGGCCGCCGTTTGACCGAAATGGTTGAACAGGTTCTGGAACTGGCTGGTGTTCATTCTGGGCGACGAACCTATCACCTGGCACCGGTTGAGGTTCGAACCCTGGTTGAAAGTGCGTTGATTCCCTATGCCCCACTCCTGGACGAAGGCAATTTCTCGGTCGAAGTCGAACTTGAACCAGAGTTGCCTTTTATTTACGGTGAGATGGCGGCGCTCCGAAGAGCGCTTCAGAACCTGCTCAGCAATGCTATGAAATACAGCGGTGACCAGCAGTGGATCCGAATTACTGCCCGCCTCAACAAGGCCGAACCTCGTTCCGAAATCTGGCTGGCAGTGATTGACAAAGGGGTGGGTATCAAACCCAGTGATGTCCCGCATATCTTCGACCAGTTCTTTCGAAGCTCAGAAGCGGTTGAAGCCCAAATCCACGGGAGCGGTCTCGGACTCAGCCTGGTCAAACATATTGTCGAAGCCCACGGCGGTCATATCAGCGTTCAAAGTCAGCCAGGTCTTGGCAGCACCTTTACACTGCATTTGCCAATCGCTTCTGCGGTGATACCTGAGAAACCGGATTTGATTGAGGATGTTTATGAGTCAACACATTTTGCTCATCGAAGATGAGCCGGGGCTGGTTCTGACATTGACTGACCGCCTGGAAAGTGAAGGATATACCCTTGAGACAGCCCACGATGGAGAAGCCGGCCTCCATCTGGCACAAACCAAACCCTTTGATGCCATCATTTTGGATATCATGCTCCCACGCAAAAATGGATTTGACGTGTGTCGAGATTTACGCCAGCAGGGAAATCGAACTCCGATTTTGATGCTCACGGCTCGGGGACAGGTGGTGGATAAAGTTGTTGGACTCAAGCTCGGTGCCGATGATTATCTTACCAAGCCATTTGAAATGATGGAGTTATTGGCCAGGATCGAAGCGTTGCTCCGGAGAGTTCAACCCGGTACACCTGCATCAGGAGGCACCGAAACTTTCCAGTTTGATGCAGTTCAGGTGGATTTCAAACGTGCTGAAGTTCTGCGAAACCGGCTTCCGGTTGAATTGTCGGCACGTGAATTCAAGTTATTGCAATACTTGATCGAGCACCGGGGGCGAACCATCTCGCGCGATGAACTTTTAGATGAAGTCTGGGGCTATAATGCGATGCCCTCAACCCGAACGGTTGACGTCCACATCGCCTGGCTCCGGCAAAAACTCGAACCCAACCCCCGTCACCCACGCTTTATCCTGACCGTGCATGGACTGGGCTATAAATTTGCTGGGTGAATGAAGAATGAAGAATGGAGAATGAAGAATTGAGAATGGAATTTGTCTTTCAAGTATTTTAAGAGCCTATCCCAAACCTCAACCATCGAATTGGTTTTGAGTTCCTGAAGTGAGCGACACACCTTAAAGCCTCTGGAGTTCAATACATCAGCTCAACCCTATGGGAAAAGTGAGATCCCAATTTCAAACGTAACCAACGAGTGTTGCGATAGGGCTTTTGTACTTAGAAACCAATCTTTTCCAGTCACCACGAACATTCTTCATTCATCATTCATCATTCATCATTCTTCATTCATTTGAGCCGTGCAAAAAACAACTGTCGCCAGGAATCTTCTTCAAAACAACCTCGGGCCACAAAACATTCAACCGCCCCTTTGGTTTTGGCTCCCCGCATTTCCATGCACATCTGGCGTGCCGTCAGAAAGACCATCACGCCACGCGGTTGGCAAGCCTCGATCAACCCATCCGCTAGTTGGACAGCAAGCCGTTCTTGCAATTGAGGCCGACGGGCATAGAACTCAAGCAATTTAGCCGGTGACCCAATCCCAATTCCCAGTTCGTGAGGAACATAGGCAATGTGTGCTTCACCAAAAAACGGGGTCAGGTGATGGGCGCACATCGAATGATAGGCGAGATCTTTAATCAAGACGCATTGGCCGGCCATTTCCTGAGCTGGAAAGGTGGGAATGACGGGCGGTGCGGCGTGCGAAAGATATGGAGCAAAAAATTCCATCCAGAATTCAGCCACGTTCTCAGGGGTTCGTGCCAGATGCTCATCTGCCACGGCAGTCAGACGAAGCGATTTCAGGGCCGCACGCAGATGATGACTAACCACTTGTGAGACAATCGGGCGGGTTTCATTTTCTATTTGCTCAAGTTCTTCAGACATGTTATTTCTCGACTCCCTGAAAACGAGGGCATGCGTGACCATTTTTTGTTGCCCTCAACGAAATTCCGCACTTTAACTGGAAATCAAAGCTCATGAAACAAACTTATATTGCTGACATCGCTCAACATCTGGGGCAAGAAGTCACCCTTCGCGGCTGGCTTTACAACTCACGCTCCAGTGGAAAGCTGCAATTTTTGGAAGTTCGCGATGGCACCGGCCTCATTCAGACAATTGTGTTCAAAAAAGCAGTTTCTGAAACCGTGTGGGAAACCGCTGAAAAACTGACCCAGGAATCTTCAATTATCGTGACTGGAGTACCGCGAGAACATCCCAAACGACCCGGCGTGTATGAACTGGACGTCCAAAGCATTGAACTGGTCCAGCTTACCGAAAATTATCCGATTACGCCAAAAGAACATGGCGTTGAATTCCTGATGGACCATCGCCACTTGTGGCTTCGATCGCGTCGTCAACACGCTATTTTGCGTGTGCGCCACGAAATTGTGAAAGCCGTGCGCGATTTTTTTGATTCAAATGGGTTTATTCTGGCTGATACCCCAATTCTGACCCCGGCTGCCTGCGAAGGCACCACGACTCTTTTTGAAGTTGATTATTTTGATGATAACAAAGCCTATCTGACTCAATCTGGTCAGCTTTACAATGAAGCAACGGCTGCCGCCTTTGGCAAAACCTATTGCTTTGGCCCGACCTTCCGGGCTGAAAAGTCCAAGACCCGCCGTCACTTGACCGAGTTTTGGATGGTTGAACCCGAGGTTGCCTATGCTGACCTGAATGACATCATGGATTTGGCCGAAGAGTTC
>CAZXCE010000461.1:0-6871 GCA_964639175.1 uncultured Clostridia bacterium
CCCGGAACCCGGAACCCGGAACCCGGAACCCGGAACCCGGAACCCGGAACCCAGGGTCACCCCCACTGCAAGGCACCCTTTCGCCAGGCATAGTAGTACCCAACCACCAAAATTCCAAGAAAGACAACCATTTCAATCAGCCCAAACCACGCAAGCTGGTCATAGATGATTGCCCAGGGAAACAGAAATAAAATTTCAACGTCAAACACCAGAAACAACATCGCGACCATGTAGTATCGAACTGAAAATCGGCCTCGGGCGTCTTCCACTGGCTCCGAACCACACTCGTAAGCCATCATTTTTTCAGGCGTTTCGTTGGTCTGTCGCAAAAAACGTCCTGCCGTCAGGGCCCCAACCGGAATCAATACAGCAATTCCCAGCAAAAGAAGAATGGGCAAATAATTGATTGAAGCCGTTGACTGAACCAGTTCATCAGAGAGTGCAAACCAAAAAGCCAACATAGCGACAAAATCTCCTGGAAAGGCGAATAAAAGCGATAATAGACAGGGTCTGGAGTTGGGGCACTTGTTTGCGGATTGGACTTGAATTGTAAATGGAATTCTATCAACGAATTGCAGAAAGAGACAAGAAAACTGGCTGATTTTTTACGGGCTGAGGTGCGGAAAAGAGCCAGGGGACCGAAATTCAAGTTGACCGGGCAAGCCGTTTGCGACCGGTAAAGAAAAAAGACTCCAAAAACCAAATCAGTTTTTGGAGTCTTTTTGGGTTCATCCTGGTCGTGGCTGCCCAGAATTCCAGCGTGGTCGCCACGCCGGGATTTCTGGTTTGGCCTAGCGCCTGGCCTGAGCCGCCGCCTTGGCCTGAGCACTCACTCGCGTATCGCGTTCCCGGATACGCGCTGCTTTTCCGCGCAAGGCACGCAGGTAATAGAGTTTGGCGCGACGCACGCGACCACGCTTGGTGACTTCGATCTTTTCAATCACGGTCGCATGGAGCGGGAAAATGCGTTCGACTCCGATTCCGAAGCTGATTTTACGCACCGTGACTGTTTCACGAACTCCGCTATGCTTACGGGCAATGACAACTCCTTCGTAAAGCTGAATTCGTTCTTTGTCACCTTCCTTAATGCGAACGTGAACGCGAATCGTGTCACCGGCAATAAATTCCGGATGCTGACGCATCTGCGCTTTCTCAATGCTATCAACCAACTGGTTCATCATGATGGCGGTACCTCCCTAGTAGTGCTGTCTCAAATCCGGCGTCATCTCATCCGGAAAAATTATTTATTCAGTAGTGTGGTTACTTTTGCGGGCTAACAAATCCTGCAGTATTTTTTGGTCTACTTCGTCCAGGCAATCACGCTGACTGAGCAAATCAGGTCGGTAGGCCAGCGTTTTTTCAAGAGCTTTGCGGCGACGCCATTTATCAATTTCACCATGGTGTCCGGTCAGGAGTTCTTTGGGGACATCATAGCCACGATAACTGGCAGGCCGGGTGTAAACCGGATAATCGAGTCGTCCGGCGCTAAATGACTCGTTGACGGCTGAGGTTGAACTCCCCAGCGTTTCAGGTAGAAGCCGGGTAACGGCATCTATCACCACCATTGCGGCCACTTCCCCCCCGGACAGCACATAGTCGCCAATTGATACTTCTTCAGTGGCAACGTGGCGTGCAACCCGTTCGTCAACGCCTTCATAGCGACCGCAAATCAAAACAATCTGTGATTTCTGACTGAGCCGGGCGGCTTCTGCCTGAGTAAACAGGCGGCCTTGCGGAGTGAGCAGAATGATTGACACCCCAGATTGATCACGGTTGGGGTTGGTATCAGACGGCAGAGACCACTCGGGATGGGTAAGTGCCTCGACAGCCCGAAAAATCGGCTCTGGTTTGAGGACCATGCCATCACTTCCACCAAAAGGGCGATCATCAACCACGTGGTGACGATCAAACGTGTAGTCACGGATGTCGTGGATTCCCACCTGGATCCGATCTGCTTCGTGTGCCCGCCGCACAATGCCATGCGTCAGAAACCCTTCAAAGAACTTTGGAAAAATTGTCAGGATATCAAACCGCATGCCGCGCACATCTTTAAAGTTCAAGCAACCCTTCGGGTGGCGTGACCACAATTCGTCGCGCCTCGACATCAACCTGGGAGCAAATGCTTTCGACAAAAGGAATCAGATGCTCGCGTTCTTCATCTGAAGCGTCAGTTCCTGGGGAATGAACCACCAGCGTATCCCCACCGCCTACAGCCAGAACATCCACCACCTGACCAACCCGCTGACCATCGGCCAGTTCGACCTGGCAGCCAATCAGTGAATCAACAAAAAACTCGTCGTCCTCAAGCTCAACTCGTTCATCCGAAGGGATTTGCACTTTGCATTTGGCAAGGGCTTCGGCCTGGGTTCGAGTGTCAATTCCTTCAAATTTGAGAATCAATGTTCCGTTTTGAAACCATGACTCTTCGAGTTTGACAGGTTTGACATCACCGGATGGATACTGCAACCAGACGTCTTCAAGCTCGTCAAAATGCTCGGGAAAATCGGTCAGCAGATGAGTTATCACTTCCCCGCGTAACCCCCGTGCCCGCAGCACCACAGCCAGTGTGGCCCGGTCAGTTGGTGGATGGTTCATGGCGGGGTGATTCCTCTTCGGCAATTTCCAGCGCACATCGGATTGATTGCTTGTCGGCGGCGGCGTTGAGGACCGTTCGCAGGGCTCGGGCAGTCTTTCCGTGTTTGCCAATGATTTTACCAATATCAGATGATGCAATATGCAACTCCAGAACCGAAGTGCCAGCCGATACCTGTTCTTCGACCCGCACCTCTTCTGGGAGATCAACCAGTGATTTCGCTAAATGCTCAACCAACCCTTGCAGGCTAGTTTCCGAGTGTGAATGCGGTCGAGAAGAACGTTTTCGATTCATGGTACTGGTACCTGGTACTTGGTACTTGGTACCTGGTACTTCTCAGGGTTGGTTCCTAAAAAACCAGAAACGAAGAACCAGTCACCAAGAACAAAGAACCCAAAACTAAGCGGCTGGCTTCAGGTGTTTGTTAAACAGTTCGCGAACTGTTTCGGTTGGCTGGGCACCGCGTTCTTGCCAGTAGGCAATCCGGTCGGCATTCAACCGAATCGCTTCCTGCGAAGGCTGTGCAATTGGGTTGTAAAATCCAAGAATTTCAATAAACCGTCCGTCTCGCTTTGACAGTTTTTCAGTCACCACGATGCGGTAAAAAGGACGTTTTTTGGCTCCCATTCGGGTCATTCGAATCGCTAACACGAGTTACCTCCAAGTTGACTAACGACGTTTTTTCTTGCCGCCGTGCTGTTTTTGCTTTTTGCGTTTACCACCGCCCATCATGCCACCGCCCATACCGCCCATCCCACCCATTGGTGGCATTGGCATTTGCGGCATCATTCCGCCCATTCCGCCCATTCCGCCGACCCCACCAAACAATCCGCTGGTGGCGACGTCACGCATCATACGGCGCATCATCATGTACTCTTGCAAGAGTTCATCAACTTTGCGCAGTGAGGTGCCGCTGCCTTTGGCAATCCGGCGGCGACGGGAAAGGCTGCTGGTCAAGAGCACATGATCATCGCGCTCTTTACGGGTCATTGAATCAATAATGGCTTCGGTGTACTTGAGTTTCTGTCCCACCAGGGAGCTTTGCTCTGGCGTCAAACGGGCCATTCCAAAGCTGCGGAGCAGAGCATCGGGGAGCATTGACATCAATTTGTCAATGGACCCTAACTTCTTTACCTGTCGCAGTTGGGCGCGATAGTCTTCAAGTGTGAACTTGTTTTCCATCATGCGCTGCTGCAGGCGGATGGCTTCGTCCTCATCCACTTCGGATTGGACTTTTTCGATGAGCGAGAGCACGTCACCCATGCCAAGGATGCGCTGGGCAACCCGGTCCGGGTGGAAGGCTTCGAGCGCTTCGTACTTTTCGCCGACACCGACAAATTTGATTGGCTGTCCAGTCACCTGTTTGACTGACAACGCGGCACCGCCACGGGCATCGCCATCCATTTTGGTGAGCACCACGCCGGTAATCCCAACTTTGTCGTGAAACTCACTGGCACTCTTGACGGCATCCTGGCCGATCATCGCATCCGCCACAAACAGCGTTTCACCTGGCTGCAGTTCGGCTTTGATGTTCGACAACTCTTTCATCAACTCATCGTCAATGTGCAACCGACCAGCGGTATCCACCAGCAACGTATCAAACCCGCGTTGTTTGGCCATTTTGATGGCACCGCGACACAATTCGAGTGGGTCGTTGGTGGTGGCATCTTCATAAACGGGGATGTTGATGGCGTTGGCAATGATGGAGAGTTGGGCACGCGCGGCGGGGCGATAAACGTCAACGGAAACCAGCAGGGGTTGACGCTTCATTTGCGTCTTCAGATAGCGGGCGATTTTTCCGGTTGAGGTGGTTTTTCCAGATCCTTGCAACCCAACGATCATCACGACATTGGGTTTGGTGTTCGAATTGAACTCAAGATCGGAGGACTCGCCACCGAGCATGTCCTTGAGTTCGTCAAACACAATCTTGACGACTTGCTGGTGCGGCGAGAGCGCTTGCAGGACATCCTGTCCAACCGCTTTTTGCTTCACCGCTTCGACAAACTGCTTCACAACCTTGAAGTTGACGTCGGCTTCGAGCAATGCCGTTCGAATCTCCTTCATGGCCAGATCAATATGTTCTTCGGTCAACCGACCCTGGCCGCGAAGGTTCTTAAGCGCGCGCTTCAGTTTGTCGGATAAGGCTTCAAACATGACTACTACCTCAACCTTTACTTATTGAAGATTATGCTGGGTTAGGGATTTTTTGGGCGAAATGCGCAAGATAGAGCTTTCCGGCAGGGCTGTCAAGCAGTCGAACGGAATTCAAGGCGAGAAAATCGTTGGTCAGGGAAAAGAATGGGCGGAAAAAAGGGCGTCAGGCGGGCGGAATTTGCACGTGAGGGCAGGAAATTTGGAGAACCCGCCCCCACGTCATCTGAGAAATCAGGCGGTGTGTGAGCTGGTTTTATGGGCCTGCTCTTCAAGCCAGCGTTCGGCCTCAATAGCGGCCATACACCCGGAGCCGGCGGCGGTCACGGCCTGCCGGAAGGTGAAATCCTGGACATCGCCCGCCGCAAACACCCCTTCAACACTGGTATAGGTCGAGCCAGGTCTGGTCAGAATGTAGCCCTGGGGGTCAAGGTCAAGCTGTCCCGTAAACAATGCGGTATTGGGCTGGTGACCAATGGCGACAAACAACCCTTCACAGGGAAATTCTTCCAGTTCATCGGTTTTGACATTGCGAAGCCGCAATCCGCTGACACCAGTTTCACGGGTGCCAAGCACGCCATCCACGACCGAATCCCACTTGTATTCGATTTTCGGGTTGGCAAAGGCCCGGTCCTGCATAATTTTTGAGGCCCGGAGCGACTTCCGACGATGAATAATGGTCACTTTGGGGCAAAACTTGGTTAAAAAGATGGCTTCTTCAATGGCCGTATCACCACCGCCAACCACGACAACTTCTTTGCCACGGAAAAAGAATCCATCACAGGTCGCACAGGCTGAGACCCCGTACCCCATCAGGTGCTGTTCGCAAGGGAGATTGAGCAGTTTTGCCCGGGCGCCGGTCGAAATGATCAGCGCATCACAGGTATAGCGATCTTCCCCAACATCAACCACAAATGGGCGAACTGAAAGGTCAACCGCTGTAACTCGTCGGGAAATCACCTGGGTATGGAACCGGAGCGCCTGAGCCCGCATATTGGCCATCAATTCCGGTCCCAAAATTCCATTCGGGAACCCTGGGAAATTATCGACATCAGTGGTAATCATGAGCTGTCCACCTGGGACTTCACCAGTTTCGCTGGCTTCACCTTCAAACACCAGCGGTGTCAGATTTGCCCGTGCCACATAGATAGCTGCTGTCCACCCAGCCGGACCCGATCCAACAATAATGACGCGATGATGATTTTGTTGTGTTGACAAGATGCCCCCAATCTCACGTCTGACGCTGTCACACTTCTTTTGAGCGAGCATTTTCTGACTGGACAGGTCAGCGAAATTCAGTAAATGATGATGATTCAGAATGAAAAAAAACCGCCCACATTCTATGCAACCACGAGAAGATAGCAAGACGCTGTGCCTTTTTGCATCGGTTTGTACCTGATGCTTCGTGCCTGGCTCTTCGTGCTTCGTAGGAATTGGCTCCCAAGTACCAGGCACAAAGTACCAGCTACCAAACACCGGGTCACCAAGCTATATCCCATCATCCTGAATTCATTTCGAGCAAAAACATATGCCGCGAACACCACGCAAAGGTTCTCGTCCAAAACGTCTGTTGATCACTGGTATCGCGGGTGGTCTGGCCACGCAAGTCGCTTCGGCAGTACCACCAGATTGGGAAGTCATCGGGATTGGCCGCCGACCACCACAGGAAACACTCAAGCGCGATATCATTTTCAAACAACTCGACATCACCAAAAAAACGCTTGAGGATCTCTTCCGTCACGAACACTTTGACGCGGTTCTCCATCTGGCTGTCGCCAATGACCAGCATTTGCCCATGAAAATCCGGCACACCGTCAATGTGATTGCCACCATGCGGCTGCTTGATTGTTGCGAACGCCATAAAATCAAGGAAGTGATCCTGCTCAGTACCGCTGAAGTCTATGGCGCCGACCCGACCAATCCGATTTACCTG
Organism: uncultured Clostridia bacterium; assembly: GCA_964639175.1. Lineage (GTDB taxonomy): Bacteria > Acidobacteriota > Blastocatellia > Chloracidobacteriales > Chloracidobacteriaceae > JACQXX01. The sequence goes on from CAZXCE010000461.1 coordinate 6,678, forward strand.
CCGGAAGACAGCCCACTCAAAGCCATCCAGCGCTTTACCGACATGGGTGACAAGGTTGAGTTTGACACCTATTGCCGGTCCTGGATGTATCACGTCAAAGACATTAAAACCACGTTATTGCGCCCGTGCTATATCGTCGGTCCGCACGTCCAGAACTTTTTGACCACTTACCTGCGCTATGGGATTGTGCCGAT
>CAZXCE010000462.1:0-6868 GCA_964639175.1 uncultured Clostridia bacterium
CGTTGCTGGGCTCACCCAACGGCATCGGCAGCGCCACAGGGCAGTTCCGGGCACCAGGCAAAATAAGATAATGTGGAGTGCGGCGGCTTGACGCCGCTTTTCCATCAACGGGAGTGATTCATCAAATAAACTGAGTGAAATCGCCTCGGCTTTGCGCATGAGGGGGGTGAAGGGAAGGCTTCGGCTTGATGGTTCAAATCAATTGAATCCGAGTCAGTCGCTTTCCTGCCGTCACCCAACCTTCATCGCCACCAGAGGAGATTCTCATGAACTCACGATCTGCCCGCTCAACGAAAAGCATTCACCAAACCTGGAGCCTTCTGATTGTCCTGACCGCTCTGATTGCTGGTTGTGTCGCAATGCACGCCCCCTCGTCATCTGCAGCTTCCAGCCAAACTACTGGCCAGACACAGGAAGCTTCTCTGACGGTGGAACCAACTGCCTGCACGATTCCGGTCAATAGCACGGCACAAGAGGTAACCATTGCTGCACCGGAAGGTGTTCGCAACAGCGAATGCACGCTGGGTGAGGCAATTCTGGTGGCCAATGGCAATCCGAACATTACGGAATGCCCCTGTGTTGGTGGGGCGCCGGTGACAATCCAGTTGCAGGCTGGGATGACCTACACGTTGAGCACACCGGCTACGACGCTCTATGGTCCAACGGGGCTTCCGGCTATTTCAAGTACCATCGTGATCGAAGGCAACGGCGCTGTGATTGAGCGCAGTACTGTTGGAGGAACACCAAATTTTCGGCTTTTTTCCATTGCCGGCACGATCAATGGCCAACCCGCACTTGAAACAAACCCAAATTCAATCGTTCCCGCACCAAACGCGGTGCTTCCGGCTGGGAATGTAACCTTGCGGAATCTGACCTTGCGCAATGGTTTGGCCCGAGGTGGCAATGGAGGGGCCAAAGGTGGTGGTGGTTTGGGAAGTGGCGGCGGCATTTTCAATGCGGGTTCGCTCACGCTTGATGCCAGTACCTTGACCAGCAATCAGGCTGTCGGAGGGACCGGATCAATTCTTTGTTGCTCTGGTGGCGGCGGTGGCATGGGGGGGAACGGAGGGAATGGATTTAATGCCGGCGGCGGCGGCGGTGGGATGGGTGGCAATGGAGCGTCAACCATGGAGTTTGACACCGGTGCCGGAGGTGGCACGGTTACCAATGCAATTGGGACCACCAGCGGCAGTCTCAACGGGGGGGCTGCCTCCATGTTTGGCAATGGGAGCCCTGGGGGGTTTGGCGGTGGCGGTGGTGGTCGTTGGGGTACGGGTGCTTATGGTGGATTTGGCGGCGGTGGCGGTGGGTCGTTTGGGTGCCCTGGCGGCTATGGCGGGCTCGGCGGCGGCGGCAGTGGCGGTACTCGTGGGGGGACAGGTGGGTTTGGTGGTGGCGGTGGCGGTTATAACAGTACTGGAGGAACGGGTGGGATGGGCGGATTTGGCGGAGGAAACAGTTTTCCTGCTGGATCCAGTGCTGGTGGTGGGGCTGGATTGGGTGGCGCCGTGTTTTCCACCGGTATCTTGACGCTGACTAATTCGACTCTGTCCGGTAATTCGGCCATTGGAGGATCTGCGCTCTTGTCCCAACCGGGGAGCGGATTTGGCGGGGCGATTTTTGTTCGCAACGGGCAAACGACCATTTCCAACTGCACGGTGAATAACAATCTTGCCATGCGGGGCACCAGCCCAAATGCAGCTTCGCAAGCCGGGGGAGGGCTCTACGTTCTGGGCGACGGTGCAACGGCCACGCTGACCGTGACCAACACCATTCTGGCCAACACGCCAAATGGAATCACGGATGCCTTCATCAATACCATCAATTCCGGCACGGTGACGCAAACGGGGAATGCCTCCAATCTGGTCGAAATCAACGGGAGCGATGCCAATGCGTTGACTGGTGTGACACAGGCAAGCGACCCAAATCTGGAAGCCCTGGCCCTCAACGGTGGCTTGACCCCAAACCATTTACCCCAAACGGGAAGTTCGGTGATCAACAATGGCACGGGCAACCGACCAAACATGGTTGATCAGCGGGGACTCTCGCTTTCCTGCCGAACTGATATTGGGGCCGTTGAAATTCAGCTTTCACTGGTCACCGCCGTTCTCACGGGTGGGGAGACGATTTGTAACGGAGACTCCACGACGATCACCGTGACGGCAACGGGCGGGACAGCGCCCTACTTGATTACTATCAGCAACCTTCCCAGTCCAATCAATGTGCCAGATGCCAACCCGGTCAATATCCAGGTCAGTCCGGCAACCACGACGATTTATGAAATTACGGTGGCGGAGGATGCCAGTCAGTGCGTCGGGTCATCGAGCGGGCGTGCCATCGTCGTGGTCAGACAACCGCCAATCGCCACCACGGGCCTTGCCCAAACCATCTGTGCCAGTGGTACAACGGCTGGTCTGGGTGGCAACCGGCCAGCCGCGCCGGCGACTGGCATGTGGAGCGTCATCAACGGCGGCACTGGAACGTTTAGCCCAAACGCCACCACACCAAATGCGACCTTTACCCACACCAGCGGAACCGGACCCGTTACCCTGCGGTGGACGGTGTCCAATGCGCCATGTACTCCTGACGCCACGGCAGATGTGACAATCACGATTTCTCAACCATCAACCAGCGCCACGGCAGGTGGCCCACAGACCATCTGTGCCGGAAGCACCACGGTCGGATTAGGTGGCAATGTGCCGGTCATCGGAACTGGCCAATGGAGTATTGACAGTGGCGGAACTGGAACCTTTAGCCCAAACCATCTGACACCAAACGCAACCTTTACCCACACCGGGGGCAGTGGTCCAGTGATTGTTCGATGGACGATTTCCAACTCACCCTGCACCCCATCATCTGCCGCCGTGACGATTACCATCAATCAGCCACCCACGACGGCAACGGTGGGTGGACCTCAGACCCTGTGTGCCGGGGGTGCCACGACTGGTCTCGGTGGCAATGCACCAGTCAGCGGCACCGGCAGTTGGAGTGTCGTGAGTGGCGGGACCGGAACGTTTAGCCCGAATACCACAACGCCAGACGCGACCTTTACCCACACGGGTGGCGCTGGTCCGATCACGCTCCGCTGGACAATCAGCCATCCACCCTGTCTGGATTCAACGGCAGATGTGACGATTACCGTCAATCAGGCGGTTACGGTCAATGCCGGTCTGGATCAAAGCATCTGTGTTCAAAACCTGACAACAACGCTGGCGGCCAGCATCGGAGGTGGGGCCACGAGCGGCACCTGGACCGGCGGGGCCGGGGTTTTCAGTCCAAACAACACCGTCCCAAATGCCACCTACACGCCGTCGGCGGGTGAAATCGCGGCAGGGACCGTGACGTTGACCTACACCACGGATGATCCACCGGGGCCGTGCCTTGCGATGTCAGATTCCATGACGATTTCAATCACTTCGTGCATTGGGTTGATGGTGGCTGACACGACGAATAATCGAATCCAGGGCTTTAACGGCACCAATTGGACCGTGGTGGGGACTGGAATTGTCGGTTCAGGTGATGGTCAGTTCCGGTTACCCGAAGCCGTGACATTTGGTCCAAACCGCCGAATTTATGTTGCGGATACAGGCAACAACCGGATTCAGTGGTCCACTGACAACGGTGCGACCTGGGCGAATTTTGCCACGTTTGGAACGGGGCTCAATCAGGTGAAAGCACCACAAGGGCTCGAACTTGATACCGACGGCAACCTGTATGTTTCCGATACTGGAAACGGACGGGTACTGCGGTTTCAGGGCGGTCTACCAGGGTCGGGTGTCGTGATTGCCAGTAATGGGATCGGAGGCGGGCAGGTCAGCAGCCCGCGCGGACTGACCATTGACAGCACCTTCCGCTTGTTTGTAACAGATGAAAGTAATAGCCGCATCCTGCGCATCAGCAATGCCAACACTGTAACTAACCCGGCGACTGGAACCATTCTCGCCAGCCAGGGTATCGGGATGAATCAGGTGAAAAACCCACAGGGTATCGCGCTTGATCTATCGGGGAATCTCTATGTGGCGGACACGGGAAATTCCCGCATTCTGCGCTGGGCCAATGCCAATCCAGCCAATGCGACGACGATGGCGCTGACTGGTTCGGGGTTAGGTCAGGTCAATCGCCCGGAAGGCGTGACCGTAGTTGAGTTTACGAGTGGCCCTTTTGCTGGTGGACCCGTCCTGGTGGTTGGCGATACCTCAAACAATCGCATCCAGGGACGGTTGATCCCGACGGGACAATGGAATTTAATCGGAGCGCCAAATGGCATCGGCACAGGTGTCGGGCAGTTCCGGACACCATCCAAGGTCCGGTAAGGCGCTGAATGACTTTGTGTACCGCGCCCATTCCGGATTTCCGGAATGAGCGCGGTTCAAGGCTACGGCGCTGGTTGTTTCACTCGTTCTGGTCTTCCAAAAAGGCGGTGAATTCCCCAATGGTCGCCGCCAGGATGGCTTTTTTCTGCAAGCTGGTCAAAATGGCTTCATCCTGGAGCGTGGAAATGATGGCGACCGTTTCTGGTGCCATCTCACCAAACCTGGTCTCAAGGGTGAGCAATAGCGTTTCAATCTTTGACTGAATTCGTCCTTCGGCTTTGCCTCGGGTTTCGCCTTCGGCTTTGCCTCGGGCTTCAGCCATGCGTTCAATGGCAGTTACATACGGCATATGGTGTTTTTCCTCGTAGTCTTCCAGGTCCCGTTGAAACTGGGTTTCGAGTTCCATGGGTAATCGCATCAACCAGTCAATCAGTCGAAACAGTTTCCGGACATCCTCGGCGGTATGGCCTTGTTCGTAAAGTGACCGCACAATGCGAAACTTCCACTCCCGACGCGATTCCGGCTCTTTTTTCGTTTCCATCGTCTTGAGGTGCGCCAGCACCACGGGAGCAAACCGATTCTGACTTTGCTCCAGCCCCTCAACGTGCAATCTGGCCAGTTTGACGGTTGGAAACCGGAGTTTCAATTCATATCCCCACAATGACCAGCCGAATCCTTGCGGATGCCAGTCCGGATTGTCATCCCCCAACACAATCAGGCTCACCACCCGTTTCCCAAACTCATCAAAGAGCCGGGTGTCAAATCGCAGAATCCGTTCTGGAAACCCGGCTTCCCACTGGCTTTGCACTTCAATGTGAATCAAGACCCACGTTTTGTCACCCTGCAGTGTCTGAACTTCCTTCAGTTTGTCGGCCACCTGGCGGGTTAGAGCAGCGGTTGCCGTTACCTTTTGGAGTTCTTTGTCCAGTGATTTTGGGGGAACGCTCCAGTCAATTCCATCGTGGGCCATCGGGAACAGGAGATCCAGAAAGTCTTTGAAATATTCGTCGAGCGCTTCTTTCCACGGACTGTCGTAATCGTCGCGGAGTACTTCGTTTTCCAAAACTCAATCCTCCTTAACATATTGGGAATGTTATGATTAGCGTGAGAATAGCTTCTTTGTCCAGCTTTTTCAAACTGATGTGGAGTGCGGCCCACTTGACGCCGCTTTATATCAGCGGCGCCAGGGCCTTCACGATGCGCACGGTTTCGAGGCTGACGGTGATGACCTGCTTGACGAGGCGAACGATATAGTCCGGCTCGTCCAGCCGGTTCGGGTCGTTGGTAATGCCGCTCCGGGCATCGGTCGAGACTTGATACTGGTCAATCACCCACTCCAACGCAGAGCGATTCCCCAACCGATAGTCAAAACACTGTGGCGGGATGCCTTCGAGCGTCAGATTTGCGGAGGTCGTCTTTTTCGTCTTTGGCTTCCCAGATACCGTGGGTGAGATGAAACGGATCAAGCCTTGCCGCATCGGCATACAGTGGATGTTGCCCGGAACGTTTGATCGGATGTTGCGGAATCAGTTGCAACCCGGTTTTGGTACAGCAGTATTCAAGCAGCGTCTGGAAGGGAACACTGACCGCGCCTTCGTGCCTGGCGTCAAAGGCGGCAAATTGTTCAAGGCGGGTGTAATACTCCAAAACGGGTTTTTGATTCGGCTTGAGTGGAAGATTGAGCATAGAGCAGGGTTCCGGGTTCAGGGTTCAGGGTTTGGAAATACACAGGATTTGATTGGGTCTGGATCTGAAAAGCGATCAGTATCAACAAAGAGATGGAATAGATGCCATCATTTTACACAAGCGGGTGCCGGAAGCAAAAAACAATATTTTTGGAGTGCGCCGACTTGCCGGCGCTTTGGATTTTGGAGACTTGCCGCCATTGGAACAAAATCAATGAGCGACAAGTCGCTCCCAAACCAAAGCTATGACAAGTCATAGCACTCCAAATTTTTTTCAGAAATTATGGTTTGGTTTTCTCTGGAGTCTTTTTGCTGCGTCCAACCGGTCTCAACTGAACCGTCGTTCCAAAATCTGCCAGTATGGGACTGGTTTTGCCGTAAAACCCTTTTAACGAATTGCTGTCCTTGCTCAAAGCAGCTTCGCATTTGGTGAAATGTTCGGCATAAGCATCATAGGCGCGCTCGGCTTCACGCATAAAGTTTTCGTAGGTCAACCGCAACTCTTCTAACTGTTGCCGGGCAGTGCGGCGTTCTTCTTTCAAACGAGGCGGAAAATCAGTTTCACCTTTTCACCTTTATGTTTTGCAATTCCTTCGGCCATGCGTTCCAACCGCTGACCTAAAGCATCATATTCCCTCGAAGTCAGTGTACGCGGCATAAGTTCTCACCTTTCTTTGTATGAAATTGAAGTTTCCGCAAGACGGAATGGTTTTTCAACTCAGGAAAGTATGATTCGAATTCCAAAGAATGCAATGGATTTATGATGAAATGTTCAATTTTGAATGAAGAATGCACACTCTTTCAAAAGTTATCATCTCGAGTGTTGTGTTTTGAGATTACAAAGCCAAAAAGTCAACAAACCAGAGCCGG
>CAZXCE010000463.1:0-6863 GCA_964639175.1 uncultured Clostridia bacterium
CGGAACCCGGAACCCGGAACCCGGAACCCGGAACCCGGAACCCGGAACCCGGCTTCCAAGAAAGGCATCATCATGAAAGCGAAAAAGAAACCAAAGCTTGCGGTCTGGAAATTTGCCTCGTGTGACGGATGTCAATTGAGCTTGCTTGATTGTGAGGACGAACTGTTGAGCGTCGTCGGGGCAATTGATATTGCCTATTTCCCGGAAGCGACCCGAGCCGTGGTCAAAGGCCCTTATGACCTGTCGCTGGTCGAAGGCTCTATCACCACCCAGCACGACGCCGAGCGCATCCACGAAGTCCGCCGTGCCTCCCGACGACTGGTTACGATTGGAGCCTGTGCCACGGCTGGTGGGGTTCAGGCACTCCGGAACTTCAATAAAGTCAAAGACTTTATTTCGATTGTATATGCTACTCCGGAATACATCAGTACCTTGAGCCACTCAACCCCGATTGATTATCACGTGACGGTTGATTTTGAGTTGCGAGGGTGTCCAATCAACAAATATCAACTCGTCGAAGTCATCAGTGCCTTCGTCAATGATCGCAAACCAGTCATCCCGCGCCACAGCGTCTGTGTTGAATGCAAACTCAATGGAAATGTGTGTGTGTCGGTGGCGCATGGGACTCCCTGTTTGGGGCCAGTCACCCACGCCGGCTGTGGGGCCATTTGCCCGTCATATCATCGCGGGTGTTATGGCTGCTTTGGTCCGATGGAAACCCCAAATACGGCTTCGCTGGGGACACATCTGGTTCAACTCGGCATGAAATCAGGCGAAGTCTCACGTGTGTTCCGGACCTTTAATGCCTTTGCAGAGCCCTTCCGCAAGGAGAGCGAAGTTTATGATGAAAAAGACAATCAAGGTTGATTATCTGGCACGAGTTGAGGGTGAAGGCGCCCTGTTTGTCAAAATTGTGGGCGACCAGGTCACTGACATCCAGTTCAAAATATTTGAACCGCCTCGTTTTTTTGAGGCTTTCTTGCGTGGACGTGGCTATCAGGAAGCACCTGACATTACCGCCCGCATTTGCGGCATTTGCCCGATTGCCTATCAGATGAGCGCCATTCACGCCATCGAAGATGCCTTTGGAGTCAAAGTAACCGGGCAACTCCGGGCGCTACGTCGCCTGATTTATTGTGGCGAATGGATCGAAAGTCATGCCCTGCATATGTTTATGCTCCATGCGCCTGATTTTCTGGGGTATGAAGACGCCATTCAGATGGCCAAAGACCACCCGGAAATTGTTCAGCGCGGGTTGCAGATCAAAAAATTCGGCAATGACATCGTCAGGCTGGTTGGTGGACGGGAAATTCATCCGATCAATGTCAAAGTCGGTGGCTTTTATAAAGTTCCATCGAAACGGGAACTTCGCGAACTTCGGGAAAAACTGCTGATTGGACGTGATGAAACGCTCAAAACTGTGCGCTGGTTAAAACAGCTTAATGTCCCGGATTTTGAGAAAGATTATGAATTTGTGGCACTTCGCCACCCAGATGAATACCCGTTTAATGAAGGCCGACTGGTTTCAACCGCCGGGCTTGAGATTGCCATTCAGGACTTTCCTGCCCATTTTGTTGAAGAACATGTGGCCCATTCAAACGCGCTCCACTGCCGGTTGCGTGAGCGCGGCGCCTATTGTGTCGGTCCGCAAGCCCGGTTTAGCCTCAACTTTGATCGCCTGTCACCGCTGGCTCAGGAAGCCGCCCGCGAAGTGGGGCTCCCGGTTCCCTGCCTGAATCCGTTTTTGAGCATCGTGATCCGTGGGGTTGAGCTTTTGTATGCCTATGACGAAGCCATCCGCATCATTGACAACTATGACCTGCCCGATCACCCATCGGTCGAAGTTCACCCGGTGGCCGGCACCGGGCACGGTTGCACCGAAGCACCTCGCGGCATTCTGTATCATCGGTATTCAGTTGATGAAGAAGGACTTATCACTGACGCTCGAATTATCCCGCCGACTTCGCAGAATCAAAAATCCATCGAACAGGATTTGCAGGTGTATATCTCCCGCAACCTGACCATGCCAACCAAAGAACTCACCTGGCAATGCGAGCAGGCAATCCGCAACTATGACCCTTGCATTTCCTGCGCCACGCACTTTCTCAAACTGGAAATAGAGCGAAGTTGAATGAAGAATTGAGAATGAAGAATTGAGAATGAAGAATGAAGAAATCCTTGGTTCCTGGTTCTTCGTTGTTGGAAAAGATTGTTCCTCATACCACTTTTGGTTGAGAGTATTGGGTTAAAGGCTGAGGGAAATACAATTTTTTCAATAATTTGGTCTTCCCATGACACCAGGCTTTTATTCCAAAATGGTATAATCACCCATCACCTGCCTTTCCTTCATTCTTCATTCTTCATTCTTCATTCTCAATTCCCCCTTATGAAGCTCATCATTGGCATCGGGAATGATTTTCGCAGTGACGACGCGGTCGGGCTGGTCATTGCCCGCAAACTGAAAGCCTGTCATATCAACCAGTTCACCGTCATTGAATTTACTTCGGACGGCGCCACCTTGCTTGATTATTTCCAGCAAGCTGAAGTTGTGATTCTGGTGGACGCTGTTTCATCCGGAGCGCCTCCCGGTACAGTTCATCGTCTGGATGCCCACGGTGAAGTGATTTCAAAACAGTATTTTCAATGTTCCACCCACACTGTGAGCGTCGCCGAAGCCATTGAACTGGGCCGGGTTCTGGGAATACTCCCGCAACAACTGCTGGTCTTTGGGATTGAGGCCGCCAATTTCAGCCCTGGGGTTGGGCTCTCTCCACTCGTGGAAAAAGTGGTGGACCAGGTCGTGGAACAGATTCAACGACTATAAAGAACAAAAGGGCACCGCTGGCGGTGCCCTTTTTGATTATGGTTGAATGACATCAATCTGGTGCGCCAGGTCAAAATCCAGAGCCGTTAGACCGCCTCGGTCGTGGGTGGTCAACGATAGAGTGACTTTGTTCCAGTTGATGATGATATCAGGATGATGGTCTGCCGCCTCGGCCAGTTCGGCCACTTGATTGACAAAAACCATGGCTTCGCGAAAGCTGGGAAAGGTCAATTGACGCCGGATTTCGTTATTCTGCCGTTCCCATAGCGGGGAATTTACCAGTGATAAAAGGACTTGTTCCTCGGTTAATCGGTGACGACTCATCCGCTTGTGCCTCCCCTCGTTTTTTGTGAATTGTTTCAACCAGTTCTGGAAACCGATGCAAAACGGTGCTGACCAGTCGGGCGGGACCTTCTTTGAGCACATCCAGAGTTGGTACCCGGTACTCAATTTCATATTCCTCAATCAAACTCTGAATTTCGTCATCTGTCATCCCTTCGTGATTTAAAGTAATGGCAATGACGGGTTTTTGGGTGAGCAGTTCGATCACCTTGATTTCATCTTTGAGCGGAATCAGGGCTTGATTGAGCGCCTGGGTGTGAAATTTTCGTTTCGGGGCGTGTTGCACAATAATCGCATCTGGACGGGCAGCACATAGCAATTCAAGCCCTCCGGGTCGAAGCGGATCAGTAAGACTTCCCTGCCCTTCGAGCAAAATCACATCCGGTTGTTCGTTCACATAGGCTTGATAGACCGTATCTTCAATTTCACCTGTCAGATAGTGGCTCATCATGGTGTCAGTAATGACACAATATTTCATTCCCTGCAGCCACGACGTTTGCCCCGTACCAACCAGAAAGGTCTTGAGCCCAACATGGCGCAGGCCCTGGCGAAGGTTGATAGCCGTGGTGCGTTTCCCCACGAGCGAGTCCGTCCCGAGCACAGCAATCTTGACACAATCAACCTGGCTGATCTTGCCTGAGTAGAGGTGTAACTGGCGTGGGTCTTTTGGCTTCCGGACATCGCGAATACTGACGCCGCGAAGCTGGGCCAATCCAGGTAAATCAGCATCTTCGGTCAAAAACTGACGCAACCCGCTGTCAATATTCATGCCAAGGTTGATCGCCTGCCGGATAATATTCCGCCCACCGGGTAAAAGCCCTCCGGTCGGTGAAGATTGCCCAACCACCAGATATTTGGGCGTGGTGCCCAAAGTTTCAACAGCCTCTGGTAACGAAGCAAAAATCGGAATGCCATTTGGCTTTCCATCCAGGACTTCACCCGAATCTTTTCCGGCCTGATGACTGTCGAGAATCCCCAGAATCTGGTAGCGCTCAGTAAATCGAATCAACCCGTGCGCTGTTTTCCCAGCCGGGGTTCCAAAAGCACCTTCACACAAAACAAGTGCAGTTCCATCCATACAATTTCCTTTCCTGCGGGTAATGACACGTCAAGCCTGGAGAGGAGCGAGCCTGTGCGCTCACTGCCATTGAAAATCAGGCTTGTTGAAAGCTTACCCCAAAGTTCTCATTTTTTTTGGTTTGCAAGGCACAGTGCATCTATGCCAGGGAATTCAAACCTGTCAGCGTACCTGACTGACATTACACTTCTATGACATCGACGGGGGCAATCGGCGGCAGGTTTTTCCCTGATACTTTGTGGGGCATAGAAAAAGCCACAGCTTATGGCTCTGTTATGAAAAAGTGTCGAACAACGGCAATCAACTGGTCTTTTTTGAATGGTTTCGACAAGTATTCAGCAAATCCTTGTTTGAGAAAAGCTTCTTTGTCAAGCAGATTGGTTGAAGTGGTCATGGCAATAACTTTCGCCGATTGTAAAACCAGGATTGAGTGTAACGACGAGAGCAGCAACTCGCCTTCTGTTACGGACGAAACTTCAATTAACACCAGGGTTGGCCAGGCATCTTTGAGTTTAACTTTGGCAGACTCAAGGGTTGTCGCCAAAACGACTTTGTACCCGGCGCTACGAACCATAGCGCCAGCCAGATCAAGCAAAGCCCGGTCATGATCAATAATCAAGACCTGGGCTTCGTCCGGCGGTGCTGAGGATCGCTCATCCAAAGCTGGGAAATTTCCAGAAATTCGTCTTCGCCCAGAAACGGGTTGGGGTGGAACCGGCAACCGAACCCGGAAACTGCTTCCATGGTGGACTTCGCTTTCAACTGAAACCGAACCACCGTGAAGCTCAATCAGCGATTTGACCAGTGCCAGCCCAACCCCGGTTCCACCAAAACGACGGGTTGCCGATCCATCTCCCTGACGAAATCCTTCAAAAATATAAGGTAAGGCAGCAAGTGAAATACCAACGCCAGTGTCAACGACGCTGATTTCAATTTCGCGTCCAAGAGATTGGACCGAGACCGTTACCTGACCGCCATCAGGGGTAAACTTGATGGCATTTGAAAGCAAATTGGTCACAACCTGTTGAATCCGGGCCACGTCCTGCTGAAGCAAGGGGAGATTCGGCTCTAAATTGAGAGTCAAGGTGATCCCTTTGTTTTTGGCGGCAAATTCAAAAATCTCAAAGGCCTTTTGAACCGGCTCACAAATTTCCGCCAGTTCAATGTCCAGATTCATAATGCCCCGTTCCATGTGGGCGACATCCAGCAAATCATTGATCAATTGTAGCAATTGCTCAGAAGACGACCGAATCTGTTCATTTCCAGTGGTTTGCTGTTCACCGGTCAACACGCCTGAAGCAATTAAATCACTCCAGCCAACAATGGCGCAGAGCGGTGTTCGGAGTTCGTGTGAGATGTTTTGGAGAAATTCATCTTTGAGGCGATTGGTTTGCCGCAATCCTTCGAGTGCCTGCTGGCGCTCAGTAATATCCCGCATCAAAAAGACCAGGACGGGCTTCCCCATCAGCGTGGCATCATAGACCCGAATGGCAACCGAACGGTGAGTTCGGTCTTTGCATAACACCACGGCATCCATTGAGTCAGCATAGTGTTCGTGGGCTGGAAGCGGGTTTAACCGCTTTTTGATGGCCGGATGATCTTCTGCCGGATATAAATCAAAGACTGTTCGGGCCAGAAGTTCATCACGATTGTACAAAAGTTGCTCAAAGGTATGGCGATTGGCATCCACAATCCGGCCCGTTACTGGCTCAACCACCAGAATCAATTCGTTGGCATTTTCAAACAGGTTTTCATAGCGCTTTTCCGACTCAGCCAGCGATGCCTGCAGCAGTGCATTGCTCTGCAGGATGTCCATTGGATCTCGAATATCTTCAGTTGTTCGATAGGATACCTGCGGAAGCTGTAAATAAATTGCCAGCACCGGACTGATCAACATCACACTCAGCGGACGGCTCAAAATACTTCCAAACAAGTTGGATAGAAACTGGGGTGATTCGATCATTCCCAGCGTGAAAAAAATCAGATCGTCCAGCACCAGTGCGGTGAGCAGGCTCACAAAAATTCTCAAGATCATGGGCCAGCTTGAAAACCGGTTTGAAAGCCATTGATAAAAGATGACAAAGGCAAACAGGGTGATAATCCGAGCCACCGCCGAGGCCGCATTGAGTCGAAAATCCGGGCTGAACAGGGCGGTTGGAATGGCTCCTCCAAGCCCACCACCACCACTGACAAGCAGTTGGGCCAGCACCAGTAACCGCCATACAATATGGCATGCCTGTAATCCAATCAGTGAAAAAATCAAGTTGCGCGCCTGCAGCGTGCCTTCACAGAGGTAGACCAGCAGCAGTACCGTAAATCCAACCACAAAAAAACTGGTTGATCCGGTTACAAAAGCCAGCCCATTTGGTAAATCAATCTTGATCCACAGAGCGGTGACAAAGGTCACAAACAACTCTAGCCCACCCAATGCAATATACAACGGACCAAGCCCAAAGCGCTTCCTCCAGTAGTGGAAAACCAGAATCGTGCTCAAAGTGATCAATATCTGTAAAGCAGCAATGCCAAGCTGACCCCACATAAAAAAACCTCGGACTGAAGAAGGCGGGCTGAGGGCTCCGGGCTGAGGGCCTGGGGCGACTCAAGGGGTGAAGGATGAAG
>CAZXCE010000464.1:0-6824 GCA_964639175.1 uncultured Clostridia bacterium
GGACGCCTGGCAGTGTGCTCGCGGTGACCGTCGGGCTTAGAACTCTGGGCGTGTTGATCTCGAGTCAAAACTCTCATACCCTTCAACCGTGTCGAAGTAATAGAGTAATTCGCTCGAACGGGGATCAAGTTTGTCTTCTCCCACCGAACAAAACAGGGCCTTGGCAAGTTGGGGATAGCCTGGCTCGCTTGAATTGAGCACAAATTCAGCCTGGCTGCCCAAAACCAGCGTGCGATAGCGATATCGGATTCGGTCAGGAGGAAAGCGGAGGCGGGTGGATTCCGTGGCGATCATTTCGATTTCGCCAATCGGCAGGTACCAGTTCTGACCACTGAATTGAGCCAGGACCCAGGTGATTGGGCCCGTTCGAGTGAGTGCGTTGCCGTCAAAGATGATGCACTCAAGATAAGAACAGCAATAAACGGCGGCGGTGACCAGCAGGCCCAGGCCACCAATCCAATATGAAAAGCGATACAACAGACCCAGCGATAACAGGCCGAGTATCGCAGCCGTGATCAGGTAAAATCGTTGTCGAGTTCGGAGACGAAAAATCAAGTCACCCTCAGATGGTTCACTGAAATTTTAGGTTTCGATTCCCTGGACACCAAAACCGATGGATCACCTCTGGTGACGAACCTGGTTGAATTCTGATTTGCCAGGAGGTGATGCGTGATGGTCAGGGGTGCAAAAAACACCTGACCTTCAAGATCTTCGGCCTCAGGAAAGGTGAATCAGAGTCGAATCAGGTTGATTTTACAAAAAGAGCCTCTCCATGGCTGTCTCCTTTTTGTAAAATTTCGAATTGTCTTTATGCTCAAGTGGCAAACATCAGGCTGAGGAAATCGGGCTGAAGACAGTGGTTTTATTTCATCCCTCATCCTTCATTCCTCATCCCTTCGGTTGCCCTGAGCCCTGGTATTTTCAACCCTGGTGCTTAAATGGCTTCTTCATTCATCTTTGGAGGCGTCATTTTACGAGCTGATTCTGGATCCAGAGCCGATAATCGTCCATAGGATTCCATGGCCAGCCGTGAAGACCGGTTGGTCGTGATGACTTTTGTGTACGCCTGGACTGCCTCAGCCGTCTTGCCTTGCGCATCATAGAGTTTGGCAATTGAAAACTGAATGGCTTCTGGCGGCAGAATCACCCCGACGCCGTGATTCTTTTCCCAGATTCCCTGCAATTCCAGATAATACTTGATTGCTTCGTCCGTTTGACCGCCAGCCGCCAGCGAATCGGCCACGGCAATGCGGGCCATCTGGTTGATTTGCCCGTCACCAGTGCAGAGCGCCCGCAGTTCCTGCTGTCCCTTTGGAACATCAAGTTTCAGCCGGCAAAGCCCGACATAATAGCGGCTGAGTTCACGCTGGGCTGAATAGGCCGCCGCCTGTTCAAAAGCGGTTGCGGCTTCGGTGTATTTTTTTTGTTCATCCTGGTAAACCACTTTACCAGGGGCTGGAGGGGTTGGGTTGGGGGCTTTCGGATCCTGAACTTCAGCCTGGTAAATTTTGAGTGCCTTGGCAAAAGCAGCTTCGCCTTTGGCCCGATTGCTGGAGTAGAAAGCATATCCGCCGCCGATGACCACAACGGCAATGATCACGCCAAGGCCCAGCTTGACCACATTCCCGCCCATGTCCTCAACTTGATGTTGAATTCCGCGCAACCAGACATTAAAAGCCGGTTCGCGTTTGAGTTCCTGTTTACTGAGTTTCTTGCTATGGGAAACCACTACTTTGCGCTCCTCGATTTCAGAATGATTAAGACGGTTGATTCCATATCGCAGATTTTAGAACTGACAAAAGACGAACTGCCTTATTTGGGGTTGCCGGGCTCAGATTAACGAAGGCGGGATTGACCAGTGCCAGTCCTTTTTCAGTTTCTTTCGCCTGAGTTTTTCAGTTCCAGGCCCGAAATTCTGCATCCCAGAACGAGAGGGTATCTCGTGGTGTGAAAAGGATATGGATATGAAACCTCAAACATAGTCTGATGACTTTGCCAGTGTCAAGCAGGTGAGTGCGTGGCGAGGAGGGGGACGAGGTAGGAAATTGTCCAATTGACTGAAGAGGAAGGTGAAACCGGTTGGCGTCGGGGGCGTGTTGCCCCCGAAACCACTCGCAAATTGAATAACTTGAAATCTGAGATCGTTTAGATTGACACTCTCAAACTAACTCTGCTAGTTTAGCCAGTGAAGTAACCCCTTTCCGCCTGAATGAATATCTCTCCAAATTGAGATCTGTAAACAAACTCCGTCACTTGGTCAACCTGGCTTGGGTGTGTGGTCAGCGATTTGACCCACAAGGAGGAGCGTTTTCATTTCAGGAAGCGTTTGACAAACCCAATTCTGCTCGCGTTCATCCCCCAGTTTTACTGTAGAGACGGACGCATCTGATAGAAGTAGCTGAAAAACCCTGTTTGTGAAGTGTGAGAAAGTCTTATGGCTTTGGTGGGAGATCTCAAAGATTTAGCCCTTGTTGATATTATCCAAATTAACTGCGTTGGGCGAAATACAGCTCGGTTGACAGTTCACTATCCAATTGGCGACGGGATTTTTTACTTTGCAGAAGGTGAAGTCGTCGATGCCCGTCTGGGCAATTTGGTTGGAACGGACGCTGTATATAAAGCCCTGGCGTATGATCAGGGATCTTTTCGCATTGATACAGGGATTCCAGCTCCCCAGCGAACGATTTTTGAACCGTGGGCCAACCTGATTATGGAAGGACTGCGGCTATTGGACGAAGCCCGTGCTGGACTGATTCCTGATCATACCGGATTGGTCGGTACCTCGACCCCGGCATCAACTGAAACACAGCGGGTGCAAAATGTTTACCAGACACTGGTTTCAGATCTGACCAAGATCAAAGGAATTGACGGGGCGGTGGCTATGGCGCGGGATGGGACGGTTCATTCGTCACTCAATATCAAGCCATCTGAAAAAATCGGCATGATGAGTGCGCTGCTGGTTCATATGGCGCGTCAAACCAGCGCTCCGGCCCGGGTTGGCCCGCTGCAACGCACCACCATCAGTTTTGGCCAGCGAAAGTCAACTATTTTTGATCAGGATACCTATCTGGTTTTGATTGAATACGGTGCTGCTATTCGGTATGAGACAATCAGCCCGCATATAGATCGGGCGTTTCGCAAACTGGCTGCCCGGTCGAGTGGTGGCACTGGTGCGCTGACTGGCCCTCTCGGCGGCACTGGAATGCTGGGGATTTGATCACGGTAAACCTGGTCACTGACCATCACCAGTGGGCTGCTGTCAGCCGCAAGTCTTTGCGGGATCAACTTGATCTGGTGGCTTAAGGGTGGCTCACTCACTGCCTGCCCATCCAAAAAAAGCGAAATACTCGACGCTTCACCTGAGGCAAATGCTCACTGGGCCGTGGTCGCTCAGGCCATCGCTCAACCAAGCCAGTCTGAGCGATTTCATTCATTCTCATCAACTACATACAGCCAGCTCACCTTGTGCCCATAGGGCGGTTATCAATTTACCTCCTCACTTCTCAGTTTCAATCATGCACGTTCCACGCGGAAGACCCATTCACGAAAACCTCAGCACTTCCTACGTTAATCTTGCCGCTTTGCTTGCTGAACTCCAGATTAGTGAATTTACCGGCTATGTGTCGATGAATTTCTGGAACTATGAAGGCTATGTGTTTCTCGACAATGGCCAGTTAATCAATGCCTATGAACGAGCCGAAGCCTTGACGAAACGCGGACGTGAGGCGGTTGATAGCATTCTCTCCCGCTCTCAGGCGCGTGGTGGGGCGATTAGCTTCTTTCATCATCCCGAAACTGTGATTCGTGCCCTGGCTGGTATCATCAATGGGGAAGTGGTGTACCGTGAGCTGGCATCGGAATTTACCCACCTTGAACGCCTGGTTGACAAGCTCAAAAAATCACCCGAGATAATCTGGTATGTCGAGGTTCTGTTAGATCGTGAGGCTGGCGCCGGAGTGATCTACATTATTGATGGGAAAGCCGAAGCCGTGGTGTCAATTCGGGAAAATGCTGAAAGCAATGTGCTTCGAACGGCAACCGGGCCTGAGGGCCTCACGGTGCTCGTGGCGCAAGTCAACTCGGGGGGTGGGGTGTTTAATGTCTATCGGGATGCTGGCACCACCAGTGCCCCTGCTGCGCCAGGTGTTGGGTATCATCAGCCAATGCCACAGTTAACCGCTGGGGGAGGGGGTTCAAGTTCACTTCTTCCAGCCGTTTCAACCGCCAATGTGACCGCTATCAGCGCGACGCGGGCGACTGCTTCTCGAATGGAACCTGAATCCGCGACTGATTCGCTGGTGGTGGCTTTGGAAGATGATGACGGTGATGCGCCCGTCGAAGAAGTTCACGGCTCCCCGGTGTCTTTAACCACAGAGCAGTACTCGGAACTGGTTGGGTTAATGGGAGATGTGATGGCCGCCGTTGAACGCGGCATCGTGGATATCGTCCGTGAAACTGATTTTCGGCTGGCCTTTCGTGAGGCGGCGATTCGAGCCGCTGAGCACTATCCGTTTTTGGACCCCTTTGCCGGAGAGTTTGAGTATACTGCCGGAGAAATTGTTTTTTTAGGGGCTGCCCGACCGGTTGATTTTGTGGTGGGTCTTTCACAGGCCCTGCGGTGGACGCTCGATGATCTGAGTCGGCGGGTGACAGATGTTGACTTAGAAGCCAGGGTTGAAGCCACACTCAAAAACTTGCAACGCAATCGACGTGAAGACTTTGAAAAGTTTGGTCTGGAAAGCGCTATTGAAGCCATTTTAGGCCACTAATTAACCACGAAGACTTGGCTTTTCGCCTCTGTTTTTGATACAACGTGAGTCAGTGCCTGGGGCGGTTGGAGAGTTCTTGAAGCCAGTTCATTTCTGTGTGCCAACCGCAATTGTCGGCCCTTCAATTTGGATATTCCAGGTCTTCTCCTCAAAAGCGTTTTTCCCACGCTGTGACTTCAGCCGGCCCAGCGATTCAAAAAAATAAGTGGAGTCATATGTCAAAAGCTCATGAAGTGTTTTTACAGGAAATGATGCGGATTCCAGGCGTCAAAAGCGCCATGCTGGTCAATAACCGGGGCGAGGTCTTGCTCAGCACCGGGCAGTTTACCCTCAACTCACAGGCCACAATCCAGATGGGCACCATCATTACCCAATCAGTATCAGTGGCTGAGGGGGTTTACGGGAAAACTGACGAAATTTCAATCCTGTATGGAGAAGGTCGAATCACGACCATCACAAATCTTGACTTGCTGATTGAAAGTTCGTATGGTGTGCAAGAGGTCTTTGTGATCATCGTCAGCGCACCAAATGCCAATCTTCCAACAATCCGCCTGACCGTAAAGGTCGCCGCCAGCAAACTCAAACTCGACAAAGCCATTCGGGATCTGAAAGTCAGTGTCCGAGTTGACCGCCGCAATCTGCTTTCTCGTGATCGTCTTGATGCCACCAGTTGGGAATTATTCGAAGCCATGAACCGGGCTTAACCCCGTGAATGGCGCTGGTGGACACCTCGCTCCCAATTCACATGCCCGGCAATCGGCTGGTTGCTTCCAGTGAGGTTGCTCTTTTCTGGGGATTCAAGCCCAAATCAGCCGTCACTGAAATTTCAGAGACACGAGTGATGTTGATATCTTTCGTTGAAAAGATGAATTGGTTCCTTGAAAGGAAAGCCGTTTGATCACACCGCAGGAGGGATCTCCGTACCCCAGTGCGGAGAGACCAGCCCGATGGTTTTCTCCCGAATTGTCAGCTTCAGCCTTCGTTCCAGAACTCCGGCGATCCTCCTGTTTCAGGCTGTGATCGTCAGCGCCCGTCCACCAAAACTTCATTTTCGAAAGCCAGGGCGGTACAGCCTGCGTCCACAGCCCACACGGGTACGATATTTTGGAGTGCGGCCCAGTTGACGCCGCTTTCTCTGCGTCCACGGCCCACACAAACTGGCCAAACCCACAGCGACCCGTAACTCAAAACAATGACTTTGACTTAGCCATCCAAGCCAACACATATGACAGACGCCTTCAGTGGAAATCTATCTCAACTTAAACTCATTGACGTGTTGCGGTTATTACACGCAAGCAACCGAACCGGGCTGCTTGAGTTAACCCATGATGATGGTCGGACCGGTGAAATTTACATCGAAAGTGGCCAGATTTCTCACGCGATGTATGAAGAGTATATCGGGGAAGAAGCCATCTATAACCTCTTTTCGTGGGGGGCGGGGATGTTTCGGTTCCGGTCCGGAGAAGTCACCGATGAGCGAACCACTTCGATTTCAACCGAAGAAATTTTGCTGGAATGCGTGACATATGCCACGGAATGGGAAAGCATCCGACGGGTGATTCCATCACCCAATACCATCTTTCGTCTTCGTTCGTCCTGGAATCAGGTTCGGGAAGTTTCCCTGCGAGCTGAAGATTGGATGGTCATCCAAAATATGGATGGGGTGCGCACCGTCGCCGAAATTGCTGAAATTACACAGTTGAACGAGTTGTATACCTCAAAGGTGATTGTTCGCCTGTTTGATTTGGGGCTGGTTGAATTTGTTGGTGAGCAGGAACCGGAAGAAGAAATTATTGATTCTGTCCCGGAAGAACTGTTGCTGCGAATTGAAAAAGAATTGACCCGCGCCATTGGCCCCATGGGACCGATTGTGCTTGATGACAGCGCTGAATCACTTGGATTTAAACGGTCTCAACTTCCGCGTGATATGATGCCTGCCCTGGCTGAACGTCTGGCGGAAGAAATTCCTGACACGGTTCGACGGGTCAATTTCCAAGAAGCCATGCTTGAAATCATGCAGAAGCTGTATGAATGAGCCCTGGTGCTTGGGACCCA
>CAZXCE010000465.1:0-6806 GCA_964639175.1 uncultured Clostridia bacterium
CCCGCGAAGGCGTCCGCTTCGTCGACGCCCACACTCCTTGCGGCGTCTGCTCCCCACTTCACCCGTGCCCCGTGGGCGCGGGTGAAGTGGGCAGGGAGCATGGGAACGAACTGTTTCCCGGTGGTAGCTCCCAAAACCTCGCAACCGACCGGCTATTCGGACGGTAGCCTTTCAGAATGCTCAATCCAAATACCCGTCCCCCAAATGAAAACGGGAAGTTGATTTTTAACGCTCCCTAACCACTAACCACATTCTTCATGGCTTCAGACGAATCACGCTCCAAACTCAGTACCAGTCGCGAAATCATTAGCCGGATCCTGTGGGATTCACGGCTCAATCGGGCTGCGTTTCGGGTTGGCTACCAGGATCGGTTGGCACCCGAAGGCTTTCGCGAAAAAACCGTGGATGAGTGGGCCGTGGCCAGTGATATTCCCTGGCATCGGGTGCGCTTTGTTCGGTGTGGTGAAACCCGAGTCTGGGACCGTGAAACACATCTGGACCTTTTTGCCACGGACGAACTCCCCGCTGCCGCCTGGATTGAGCCGCCACCGCAGCTTTCGACCCCAGCCAGTTCCTTGATTTCCGAAATACCATCCACCCATCCAGACTTTGCCTGTGTCCCTCGACCTGTATTTCAGCGGGCTGGTTCAACCTGGACCCAAGTCCTGAGTGACCCACCATCCGTTCTGGTTGAGCGCCTGAACATCATTACTTTCAACATTCTGGCGCAACTTCCCGACGATGGGGATTTGAGGACCCCAGACCGCACAGCTCAACTGCTTGTGTTATTGCAATCCAGTCAGGCCGACGTGATTGCGCTCCAGGAAGTGACCCCCACTGTTTTGGCTGCGATTCAAACGGCTGACTGGACTGCCGGCTGGTTTCTTTCCGAGCCGATACTGTCTCCGAATCTTGATCCGCACGGGGTGCTGGTGCTGAGCCGATATCCGTTTTCACAGGTTGACCACTGGTTTTCACTCCGCAAACGGGTGCTGATTGCTACCTGGACGCTCAACGATCAGCCATGGCACATCGCCGTTCTGCATTTGCCAAGCAGTATGACGCTTGATGCCCCGGCGCGGCGACGGCTGTATACCGGGAAACTGATCGAATATCTCAGCCAGTTGCCTGGTGAGTGCGCCGTGGTCGGAGATTTCAACACGCCCGGCGACGAGCTGGATAAACTGTTTCAAAGTGAAGGTTTTGACGACATCTGGCCGCGATTAAACCCCAATGACCCAGGTCTGACCTATGACCCGGTGACCAATGACCTGGCGGCACAACTTTCGCGCTCGGGTAACTCATCGCGCTATGACCGGATGTGGGTCCGGTCGAAAAACTGGCGACCCACTCAGATTTCAAAACTTGGCGTCCAACCAGTTGCCACGCCTTCCGGCTTGCTCTTTATTTCCGACCATTTCGGGCTCGGCGCCGAATTAACCCGGAACCCGGAACCCGATGCCCTCCTGCGCTTGATCCCTCCGGTCTACACCAGCGCGATTGTGATTATCCCGCCACTCAACCTCTGGCCTGCCATTCAGAACATTCGGCGAACGCATGACCGCAACATCAATCGCTGGATGCCCCATATCACACTGATCTATGGGTTTTTACCTGATCATCTCTTTGCCGAAGCGGCTGAACTCATCAAGCGGGAACTGGCACATATTCAGCCGTTTTCGATTCGGCTGACAAAGTACGAATCTTTTGAGCATCGCCGAAATGCCACGGTCTGGCTCAAACCCGAAGCTGACCCGCCAGGGGCTCTGCATCATCTTCAGGAGCGACTGTTTCAGTTGTTTCCTCAATGTTCTGAGCAAAATAGCCGTCCCAACGGGTTTACACCTCATTTGAGTGTCGGTCAGTTTGAAACGTTCCACAAAGCGCAGTCCGAACTCCCTGACTGGCATCCCATTTCATTTGAAGTGAACTCCATCGCACTCATCAGCCGGGTTGATGACACGCCGTTTGAAGTGCGCTACGACATTGAACTTGGAACTCAAGGGGCAGATCAATCAGCGGGTGAGTCAACCTTGAGAGATCTTGTTTTGGAGCTAGCACCACTGTTGACCCCGGAAGAAATCATTCATCGAGAAACCATCCTCCAACTGGTTTATCAGGCCTGTGTCGAAGTCGCCGGGGAATGGGCGACGCTGGAAACGGTTGGTTCCGCCCGAATGGGTGTTGCCACCCGGTCGAGTGATATTGATACCGTGTGCCTCATCCCGCTGGAATTGCCAGCCGGTGAATTTCTGGAATCGGTAGCAAGCAAGCTTTCACCGCTGGCGGAAATGACCCGAATCGTGCGGGATGCCCAGGTGTCGTTGCTCAAGGTTCGGATTGAAGGCGTTGACGTTGACCTGATGCCGGCACATCGCCCCGCTTCGCTTTCAGTGACAACCGCCATTTATGCCTGCTATCAAACTGAGTTTGATCCGGCAAGCTGGCAAAATCTGGTTGGCTGTTTTGAAGCTGATGATTTATTGAAGCTTGTCACCCGAAAAGTGAACCTGACCTTGTTTCAGGAGTTTCTGCGTGGTGTTCGGGCCTGGGTGGCACAGCGACACATCGGCGGCAATGCCTGGGGGTTTCCAGGCAGCTTTTCCTGGGCGTTGATGGCGGCCTGGACCTGTCTGCAGCTCAAACCAGACATTGTTCCAGACCTGGAAAGACTGACGATCAATTTTTTCAACCAGCTTGACGAACACGACTGGACGCAGCCAGTCGGATTGACCGACGGTGCCCGGGCATTCAAAGTTCGTTCGCATCGTGATCATTTGCCGGTGATTACATCGGTGGCGCCACATCAAAACAGTGCCCGAAATATTTCGCGTTCAACCGCACACCTCATCAAGGACGAATTCCGACGCGGCAGGGAATGCGCCGCCGGCCATCAGTGGTCAACGCTGTTTGAACCTGTGGTTCGAATTGTTTCTGATGCCTGTTTGAATCTTCAATACCAGATCGAAGTCGTGGTAGCCTCAGACTTTGACAAGGTTGCGGGCTGGCTTGAAGGCCGGATTTTCGGCCAAATTTTAGTGCTCGAACAGCGGTGCCCTGGGGTGCAGGTTCGTCCCTGGCCAGGAGTTACCCAAACCAATCTCACCGGAACCGTGACGCTCGATCTGTGCCAATCAAGTCCGGCTGATCGGCCCGCCATCGAAGAAATTACCCGCACGCTGGTTCAGCAGTTTCAAACCTGGGCGGACCGCCCGGATGGCGCCAAACTCGACGTGCAGGTAAATAATACCAATTTGGGCTGAGAGTGTCGGTTTAAAGATTGAGGGAAATGCAAAATTTTCAATGCTTTAGCCTGATTCATAATTCTCCATATGTCCTGGACAATGTTGGTTTTGCTCATTACGTGGTTGTTGTCGGTGTTTGGAGTGCTCATTGGCGCTTCACGTTATCGAGGCGGGAAAACCAATCGCTTGAAAGGTGATACCTACGAGGCCCTCCTTGGAGCTTCCGAAGGATCAAAACGATCTGGGAACCTGTCAAAAACAACGACCGAAATTCGACCGGAATTGTCTGCCTGGGCGGCGTTTGATCAATTTTGCCTGAACAATGATACATTTCTGGCTGCCCTGGCCGAACAACAAGCTGAGATGGGCAATTTTCATCTCA
Source organism: uncultured Clostridia bacterium (assembly GCA_964639175.1). Lineage (GTDB taxonomy): Bacteria > Acidobacteriota > Blastocatellia > Chloracidobacteriales > Chloracidobacteriaceae > JACQXX01. The sequence goes on from CAZXCE010000465.1 coordinate 3,628, forward strand.
GTGCGATTGTCATGGACAGGTTGGCCGATCCGATTTTGTTCATCCATGCCAGATTGTCACTGGCCAACCATCTGGCGAATGCCCGTGATCTGTATAATGCCCAGCAAATCATTGAAACGACCCCGGTTGAACCTCATCAACTTTCACTGTTATGCAAAAAGGCAGACGTTATTTGTGAGGCACTTGAGGTTGCTGCAACCATCGCAACGGTTGATTGGTCACCTGTTTTTATCCAACACCTCGAAGAAATCCTGGTTTTATTGGCTGAACAGCCGCTGCTGGTCGCGCAATTTTGCGAGCGGGTAGGCGGTGTGCTGGATCAACGTGATCAGTTGGATAAGGCTGTACTCTGGTGGAAACGAGCGGTGATAACTGGCGATCAGATTGATGCAAACTGTGATGTCCAGACCCAGGAAGCCATCCAAAAATTGACTCGCCGCATTGGGGAACGATTAATTCGAGAACAAAAGACTGGTAGCGTTTCGTTCCGTTGGACAATGTTTCACGCTCATCTTCGCAAAGATAGTTCAATCCTCCGCGAAGCCATTTTGCAGTATCCACCAATACCAACCATTGATCCGAAGGAAGCTGAAAGCCAGACCCAGGAATGATTTTTGTTTTTCTTCGGATCAATTTCTTTTCTGAGCACCTCATTATGAAACCAAATTCCTTCCGTTCCTCTCTACATTTGAATTTTGCACGATGGTCCATGCTGATTTTGACGTTGTGCCTGGTTACCTTACCCCTTCGGGCCGATGAAATTGACGACCTGGTCAAACAACAGATGGAAGCCGATCATATTCCAGGGCTTTCGATTGCCGTGGTTCACAAGGGAAAAGTTGTGAAGCTGCAGGGATACGGTGTTACTGACCTTGAGAAAAAAACTCCTGTTACACCGCAAACCATGTTCAAAATCGCGAGTGTGAGCAAACAATTTATTGCCTCCGCGATTGTTCTGCTGGCAGCGGATGGCAAACTCAACCTCAATGATTCGATGACCAAATATTTTCCCGACGCTCCGGAAACCTGGAAGCCGATTACGCTCAAGCATTTGCTGAATCATACTTCGGGGCTGGTTCGCGAATCGCCCGCGTTTCATCCCGTCTTTGCAAAATCCGATTTGGAAATTGTCAAAGCAACCTATCCCGTAGCCTTGAAGTTCCAGCCCGGTGAACGGTGGGAATATTGCAACGTCGGCTATTTTGCCCTGGCTGATATCATCCGTCAGGTCAGCGGCAAGCCCTGGCCCGAGTTTTGCCAGGAACGCATTTTTGCCAAAGCCGGAATGCCCGATACCTTCGCGACCAATGCCGTTCCGGAAAAATACGGCACCCTGATCAGTTACAGTTGGGATGAAAATACCTCAAAAAAAGCGACCGAATTTGTCACCCTCCGGCCCAGCGGGGCATTTGCTTCAACGGTGGTTAATCTGGCGAACTGGGAACTCAGCCTCCAGCAAGGCACCGTCCTGTCCAAAAAGCTCCAGGAAATGATGCACCAACCAACTATGCTCAGCGATGGCTTCCCGTATCCGTATGGGTTTGGCTGGGAAACCGATACCGTCAATGCCGTGGCTCGCATCCGACACGGTGGGTCACTCGGCGGCTTCCGCACCGAGTTTATGCGCTTTCCTGGCGAAAAACTGGCCGTCATTGTGCTGACCAATCAGGATTCAGCCAACCCGATGAAAATTGCCAACCTCGTGGCCAGCACTGTCCTTCCAAATCTCAAGTATAAGTCCATCAAGGATACTGACCCGGCCTTTTCAGCCACGGTCAAAAAGTTGCTTGAATCCTGGGCTGAAGGCACTGTGGACAGCTCGATTTTTACTCCAGGTTGCTGGAAAGTGTTCGAACCGCGATTCAAGAACCCGAATGCGATCAAGGGGTTCAAAAGCCTTGGGCCAATGACTGGTTTTTCACTGGTCGAGTCGCGCCAAACCGGAGATTTTCGAATCACCCGTCATCGCATCACCTTTGCCAGCCAGACCCAACTCATCCAAATTGTCCGCACCAAAGCTGGATTGATTACCGATATGCGATTGGAGAATGAATAGCGACGGAAGCGCGAGTTGCGAGATAGCAAGATAGTGAGGAGTCAATCCAACTGACTTGCTATCTCGCTCTTCCTTCGCTCTTTTGGCCGGTGCAGAAAAAAAATTTGAAAAAGGTCTGTTTTTTCTACGCGCTAGTCGCTATCTTGGAGATCACGTGTTTTTCGAATTCATACCTCAGAACCAATTCTCCAAACCTTACTTTATGCTTATTGCTGTTGCCGGTCCTTATTCTGCTCCTACTCCGAAACAACGTCAGGCCAACCTTGATGCCTTAAACCGGGCTGCCGCTCAAGTCTATCGCCGGGGCCATATTCCGGTGATCGGGGTGAATCTTGCACTACCCGTGGTCGAACATCTTGACCCGGAAACTGATGAATATGAAGCGATTATGGCCATCTCGCTGGCCGCTATTGCAAACTGTGACGCCATGTTACTGATTGCTGAATCACCGGGTGCCAACCGCGAACGCGACCTGATTGCCGGGTTAGGCCGCCCCGTGTACCGGAGTCTGAAAGAACTTCCCCCCGCTGGACAAAAATCATAATCTCGGACGATCCATCATCATTTTCGTGCACCGTCTTCAGGAGTTTTTTCGCTTTTACTGGTAGAGCGAATATTCCTGGAGAAAACTGATGGCGTCTATTTTTACTGTTTTTGCAGCCCCCGACACAATCCACGACCCACTTCGATATGTGCAACAGGTATTTCCCGAAACGGAATGCCTGGAATTGAATCCACTGGATATTGATTCACTCTCGCGGCTGATTTTAATTCTGGACATGGAATCTGGGGTGTCTCGAACCCCGTTAGAGGCCCTGACCCTGATTGAATCAGACCGTGTCGTGGAGGACGAATTTGAAGGTGCCGAAATCTATCGGCTCCCAGTGTGTTTACTCGAACATCTGGCCAGGTTGCCTTTATCAAAGCGACTCGAACTGGCCGTTATCTGGTGGGAACTGGAATCGCCGTTTCACCGAACTCTTGAACTTGAACTGGTTGAAGTCCTGGTGATTGGACTTCAAGTAATCAGCCAGATTGCCATTGAAGATAACCTGAAACTGTTTTTGCAGATTCAAGGGTGAATGGCAGGGTTCAGGGTTCAGGGTTCAGGGTTCAGGGTTCA
>CAZXCE010000466.1:0-6800 GCA_964639175.1 uncultured Clostridia bacterium
GGTCGGTTGGCCGCTTTGGGCCTACCACCGGTCACAAATGCCACCCCCTTGTTCCTTCCGCGCTGCTTGTTCGCGCCCTGCGGGGCGCGCGCAAGCAGTGGGACAAAACCTTGTGAGTTAGGTTTCCGAGTAAACGAAAGGACACAAAGGACGAAAAGGACGAAAAGAACATTCATTTGAACCCGTGGGAGATTAAATTTTTGGAAATTTTTTTATCCCTCATCCCTTGTCTTTGCGCCTTTCAGGATGCTCAATCCAAATACCCGTCCCCCAAACGAAAACAGGAAGTTGATTTTTAACGCTCCCTTAGCCTGGCGCTTATGGCCCTTCCACTTTAGCCTGGCCCCTCAATGGGATTTATTCACGCATGAAAAAACCTGTTCTGATTCTGCTCGCTCTGGTGTTGATTACCGCCGGAGCGAGCTTTTTCTTTTCGCGTAAAAACATAAAAACTCAGAAAAGTTTTTCGGTTGATTGCCAAAAACCCCGCATCCAGGCGATCCCCCGGCTGATGCTCTGGGCCTGGGAACGCCCCGAAGATCTTCGGTTTCTTGACCCGGCCCAGGCGGGTGTGGCCTATCTGGCGGCAACCTTGACCCTGACCGGTGACGGGGTGGCGGTTCGCCCACGCTTCCAACCGCTCAAAGTCGCTCAAGGGGCCTATGTGATGACGGTGGTTCGGATTGAGGTCAGTCAAGATGACCGGCCAACGTTGAGTGATCACCAACGAACACAGGTTGTGACTGAGATCTTGAAAGCGATGAAATCGCCAAATGTCGCCGCGATCCAGATTGATTTTGATGCCCGACAATCAGAAAGAGGGTTCTATCGTGCGCTGTTGACCGATTTGCGGGCCCAACTTCCTCAGACGATGCCGCTGGTAATGACGGCGCTGGCTTCGTGGTGTTTGTTTGATACCTGGACTGATGATTTACCAGTTGATGACGTCGTGCCGATGGTGTTTCGAATGGGCAAAGACACGGAAAACGTTGTGAAGTTCCTTGCATCCAACCAGGGCTTTCGGTCACAGTTGTGCGGATGCAGCGTCGGTGTCGCCCTTGACGAACTTCGTCCGGAAATCCCAACCAACCGACGTGTATACGCATTTAATCTTCGCTCGTGGACGCCGCAACAATTCAAGTTTCTCTCAGAAAAGGTATTGCCATGAAATCCAAGCTTCAGGCTGTGTTTTTGTTGTGTCTCTTGGGAATTTCCCTGCTTGTTCTTCCACCGCAACCGGTTCGGGCCTGTGGCCCAGACTTTGGGACCGCTCGCTTTATCTTTACCAAACATCCTGATTTTCCGCTTCGACGCTTTGCCCATGGTGAACTCAACGTCCTGCAGCCAGCTTATGCCTGGTCCTATTTGATCGTAGCCTATCGCTATTTGAACGGCATCGGACTGGATGAGATTGAGCAGGAAGCCGTCATCGCTAAATGGGAGACCCGATTGGGTATCAGTCAGGAAAAGAAAAGTGATTACTGGCTCAACCAGTGGCTTGATGCCCGGAAGGCAGTTTCAAACGCTCCGGCCTCACCAAAAATTTCAGAATTTGTCAAAGAAGGCGATAGCTATTCGGCGGAAATCGCCATCACCGCCGAAGCCTTTCAGGTTGCCATTCGCACCCTCAACGACCGAATCAAACAGTTTGGCCCAACCAGCCCCCAGGTTCGTGAATGGCTCAAGGCACAGGATCAGGTGTTTCAGACCGCCAGCGGCGAACCATCAATCCCTGAAGCGCCAGCCGCCTCGCTTGACACAGTGATTAAAGCTGACCGGGCTTATCAAATTGCGGCGGCCAACTTTTATGCCAACGAACACGAACTGGCCGTCAAAGGCTTTGACGAGATTGCCAAAGATGGCAAATCGCCATGGAAAATGATTGCTCCGTATCTGGCGATTCGGACACTGAACCGAAAATTCGAGAAACAGATTCAGACCACGCCTGAAGAACAGGCCAAACTCTTTGGAGACATCCGCGACCGGAGCGCCAAAGTGCTGGCAGACAAACAATTGAGCGAGTATCACGCCGCAACGCGACGCCTGCTGGCAGATGTGCAACTGGCCGAGATTGCCGCCAAATCTGGCTCAACTGAATCTGGCTCGCCAACCCCGGAACAAACCCAGGCTGAAGTGGCGGTCCTCGAACCCATTACCCTCGACTTAGCCAGAGACCTGGTGCGTCCGCATTCGGGATCCAACATTGGGCGGAATTTATGGAATTTCCCAAACCGGCTGGATGAAATTATTGAAAAGACCACTGAAGCCGGCAGTTTCTGGGATACGGTGGATTTTGATCGGGTCAATCGAAAATTTAAGACCCTGCCCACCATTCGCCAGAAAGATGATTTGATTGATTGGATCCTCGTGTTTCAGACGATGGACGATGAAGCCCGAGACTACGCGATACAAACCTGGGAAAAGACCGGGAAGCTGCACTGGCTCTGTGCCGCGTTGACCAAAGCCGGGGGAGATTCGCCAAAACTGGCCAATCTGATTTCAGCCGCCGAACGCGTTCCAGCGGATTCACCGGCCTACGCCATGACAACCTATCATCGCCTGCGATTACTGGTTGAAACCGGGAAGCTCGATGATGCCCGCAAAGGACTGGCTGAGTTTCTAAAGACCAAAGGCAACAGGTTGACTCAGTCTTCAGCCAATCTGTTTTCACAACTCCAGATGCATACGGCCACCAATCTGACCGAGCTTGCCAAAAACCTCAGCCGTCACCCGGCAGGGATTACCAATTCGTTTGATTATTTCCAGTTGCCGGCTGATTTTTTAGAGGTCTATCCGGATTGGCCTGAATCTGAGCAGATCAAGAAAGAACGCCAGGAAGAAGAAACCCAGTTTCTCTTTGATGTTCAGGCCGCGCGCGTCCTCAATCAAGGGCTGCCGCTCAGTCAGCTTGGCGCCCTGCTTCAAGATACCGCACTCCCCAAAAACCTGCGTGGAAATCTGGCGCTGGCCATTTGGGTCAAAGCCGGGTTGCTTGAAAACCGTGACGTCGCCACCCAGGCATCACTTGCGGTTGACAAGCTGGTACCAGAACTCAAAGACATGACCTCTGCTTACCGGGCTGCCAATACGGCACCGGAAGCCAAATTTGCCCTGATTTTTGCGGTCTTACGTTTCCCTGGCTTGCGTCCGCATATTGTGAACGGCCTGGAACGCATGGAAACGCTCGATACAATTGACAGTTACCGCGACAACTGGTGGTGCAATTTTGACGGCAAGCTTGAAGTTTCATCCGGAAACTTTGAGAAGTTCAACTACTATGACCCAGATCAGGAATATGGGCCGGATGGCGAACCGATTCCCAAACCAGAGCAACCGTTTGACCCGGCCAAAGCGTTCTTCCCTCCAGCCTTTTTGACGGCTGAACAAAAAGAAACGGCGTTCAAAGAATGGAAAGCCCTGGTGGCGGTTGGCACCGCGCCCAATTATTTGACTCGCCAGACGATTGACTGGGCAAAGAAAAATCCGACCGATGCGCGGGTGCCCGAAGCCCTCCATCTGGCAGTCCGCACGACGCGCTTTGGCTGCACCAATGACACCACAACCAATCTTTCCAAAGAAGCCTTCCAGCTTCTGAAGAAGAAATATCCGGCTGACCCGTGGGCACAGAAGACGAAGTACCATTATTAGGGTTCAGGGTTCAGGGTTCAGGGTTTTGAAGGGTGAAGGATGAGCAATTGTTCTTCATCCTTTTGCCCAAATTTAGATTTGAGGAGGGTAATTGACGATGGAATTTCGAATTGAAGCCAAAATTGAATCAAATGGGACTATTGTTTTGCACGATCTCCCTTTTCACGAAGGCGATAAAGTGATGGTTGTCATCACAACTCAACCTGACAATTCATCCCAAAATTCAGACTATTCCTTGCGAGGATTACCCGTGGAATACAAAGACCCGTTCGACCCTGTAGCTAAAGGTGATTGGGGGGTTTTGTCATGATCTTAAAAATTACCTTAAATTCAAAAGTTCGAACTCTTCTCACATTTGGTCTGCTGGATGCCCTTTTTGTATGGTGTCTTTTTTTGATTCCGGTTTTAGTGGTGGCGCTCCTGAGTGGGCGGCACGTTTTAAGCAATCTTCCTCGCTTCATTGGGATGTACTGGGCAATTGGCGCTCCCTTGATGGTACCGTTGGTGGTGTTTGGTGCCTGGCGTGGTGCGCTTGACGCAGTTCGGACAAAGTTTGGAACTCCATCACTCACACGAGTCACTGCTGAAGGATTTGTTTTGGGATTCTGTTATTGTCTTGGGGCCTGTGTCTTTGGATTGTTCCAGGCAGTGTATGCAGTCGGGACGATTTATGACGAGGTGGCAGCTCAACCCACTCATCCCTGGGCCTGGATTAGAGTTCTTGGAATTATGCTGCCCTTTTGTATCGTGGGCGGAGTCCCTGGAAGTTGTTTCGGCGCCCTGATCCACATTTTTAATCAGACAGGTTTGAGAGGATTGGATGGGATATTACATCGAAAAATTGAAGCGACCGTATGACTACAAAGTGCTGGTGGAGGCGTATGTCCGGACTCAGCGAAAGGATTATGTTCACCCGGATTTTGCTGCTTATTACCAAAGCCTTTGTGCTGCGCTGGAAAAGCAATTTGAGATTTGCTTTTCCAATGAATACTTTTCCAGTTCCAGAGTGGCGTTGTGGATGTTGTTTGACTCAACGGTGAGATCTTTGCTTCGAATTACAACTCCGTGGGATGGATTTCTTGAAGAAACCCTGATTGTCTCCACATTACAAAAAAGCGGAGACGCTGGAAAAAGAATAGACCAGGCCAGTCGAACCATCTTGCAAGCAACCAAAGAGAGCCGGCAGGCTCATTTAGAGATGTTGCACGAACTGTTCACCCTGATGTTTGGCAAAACCGATGTGAGTGTCACGTCTGAGCAACTTGCGCTGGCCGGGTTTGATGATTCACAAGAACCTGATATCACAGATTATTATGATTATTTTTAAGCCTGTCACTTTCGGTTTCAAAGCACACTGGCATACTCCTGAACCCTGAACCCTGAACCCTGCGTTTCAAACCCTGAACCCTATTTTTCCCTATGCCCCACTATCTCGACATTTCCCAATGGGCCCGGCGCGATTTATTTGAATTTTTTCGCGAATATGACAACCCGTACTTCAATATCTGCACGCGGCTTGATATTACCAAACTCAAACCCACGGTTGCCCAGGTACCTGGGGCGACGATTTTTCTCGGGTATCAGTACATTGCGCTCCGGCTGGTCAACGAAATCGAATCGTTTCGCTATCGGCTCGAAGATGGCAAAGTTCGCGTCTATGACGTGATCCACGGCGGAACCACCGTGCTGATGGAAAACGGGAGCTTTACGTTTGCTTACTTCGATTATGACGTGCGGTTTTCGAAATTCGTGATTGGTGCCCTTGAAGAACTCGCCAAAGTGAAAAACGGTGACGGTCGGTTACACCCGAAACAGCAGGACAATGCCCGGATTCACTCGACAACCCTGCCCTGGATTTCTTTCACGAGCTTTACCAATGCCCGCAAATGGCGACAGGAAGATTCGATTCCGAAATTTGCCTTTGGCCGTTTTGTCAATGAAGGCGACCGGGTGCTTCTCCCGATTTCAATCGAAGTCCACCACGCCTTGATGGACGGCTACCACGTCGGGCAATACCTCAACCGGTTTGAAGAAATTCTGGAAGATCCAGCCAGTGTGCTGCTTGAAGGATGAAAACTGGAGGAACGGCTATGTTCAATCAACCCACTGGGAAATCGCTTTGGCCAGTCATCAAGCGGAGTCTCCTCATAGGCTGGTCAGTATTGATTGCCGTCACGGTTACACTGGGAGCACTCCATTACGAAACAAATGTCAAAGCTCAAAAAATGGCGGCCTGGTTCTCTCGCACCAGACCTGATTTCCATTCCCACCATATTGATTGGGCCCAGGTGGATCCGGTAACGCTGGTCAAGGCGCTTCAGCAATGCCCGCAAGTAGTGGTAACCCCATCATCTCAACCGCCAGCTTTTTGGATGAAACCCCACCACAAGCTGTACTTGTTCTTTTTGATCAATTCCACTGAATCATCTGCCCACATCAATGACGTGTTGTGCAGCCTAAATCCTCAAGAACGCACGACTACCGGAGAGGTAGCCCGGTATCTGGTTGATGAATTTGGGATTGGCAAAGCACCAGTTCGGATGATTACTCCGAGAAAAGGGACGGTTCCGGTATATCCCGGCACCTGTCAGTATGAAAATCCAGGGAGAGTTCAGGATTCTACTTTCAGGCAGTAGAATTGCACTCAAGCGGTTTTTCAATCTTTTAAGAAATTTGTTCTTTCTCTAAATTTTCCCGTGATGGATTCGATGAATTGGAAACTCAGGGTTTCAGCCTGCGAAGCCTATATTTTGTGCAAACAGCTCCCACTCTTTTTCGCCGTGAATGGTATCGATTTTCAGAAAAAAGTACCGGTTTCAAACTTTCTCATCCCCCGGATGTCGTGGGATCAGCTCGAAACTGAATCAACAACCCCTGAACTGTAGGTTTTCAGAAAAAGGTTCAGAGTATCGTCTTGAGACGAGAGGGTTTTTCTTGCGTCCCACTCGTCACACCTCACGCCTGAAGGCGTTACTCTGAACCGAAATCATTTTCTGAACCGCGATAGCTGTTTGCACAAAATCTAGGCGCGAAGCAGGTGGGAGAAAGTAGCCCCCGGTGCAACCGGGGGATTGGTCATTCGTTCCCCCAAACCTGCGCAGCAGGTGGCAGCGAGTGCCCGAGGAAGTTCACGGCAATCGGAGGGGATACTG
>CAZXCE010000467.1:0-6791 GCA_964639175.1 uncultured Clostridia bacterium
TAGTGCGGGCGGGGTGCCCGCGCTCCCAGGAAATATTTATCTGAAAAGCTATAGCAATTAGCTAGCGTTCTTCAGGCTGGTTGGGTCAATTTGGAATCCCCGTGCGAATCAGTTTTCCAAACCACGATCAGGCAGACAAAAGCAAAGATCGCCAGCAGGATAAATCCGCCGGTAAACGATCCGGTCAACTGTTTGATATTTCCGAGGACGAGTGGCGGAAAAAAGCCTCCCAGGCCGCCAGCCGCACCGACCAGACCGGTAACGGCACCCACGGTTTTCGGAAAGTATTGTGGCACCATTTTAAAAACAGCACCGTTGCCGAGTCCAATGGCTGCGGCCATTCCAAGGGCACCAAATGTGAATGTGGACATCGTGGGTACAGCCATAAAGAGGGCCATCCCGGCGGTGACTGGAAAGACCCACATTAAAATAGCTTTTCCCCCAATTTTATCAGCCAGCATTCCTCCAACGGGTCGCAGGGCTGTGGCGAGCACCACAAACCCAGCCGTCCGAAAGCCGGCATCTCCGGGTGTCAGTTTGAACATTTCAGTCAGAAATGTCGGAAGGTAAATGCTCATGGCGACAAATCCGCCAAAGGTGAGGAAGTAAAACAGACTCAAGACCCAACTCATTGGCTCGCGCAGGGGTCGCAAACTATCAGCCAGGGTTTTTGGTGGTGCGGTCCGAGGGGCATTTTGAGCAGCCACTGCAAACGCAATGAGCCAGAGGAAGGTCAGAACCCCAAACACCCAAAACCCCCAGGCATAGCCAAGCGCACCGGCAATCACGGGGGCGCCAAACGCCGCCAGTGACTGACCAATATTTCCAGCGCCATAGACCCCAAGGGCAAACCCCTGCCGATCGGCTGAAAACCAGCCGCTGACAAATCCAACGCCAACCGAGAAACTGGCCAGGGCGATGCCGATAAAGAGCCCACAGGCAATCAACTGGTTATAACTCGACACATATCCCATCAGGAAGGCTGGAACAATCGAGCAGGCCATAACGATTGAAAAGATGATTCGCCCGCCATAGCGATCTGTCAGGATGCCCAGTGGAATTCGACCCAGACTCCCGAGCAAGACCGGAACCGCCAGCGCAATGCTGACCTGAACTGGATTGAGGTTCAGTGTTTTTTTCAGAATCGGCATCATGGCCGATACCGAGCCAAAAATGGCAAAGCACACAGCGAAAGCTCCAGTGGCCAAAGCCAGTTGAAGCGTGTTTCCGGTTGGTTTCGAAGTAGGGGAATTCATAGCATCTCCACATCAAGGGGGGGTCAGGGTTCGGGGTTCCGGGTTCCGGGTTCCGGGTTCCGGGTTCCGGGTTCCGGGTTCCGGGTTTTTGAAAAGAGTTGCTGGTCACAAGACCAGAGTGCTTCTACTTCACCCGGTCAGAATGTCAGGTTGTCATTTCTGTCATCTTCAGACCTGGGGGCGCTCAATGGTGTACACATACCGGAGCAATCCCAAATTCAAAGCCAGACAAAAAGCACTGGCCAGCAGTGCCGGGAACGCAATTGCCCGATCACCACCCAGAAAGGCGTTCATCGTCGCGGTTAACAGCCAGAGCTGGATGATGACCAGGAGCAAGACAAGGCATAAAATTCCATAAATGATGGTGGTCCGTTGTTCGCGAGTGAATATTTTTCCGGTTGCCATATATTTTCCTCAACTGATTAAAAACTCTGGGGTTCTTCACTGGAGGACACCAACCCGGTGGCAAAAATTGCGCCGTCTTGAAAATCAAGTTTGATTCGGGGCAATGGGCGGCGCGGCGGCCCCGCAATCGGATTTCCACTGGCGATATCAAAGGCACCTTCGTGACAGGGGCAATACAACCGACCCTGTTCAGGTTGTGGGATCACGGCACAGGAAAGATGGGTGCAGGCCTGGCTATAGGCCACAAAGGTATCGCTATCCAGACGAGTCAGAACACACTTGTCGTGCTCGCCAGGGTAGGCAAACACCAGACTTTTTCCGACGGCTAACTGGTTCACTGAAGCAATTCGGATGCCAGGCAGTTGTTGTTTTGAAGGTGTTGCCCAACTTTTGGCCAGGATCCACAACTGGCCAGTCGTAAACGCAAAACTGGTCAAAATCAGGAACTTGGTAAAATCACGGCGAGCCACATAATTATCTTGGGGGACAGTAATCGGAAAATCCTGTCGCCATTGGGGTTGCTCAATTTCAGGCCGGCCATCCGGTGCTGTTGTGAGTGCTTCTGAATCAAATTTCGCCATACGTTCCTCGCCGCTAAAGAATGAAGAATGAAGTCTGTCACCAGATCACGTTGTCATTGTGTCATCTGGTCAGTCTGTCAAATACCAATCGCGTCCATCAGCATTTCAAGCGTGAAGCTCTGGTCAACCGGTTTTTCATTCATGGCATCGGTCACATCCAGATGCTGGATTGGGTTGTCTTTTGGAAACAGCATGTTGACTTTGGTGGTAATCACCTGATGCCCAAACTGAAAGCGGTTATTGGGAACCGACCGGGGTCGAATCCGCTCAATTTCTTCACGTGTCCCAAAAAACAGTGCCTGACTTGGGCAAACCGTGGCACACATTGGCTTTTTCCCAACCGAGGTGCGGTCATAGCACATATCGCACTTCATCATGAGTTCAAATTCGGTCTTCATCTTGGGGACGCCAAATGGACAGGCCAGAACACAGTTGCTACAGGCAATACACCGGGGCTTGCGTGCCGTTTGAACCACGCCATCTTCAGTTACCTTGATTGCATCAGCCGGGCAGACTTCAGCACAGGTCGGCGTGTTGCAGTGCATACACACGACCGGCGTGGTCTGAACCGAGATTGCGCGATCAACATATTCAAGGTGGATCATCGGGTGTCCTTTGTGGGTATCACATTCACCACACGCCTGGACGCAAGATTGACATCCGATACAGCGATTCGGATCAATAAAAAATTCCATGTGTTCGGGCACTGGCATAGGGGGGCATCCTTTTTGTAGGGTTCAGGGTTCAGGGTTCAGGGTTCAGGGTTAAAAGACGAAAAGGACGAAAAGAAAATCAGTTCGAAGACCGGAACCCGGAACCCTAAACCCTGGCTTTAAACACTTTCACCGCACAGACCTTGTATTCCGGGATTTTGGAAATTGGATCCTGGGCGGAAATCGTGAGCTGGTTGGCGCTTTGCCGACCGGCCCAGTGATAAGGGATAAACACCGTATCAGGTCGAATCGTGGTCACGACGTGGGCTTTAAGGGTGCAATTTCCACGACGTGATTCGACCGTGGTTAAATCCCCATTGGCGATTCCCAGTTTTTCGGCCAGCCGGGGGTGCATTTCAATTCGTGGCTCCGGGTATTGATCAACCAGCGGGCCAATTCGTCGGGTTTGCGAGCCAGAGAGAAAATGACTGACAACCCGGCCCGTGGTCAGAATGATTGGATATTCGGTATCAACGTCTTCGGTTGGCGGTGTGTAAGAGGCAACGACAAACCGGGCTTTTCCGTCAGGGAAGTAAAATGGCCCGGCGCCTTTGGCAATCGGATTCCACGAACCAGGTTCAAACAGGCGTGGGGTTCCAGGGTGGTCATCGCTCGGACAGGGCCAAAATACCCCGTGCTGGCGCTCTACTTTTTCATAGGTAATGCCTGAATAATCCGCCACCCCGCCTTTTGACGCAATTCGCAGTTCATCCAGCATTTCCTTTGGACTGGCAAAGGTAAAGCCTTTTTCTGCTCCCATCTGACGGGCAATATCCTGGATGATGCGCCAGTCCTGACGGGCTTCGCCGGGTGGGTCAATGACCTTATTGATTTTGATGACCCGGCCTTCGATTTGGGTGACGATTCCTTCGTCTTCTTCGTGGAGCGAACCAGGAAGCACAATGTCGGCGTGATGCGCGGTTTCATTCAGGAAAAAGTCAATCGCTATATAAAATTCAAGTTTTTCGAGGGCTTTGGTGACAAAGGCATTGTCTGGCAGGGACACTTTGGGGTTGAAACAGAGCGACAACAAGCCACGAATTTCACCCCTGTCAATTTTGCGGAAAATTTCATAGGCATCAACGCCCGCCTGGGGAAGCTCATCAGGTGAAACACCCCAGACTTTGGCAACATAGGCGCGATGTTCGGGGTTGCTGATGTCGCGCCCGCCGGGGAGTTGATCGCATTTCTGGCCATGCTCGCGTCCCCCCTGGCCATTGCCCTGGCCGGTGATGGTGGCATATCCGCAGTTTTCGCGTCCGATTCGGCCTGAAGCCAGCACAATATTGATGGCACCGAGGACGTTTTGAACGCCGTGGCTGTGGTGTTCGATTCCACGGGCATGCATCAGGAAGCTGGTTTTGGCCGTGCCCCACCATTCCGCTGCCTGACGAATTGATTTCTCGGCAATGCCCGTGACTTCAGCCGTATGTTTGGGCGTCCACTCTTTGACGTGCTCGGCAACGGCTTCAAACCCAACCGTTGAGTTCCGAATAAAGTCATGGTCAAGCCAGTCGTTTTCAATCATTAAATGGAGAATTCCGTTAAAGAGCGCAATATCCCGACCCGGTTTGATTGGCAGAAACAGATCACTGGTACGGGCAACCGGCGTGATCCGAGGGTCAACCACGATGATTTTGGCGCCATGCTCACGAGCCTGCCACACATAATTGGTTGTGATGGGGGCGCATTCGGCCACATTGGCGCCGCTGATCCAGACCACATCCGTTTTCAACATATCGGACCAGGGGTTAGCCGCTCGATCAATTCCGAAGGCTTTTTTATTACCCGCTCCGGCGCTGACCATACAGAGCCGCCCGTTATAATCAATATTGGCCGTTTTGAGCGCGACACGGGCAAATTTTCCCATCAAATAGGCTTTTTCAGTGGTCAGGCTGGCCCCACTGAGCAGGGCAAATGCGTCTCGCCCGTGGACGGCCTGAATACGCTTGATTTCGGTTGCCACCCGGTCAATCGCTTCGGCATAGGGCATCGGGCTAAACCCTGATGGATGTGAAGGATCCCGTTTAAGTGCCGTAAGTAGCCGGTCTGGGTGGGCGCCCTGCAGGTACCGCTTCACGCCCTTGGGGCACAACATCCCACGATTGAATGGGAACTCTTCCCAGGGTTCGAAGCCAATCACCTCATTATCTTTGACTTTGAGCTGGATGCCACATTGCTGCCCGCAAAAGCAGCAGTGTGTTTTCACGACCGAGTCTGGTTCAATTCCAGTTGCCAGCCGGTTTCCAGTATTGCGAGCCAGATGTGGGCCAAATGATTCGGTGAGGTGTTCGAGTGTAACAGGGAGTTTAGCCATAAGTTTTTTGAAATACCAGTTTGTAGTCAGTAGTCAGTAGTCAGTAGTTCACTAAGTTTATTTAATTGAATTACTTGACGGTTTGCTCATTCGAGAATTCCATAACAAATCGGTATAATTTGTGTATGTGGTAGTTAGGCTACAACCAGGGCTCAGGGCCTGGGGCTGAAGACGTCAGGTATTGAACCTATTTTCTTCAGCCCCAGGCCCTCAGCCCTTCGCCCTGGTTTTTTCAGCCCTGGTTTTTCCAGACCTGCCCCTGCGCAATGGCCAGCATCCGTCTTCGGCAGGCCGGGCAAATCCATTGATAATGCTCAACTTCTGAGTCAATTTCGTACGTGAACCCCAGTTGCTGTTGAACCTGGATTAAATCCTGGACATGCATTTTTGAGGCGAAGGCTTCACCACACCGACGACATTGCGCCTGTTCTTCAAGCGTGCCGATTTCTTTATAAAAGCTGACCCCAAGCTGGGCCGGGCGTTGAAAAATATGGAAAAATTTACCGAAGGGAAGCCAGAGCAAGGTAAAAATAACGGTGATAGCGTGGAGGATTGCCAGAAATTCATAGCCATATCCTTTCATCCACGAATAACTGGCGGTCAACATCAGCCCCGTGACACTGACAGCAAACAACAGAATAAGCGGGAGAAAATCTTCGCCAAATTGCTGGATTGCGGCGGCCCCGTGGTCGCGCATCCGGCGGCGCATCGCGAGCATGACGCCTAAAATTACGGCAAACGAGGCCCACACCAACCCGTGAAAGATCAGAAAGCCAAACAGGGAATGGACTGGAAAGGAAAAGGTTGGAAAGCCGAAAACAAAGGTTCGATACCATTCCAGGTTTTCAGGGACGGTTTCAAAATGAATCCATCCAAAAACAAGGGGGAAGGTGATGGCGATTGCCAGCACACATCCCCACATAATGAACCAGTGCGCACCCCAGCGCGCTTTGCCTCGACGAAAAATAAATTGATTGAATGCAAAATCAGAACTGACCTTTTTCACCCAGTGGATAGCATTGTGGATCAGATATTGAGGGCGAAAAAACACCTGCCAGCCGCGTTTCCAATACATGGCGGTCGGTGGGCGTTGCAGCCACATTGAATACCGGTAGGTCAATCCAAACGCGGCAAACAGAACGGCAAATGTGTAGCCAACCAGTGCGGCATCAAAGTGGGTGAGGTTTCGCGAACCAGCCACAATCATCCCCGTCAACACCAGTGTGACGACCACTCCCCAGGCGACGGCTTTCAATTTTTCAGGTTTCATACAGATCCAGGGTTCCGGGTTCCGGGGTTGAAATACAGGGGTTCGGGGTTCAGGATTTTTGAGAAAAGGGCATAAACGACATAAAAATTACTTCTTCAAAGGCTCTGAACCCTGAACCCTGAACCTTGTCATTACCCAAATTTTCCGATGTACCTGATTCATCTCCAACCTGAGGTGAAAACTACATCGTGGCGTCACCACATGGGACGGGGATCAACCATCTCACCACAGAGGACACAGAGGAACACA